>JBEIHT010000045.1:0-17631 GCA_040381155.1 Aphanothece sp.
CAATGACTTACAGGCAGGCCAACGACGCCGAAATCAGTCTGTTTGTGGACTTGAACGGCGTCGATTCGTCTTTTTGAGCCAGAAATCAGCTCATGGATGTGGAAAACTGGCTCGTGAGGGTGTTTTTCTGCAAACTCCTAAACCTCCGGATACAGAGCGCGCAACCCCGCCTCACTCGCCGCCGCCACTCCCCGTTCGGTGATCAGCGCCGTCACCAGCCGCGCCGGGGTGACATCAAACGCCGGGTTGAAGCCGCTGCTGCCTTCCGGCGTCAGCCGCACCTCGCAGGGATCGCCCCCCTCCGGGCAGCCAGCGATGTGGGTCACCTCCCGGTCGGAGCGGGCCTCGATCGGCACCTCCGCCACGCCGTCACTGATCGTCCAGTCGATCGTGGAGCCCGGCAGGGCCACGTAGAAGGGCACGCTGTTGTCGTGGGCGGCCAGGGCCTTGAGGTAGGTGCCGATCTTGTTGCACACATCGCCGCTCCGGGTGGTGCGGTCGGTGCCCACGATCACCGCATCCACCAGCCCGTGCTGCATCAGGTGGCCGCCGGCGTTGTCGACGATCACCGTGTGGGGCACCCCCTCCCGCCCCAGCTCGTAGGCCGTCAGGCTGGCCCCCTGGTTGCGGGGCCGGGTTTCATCCACCCACACATGCACCGCCAGGCCGGAGCGGTGCGCCTTGTAGAGCGGCGCCAGGGCCGTGCCCCAGTCCACCGTCGCCAACCAGCCGGCGTTGCAGTGGGTGAGTATATTCAGGGGTTCGCCCTGCCGTTCGGGGGGGCGGGCGGCGGCCAGCTGGCGCAGCAGCCGCAGGCCGTGCTCGCCGATCGCCGCGCACATCGCCACGTCCTCCTCGGCGATCCGGCCCGCCTCCGCACCGGCCTCTTCTGCGCGCTGCTCCGGCGGCAGGGGCAGCACCCGGGCGCGCACCCGCTCCAGGGCCCACTGCAGGTTCACGGCGGTGGGGCGGGTGGCCAGCAGCAGCTCGAACGCCGCCGCCAGGGCTTCGTCGCTCGGGTCGGCCCGCAGGGCCAGCATCAGCCCATAGGCGCCGGTGACGCCGATCAGCGGCGCGCCCCGCACCACCATCGTGCGGATCGACTCAGCCGCCTCCGCCTCCGTGGTGAGCCGGCGCACCTCCAGCCGGTGGGGCAGCCGCGTCTGGTCGATCACCACCACCGCGTAGCCCCCTTCCGCCAGCCAGATGGTGCGCCAGGGCTTGCCGTCGATGTTCATGGGGGGCGCCGCGCCGGGGGATGGGGCTGTTGATCCTCGCGAACGGCCGGACCCTTCCTTCAGGCCCGCTCCTCAGGTGGGGCTCTCCAGCAGCGGGAGCACCGGTGGCAGGGTCACCGGGGCCTCGCCGAAGCGGCTGAGCATCTGACGGCCGAGCATCAGCAGCCCGGAGCCCTGGGCCCGACGGATCGCCACCGAGCGGGGCACCCCCTCCCGCAGCCGCAGCACCACCCCCTCCAGCCGCAGCTCCAGGCTCAGATCGAACACAACCTCCAGCAGCGGCCGCTGCCCCACCAGCACCGCCAGCGCCGGCCGGTGGCGCGACTGCAGCCGCTGGCTCGGCAGCGGCACATCGATCTCACCCGAGCCCTGGCTCGCTGGCGTCGGAACGTCCGGCGGCTGGCGCCGGAACGCCTCCAGCACCAGCGTCTCCAGCCGCGTGTCCAGCGCCTCCGGCAACCGCCCGGCCAGCTCGGCGGCCACCTCCTGGATCACCTGCCGCCCGCAGCTGCTCAGCCAGGGATGGGGGGCCAGCTCCTCCTCGATCAGCAGGCGCCGCAGACGCTCCGGATCGACACGCAGCAACCGGCCCAGGGAATCCGCCAATCCCTCACTCCCCCGCGGCCCCACGGGGCGACTCCCCATGGGGTGTGGCCGGCCGCAGGGTCTGCACGCCCGCGTCCGGCCGGGCCTCCACGCGGATGCCGAGGGTGGCGGCCGTCTCCGGACCGGGCGCCTGCCGCCGCCGGTCCTGCAGCAGGACCACCGCCCCGCCGCCGATCCCCAGCCCCAGCAGCAGCCAGAGCCAGGGCAGCTCCGGCCGCTGGCTGGCGCCTTGCCCCTTCGCCCAGGGGGGCGGCGGCACCACCTGGGGCGCCTGGGGTACCACCTGGGGGGGGCGCGCCGGGCTCTGCTGGGGCACGCTGCCGGGGAGGGTTTCGCCGGGCAGGGGCTGGATCGTGCCGGGCGGCAGGGTTTCCAGGAAGGAGCGCACCTTCGGGCCGGGCGGCCGCGGTGGCGTGGCGGGCGGGGGCGGCGAGGTGCTCACGGGCACGCGGATGATCCGCACGCTCGGCACCGGTGGCGCGGCCTTGGGGGGCGCCGGCGTCGCCTGGGGTTGCAGCGGGGGTTGGAGTTGGGGGCGCGGGCGCAGCTGGGGGCGCAACCCGGCTCCGGGGGCGACGCGGATCTCCGGGTCCCCCTGCCATGGGGCGGGGGCCTCGGGCAGGGGCTGGCCCGGTTGCAGCGGCACCTGGGGGCGGCGCACCTCCGCCGGCGCCTGCAGGGGCGGCTCGGCGGTGCCGCTGGGGGCGGCGCCGGAGGGGATGGCCAGCGGGGCGTTGCGCCAGTCGTCGGCGCTCTGGGCCAGCGCCGGGGCCGCCAGCAGCGCCGGGCCGGCCAGAGCCGCCAGCGGCAGGACAGCCAGCAGCCGGGCGGCCAGGGGGGCGGGCCCAGAATTCATGGTGTGTGTCCCCATGGCGACAGGCGCCCTCCCGCTACTTCCACGCTATCGGCTGCGGCGCTCAGGGGCCGGCCCCGCGGCTCTCATAGCCGCTCCAACCGCAGCGGCGGGCGGCGGCCTGCCAAGCGGGCATGAAGCGCTCCCAGCGGAAGCTGCGGGGGTCGTAGCGGCTGCGGCTGCGGTCAACCGCCGCATGGCTGGTGAGCCGGTTCAGGGGGATGCCCCAGCGGCCCTGCCACAGCAGCACCTGGGCCGCCGCCGTGCGGTACTGGGCCTCGCTATAGCCCGAATGGCCATCGCCATCGCCCCGCCCGTCGGCCGGCGTCTCCAGGCTCAGGTGCAGGGCCACGTTGTTGACCGGCCCCAGGGAGCTGGCCCGCGGCCGCACGGTCATGTCGCCGAAGGCCGACATCCCGGCCCCGTAGGCCCGCGCCCCATCCGGCACGATCCGCAGCCGCTGCCCCTCCCTGTCCACCAGCAGGTGGTAACTGGCCTGATCCTCATCGCGCGGGTGGGGCGTGGCGAACAGCTTCACCGTGGCGGGGGCGGAGATCACGGTTTCGTGCAGCACGATCAGCCGCGGCGCGTGGGGCAGGGCGCGGCCCCAGGCGTCCCGCGGCTGCCGCTGGCCGAAGTTGCTGGCGTGGGCCGGCCGGGGCAGCTCCGCCGCCAGCCCCAGGCGGGCCGTGCAGGCCGCCAGCTCCGCCTCGCTGCGCCGGGGCACCGCCGCCGCCGGCAGATCCGACACCGCCCAGGGCGCCCGGGGAGCGCAGCCTGCCAGCAGGACCGTGCCCAGGGCCACTAAGGCGGCACGCAGGCGGGCCACCCTCAGGCGTGCTCCCGCAGGAAGGCGATCGTGCCCTCCAGCTCGTCGGCGAAGCGGTCGATCTCGGCGACGGTGTTGGTGAAGGCCAGGCTGGCCCGTGCCGTGCCCGCCAGCCCGTAGTGGCGATGCAGCGGCTGGGTGCAGTGGTGGCCGCTGCGGATGCAGATGCCCGCCGAATCCAGCAGAGCGGCGATGTCGTTGGCGTGCAGCCCCTCCACGTGGAAGGAGGCCAGGGCGGCCCGCTCCGGCTGCTGCTCCGGCGTGGGCCCCAGGATGCGCAGCCCCTCGATCGCCCGCAGCCGCTCGAACAGGTGCCGGGTGAGCCGCTTCTCCCAGGCGTGGATCCGCTCCATGCCCAGGGCCTGCAGGTACCCGATCGCCGCCCCCATGCCGATCGCTTCGCCGATCGCCGGGGTGCCGGCCTCGAACTTGTGGGGCAGATCCGCCCAGCTGCTGTGGTCGAGGAAGACGTCCTGGATCATCTCGCCGCCGCCCAGGAAGGGGGGCATCGCCTCCAGCAGCGCCTCCCGCCCCCAGAGGAAGCCCATGCCGGTGGGGCCGCAGAACTTGTGGGACGAGCCCACCAGAAAATCGCAGCCCAGGCGGGCCACATCCACCGGCAGGTGGGGCAGGCTCTGGCAGGCGTCCACCAGCACCAGGGCGCCGGCCGCGTGGGCCAGGGGCACCAGGGTTTCGATCGGATTGAGGCAACCGAGGGCGTTGCTCACCTGCACCACGCTCACCAGCCGGGTGCGGTCGCTGAGCTTCTGGCGCCAGTCGTCGAGGTCGAGTTCGCCGCTGGCGGTGAGGCCGGCGTGGCGCAGCACGCAGCCGGTGCGGGCCGCCAGCAGCTGCCAGGGCACCAGGTTGCTGTGGTGCTCCATCAGGGTGAGCAGCACCTCATCACCCTCCCGCAGGTTGGCCTCCCCCCAGGTGCGGGCCACCAGGTTGATCGCCTCGCTGGCATTGCGGGTGTAAACGATCTCCCGGGCCGCGGCCGCCCCCACGAAGTCGGCCACCGCCGAACGGGCCGCCTCAAAATGCTCGGTGGCCCGGGCGCTCAGCTGGTGGGCGCCACGGTGCACGTTGGCGTTGTCGTGGCCGTAGTACTGCTGCAGGGCCTCGAGCACGGCCCGCGGCTTCTGGCTGGTGGCGGCGTGGTCGAGGTAGATCAGCGGCTGGCCCAGGCAGGCGGTCTGCGCCAGCAGGGGGAAATCGGGCCGGGTGGCGGCGGCCAGGTCGTCCAGCGGCGGGGCGCTGGACACGGGGCTCTCGCTGCCGGTGGGGCTGGTGCTGGCGGCGCTGGTGTCGGCCTGGGCGGTGGCGGGGGTCATCGGGCGGGGGCCCCCGGGGCGGGGAAGGTGTCGAGAGGATGCCAGAGGGCGGCCGCCCCCGGCAGCTCCCGCAGCACCTCCTCGCAGTAGCCGCGCAGCAGCAGCCGGGCGGCCAGATCGGCGCCGATGCCGCGGCTCTGCAGGTAGAAGAGCTCGTCCTGCCGCAGGCGGCTCACGGTGGCGCCGTGGGCGCAGCGCACGTCGTCGGCGACGATCTCCAGCTCCGGTTTGGTGTCCACCCGCGCCCGCTCGGAGAGCAGCAGGCTGCGGCTCAGCTGGGCGGCGTCGGTGCGCTGGGCGGCCCGCGGCACCCGCACCGCGCCGTTGAAGACGCTGCGGCCGGCGCCGTCGGCCACCACCTTGTGCAGCTGGTCGAGGCGCCCCTCCGGCCCGGCGAACATCACCTGGCTGTGGGTGTCGGCGATGCGGCGGCCGTCCACCTGCTGCAGGCCCCGCAGGCGGGTGATCGCCTCGCCGGCGAGCTGCACCACCCGCGGCTCCAGCCGGCTCAGCCCCCAGCCGCCGCTGACGCTGGCCAGCTGGTACTCGCTGCCGGGGGCCTGGCTCACCGCCAGATGGCCGAGCAGCACGGCGGCATCCGCACCCTGGGCCAGCACGCCCTGCTCCAGCCGGGAGCCCTCACCCAGCCTCGCCTCCACCACCACGCTGGTGAGGCTGGCGCCGGCGGCCCGATGCACCTGCAGCAGCCGCAGGCTGGCACCGGGTTCGAGCAGCAGCAGCACCCGCAGGGCCAGCACCCCCTCGGCGGTGGCCGTGTCGCTCACCAGCTCCAGCAGCGGCGCCACCTCGCCACGCACCCGCAGGCCCAGCACCCGGGCGGCGCTCGCTTTGTTGAGGCTCACCGGCCAGTGCTCGCGGCAGCCGGTGGCCGCCAGGGTCTGGCCGAGGGCCTGCTCCAGATCCGTGTCGGTGAGGGCTTCGAGGCCCTGGGGCAGGCTCTGCCCCGCCAGGGGATCGGCGGCGCCATCAAGCCGCAGCCGCAGGCTGCCGGCGGCCGGGGCTGGCCAGTGGGCGGCGGGGTCAGCCCCGCTGGTCACCAGCCGGCGGGGCCGCACCGCCCGCAGGGCGCCCAGATCGGTGAAGCGCCAGGCCTCCTCGCGGCGGGAGGGCAGGGGCCGCTGGCGCAGCCCTTCGAAGCCCCGCCGGCGCACTGCCGCCAGGGGCCCGGCGGCATCGAGGGGAGCGGCCAGCTCCTCCGCCGCCAGCGCCGCCAGCAGCGCTTCACTCCAGCCATCGCCGCTCGGGGCGCCGGCCGGTGGCAGCTCCATGGAGGCGCTCACCATCAGCCCACCTCCGCCGGGATGCGCTCCAGGGCGGCGAGCTCCTCGTCCACCCAGTCGTAGCCGCGCTCCTCCAGCTCCAGGGCCAGCTCCTTGCCGGCCGTGCGCAGGATGCGGCCCGCCGCCATCACGTGCACGAAGTCGGGGGTGATCTCGTCGAGCAGGCGCTGGTAGTGGGTGATCAGCAGGGTGGCGTTGTCGGGGCCGGCCAGGTGATTCACGCCGGCGGACACGGTGCGCAGGGCGTCGATGTCGAGGCCGGAATCGGTTTCGTCGAGGATCGCCACCACCGGCTCCAGCAGGGCCATCTGCAGGATCTCGTTGCGCTTCTTCTCGCCGCCGGAGAAGCCCTCATTCACCGAGCGATCGAGGAAGGCGGCATCCATCTGCACCAGCCGCAGCCGCTCCCGCACCAGATCTTCGAAGGCGAAGGTGTCGAGCTCCTCCTCGCCGCGGGCGACGCGGCGGGCGTTGGTGGCCACCCGCAGAAATTCGAGATTGCTGACGCCCGGAATCTCGATCGGATACTGGAAGCCGAGGAACAGCCCGGCCCGGGCCCGCTCTTCGGGCGCCAGGGCCAGCAGATCCTCGCCCCGGTAGAGCACGCTGCCGCCGGTGACGCGGTAGGCCGGATGGCCGGCCAGCAGCTTGGAGAGGGTGCTCTTGCCGCTGCCGTTGCGGCCCATCACCGCGTGGATCTCGCCGGCCCGCAGGGTGAGGCTCACCCCACGCAGGATCGGCTGCTCCTCCACGCAGGCGTGCAGATCACGGATCTCAAGCAGGACCGGGGCGTCGGGGCGGATCACGATGGCGGCGAGGGTGGAAGGAAGGGGCGCGGAACGGAACAGGGTGGCGGCTCAGCCGACGGAACCCTCGAGCTTTAGGGAGAGAAGTTTGTCAGCTTCGGCGGCGAATTCCATCGGCAGCTGGTTGAACACATCGCGACAGAAGCCGCTCACCATCATCGACACCGCCTGTTCGAAGCCGATGCCGCGGCTCTGGAGATAGAAAAGCTGGTCGGCGGAGATGCGGGAGGTGCTGGCCTCGTGCTCGATGCTGGCCTCGGGCTGCTGGCAGCGGATGTAGGGGTAGGTGTTGGCCGCCGCCTGATCGCCGATCAGCATCGAATCGCACTGGCTGTAGTTGCGGGCCCCCACGGCCTGGGGACCGATCTGTACCAGGCCCCGGTAGCTGTTGGCGGAATGGCCGGCGCTGATGCCCTTGCTCACGATCGTGGAGCGGGTGCGCGGCCCCACGTGCACCATCTTGGTACCGGTGTCGGCCTGCTGGCGATTGTTGGTGAGGGCCACGGAATAGAATTCACCGACACTGTCGGCCCCCAGCAGCACGCAGCTGGGATATTTCCAGGTGATCGCCGAGCCGGTTTCCACCTGGGTCCAGCTGATGCGGCTGCGGGCGCCGCGGCACTGGCCGCGCTTGGTGACGAAGTTGTAGATGCCGCCGACGCCATGCTCATCGCCGGCGTACCAGTTCTGCACAGTGGAGTATTTGATCGAGGCATCATCGAGGGTGACCAGCTCCACCACGGCCGCATGCAGCTGGTTGGTGTCGAACATCGGCGCCGTGCAGCCCTCCAGGTAGCTCACGGACGCGCCCTCTTCGGCGACGATCAAGGTGCGCTCGAACTGGCCGGTGTCGCCCGAGTTGATGCGGAAGTAGGTGGAGAGCTCCATCGGGCACTCCACACCGCGGGGGATGAACACAAACGAGCCGTCGCTGAACACCGCCGAATTGAGGGCGGCGAAGAAGTTGTCGTTGCTCGGCACCACCGTGCCGAGGTAGCGCTTGATCAGCTCCGGATGCTCGCGCACCGCCTCGCTGATCGAGCAGAAGATCACGCCGTGCTCCGCCAGCTTCTCCTTGTAGGTGGTGGCGATCGAGACGCTGTCGAACACCGCATCCACAGCCACATTGGTGAGCCGCTTCTGCTCGCTCAGGGGAATGCCGAGTTTGTCGAAGGTTTCCAGCAGGCGCGGATCCACCTCATCGAGGCTCTGCTTCTTCTCCTGGGCGCGGGGAGCGGCGTAATAGATGATCTCCTGGTATTCGATCGGCGGATGGCCAAGGGCCGCCCAATCCGGCTCGCGCATGCGCAACCACTGCCGGTAGGCGCGCAGGCGGAACTGCAGCAGAAAATCGGGCTCCTGCTTCTTGGCGGAGATCAGGCGAACAACGTCCTCGCTCAGACCCTTGGCGATCTTGTCGGTTTCGATTTCGGTGACGAACCCGTATTTGTAGGGCTGACTGACCAGATCACCAACGGCACTGCTCATCGTTTCAACCGGCGGTAAGGGATTTGATCTCCTCCAGCGAGATCGATTGGCTCTCGCCGCGGAAGGGGTTGTCTTCGGTGAGGAAAAGCATGCAGTGGCACTCCTTGCGCTCGCGCATCGGCACGCAGGGGCAGTTCCAGAAGGCCTGCTGCACCTCCGCCTCCTTGTCTTCGTAGTGGCGGCAGGGGCAGAGGGCGCCGCCGAGCTCATCCTTGTGGCGGGCCAGGCCCTCCAGCACCACGGCGGTGACCCCGGGGTCGCTGCAGAAGTAGGTGCCGGTTCGCTGGGCGTAGGTTTCGGCGAACTTGCGGATCACCTCCAGGCTCTCGGAGGCTTGAGCGGTGCTGGCGGGGGCGTCGGACATGGGGTCTCGGGGGGAGGAGCCGGGCAAGCTCAAGCCGCGGAGCGGACGGGCGACAACGGGAGAAACGAAATGCTTTGGTTTCGTTACCCGCTGAGCCTAGGGCAGGGCCGCGGCGCATGGAGGCGAACGGTCATTGTGCCCAACCGGAGCCGCTCACCGAGCCTCCATTGCCCTGCCGCCCGTGGCATGGTGGTTGGGAACCTCCTGAACCATGGCCGCACCGGCCCCTACCCACCCCCCGAAGCCCCCGGTGGCCCCCACCCGAGAAGCAGTATTGGCTCGGTTGCTGCGGCACGGAGAGGCCACCGCCGCCGACCTGGCCCAGGAGCTGGCGGTGTCTGTCCAGGTGATGCGCCGCCACCTGCGCAGCCTGGAGGACGAGGGACTCGTGGAGGCCAGCCCCGCCGCCGAGGGTCCCGGCAGGCCCAGCAACCGCTGGCGTCTCACCGAGGCGGGCCAGGGACGCTTCACCGATGGCAGCGGCGATTTCGCCCTGGGCCTGCTCCATTCCCTCTCCACCAGCCTCTCGCCGGCCCAGATCGAGGGGCTGATGCTGCAGCAGGCGGAAGAGAAAGCCGCCGGCTACCGCAGCCGCATCGGCGCCGGCACCCTGCCGGAGCGCCTGGACCACCTGGTGGAGCTGCGCCGCCGCGAGGGCTTCGTGGCCGAACTCCGCCCCGATCCCGAGATCGCCGGCGCCTGGGTGATCAGCGAGTTCCACTGCTCGGTGATGCGCATCGCCGAGGAGTTCCCAATGGTGTGCGACCAGGAGCTGCAGCTGATCCGCCGCACCTTCCCCGATTGCCAGGTGGAGCGGGTGCACTGGCGCCTGGAGGAGGGCCATTCCTGCGGCTTCCGCCTGCGGCCGGCCGCGGAGGCGGCCTGAGGGCGCGGCGGCACGGATCGGCAGCCATGCTCAGCGAATCGGAACTGCGCACGCTCGAATCCACCCTGCTGCCGGCCCTGGAGCGCCATCACCTGCGCCTGCTGGCCCACGGCCTGCGCACCCTCCAGGCGGTGGTGGGGGCCGGCGGGGGCCTGCCCAGCCGCGGGGCCCTCGCCGCCTGGGCCGCCTCCCAGGCCGCCATCGCCGATGACCCCGGCTTCCGCGACGTCTTCGTCGACCAGATGCTCGGCCTCGGCGTGCAACTGGAGAGCATCGCCGCCGGAGTGGAAGGCCCCTGCCGCTGCGGCCCCCTGGATCTGGAGCTCGACGACCTGGTGCGTTGGGCCCGCGCCCAGGCCGACCGGCGCCTCAACGGGGCAGACCCGGCCAGCCCACCACCAGGCTGACCCCCAGCAGCGCGGCGAGCGCCGCCAGCACCCCCACCGCCCCGGGCCGATCGCCCTCCAGGCCCGCCAGCGGCACGGCCATCACCGGCGCCGTGGAGAGCAGCGCCACCGCCAGGCCGCCGGGCAGGCCGGCCAGGGCCCATTGCTGCAGCTGCAGTCCGGTGCTGGTGCCGAGCAGGGTGGCCAGCAGCAGCCAGGGCCAGCGGCGCTTCGCCGGCCGGGGGCGCCGCCCGGGCCGGGGCAGGCCCGGCAGCAGGGGCAGCAACACCACGGTGGCCGCCAGCAGCCGCACCGTGGCCGCCTGCAGCGGCGCCATGCCGCCGCCGGCCAGGGCCGCCCGCGACAACATCGCGCCGCTCACCCCGCAGAGCACGGCGCCCATGGCCATCAGCAGCCCCAGCCGATCCGCCGCCTGGCTGCCGGCCGCCGCCGGCGGCTTCTGGCGCGCCACCAGAAGCACCGCCAGGCTGATCAGGCCGATGCCCAGCCACTGCTCCAGCCGGGGCACCTCCCCCAGCAGTACCACCCCGGCCACGGCCGAGACAGCCGGCCCGCCGCTGTCGACGGTGAGGGTGCGGCGGGTGCCCAGGCGGCGCAGGGCGGCGAAGAAGAGGCTGTCGCCGGCGGCGATGCCGATCGCCCCGCTCAGGGCCAGCAGCAGCAGGGCCCGTGCGTCGCCCCGCCAGGGGATCAGGGCCAGCAGGGGCAGCTGCAGGCTGAGGGCGATCAGGTTCTTCAGCAGGTTCAGCTGGCCGCCGCTCAGGGAGGTGGGGATCCGCCGCCAGATCAGGCTGGCGAGGGTCCAGCAGAGGGCGGCCGCCAGGGCGGCGGAGGCGGCGGCGGGCACGGCGGCGACGGCTGGCTTGCGATCATGGCGCTCTCCGCACTCCACCGCCGTGAGCGCATCGATCGAGGACGCCCTGGGCTTCTTCCGGCTCAGCTGCGGACGCTGGCGCTCCCAGCGCAGCAGCCACCACCTGCTGCATCGCCGCGCCGAGGCCGGCGGCTCCTTCATTGAAGTGGTGGAGCTCGGCCGCGACGACGAGCGCCTGCGGGCGATCGCGGCCCTGCACCAGCAGGATCCGGCCGCTGTGGTGGGGGGCTGCCGCGTCAGCTGGAGCGGCTCGATGGCCTGGGACAAGGCCGGCGAGGCCCACGAGGGCCAGAGCGTCTTCGCCCTGATCCCCACCGATGAGCGGGGCCGCTCCGGGCTGCTGCTGCGCGACCGCGGTTACGCCGAGACCGCGCCGGTGGCCGGCCATTTCGCCATGGACGACCGCGACGAGCTGCTGCTCAGCACCGACTACGAAACGATGAGCAGCCTGGAGCGCTTCAGCTTCGCCGGGCCGGATGTGCGGCTGCGCACCAGCACGGTGCAGGGGCTCTCCAACACCGCCTCCTTCTGCGTGGAAACCCGCCTGCCCTGCGGGGAGGCCGTCGAGGCGGCGGGGGTGACGCCGCCCGCGGGCCCGGCGCCGGCCGCCGGCGACGCTGCCCTCTCCCCCTTCGGCTGGTAGGAGCGGGCCGCCGCCGGCCGCGGTGACCAACGTTACGGACTGTGAGTCCTCGCCTGAGCCCGGGAGGGCTGCCGACGGCGCACTTCTACGATCCCTCCGACGGACGCTGAAGCACGCGTGGCCATTCCCCTCCTCAACTACGCCCCCACCACCAAGAACTCCCGGGTGAACCCGCTGCGGGTGGGCTCCGACGAGGACCCCAAGGCTGCGTCGATGGACAAGGCCATGGATCGCGAAGACCAAAACTTCGTGATTGAGGCCGCCTACCGCCAGATCTTCTTCCACGCCTTCAAGGTCGACCGCGACCGCACCCTGGAGAGCCAGCTGCGCGATGGTCAGATCACGGTGCGGGATTTCATCCGCTCCCTCTGCCTGTCGGACACCTTCACTCGCAGCTTCTACAACCTCAATAACAACTACAAGGTGGCCCGCCACCTTGTGGAGAAGCTGCTGGGTCGCACCACCCACGGCAAGTCGGAGGAGATCGCCTGGTCGGCGGTGCTGATGACCCGCGGCGTGCGCGGCATGGTGGACGACATCCTCGATTCCCAGGAGTATCTGGAGGCCTTCGGCTACGACACGGTGCCGTACCACCGCAACCGGGTGGTGGGCTCCCGTGATGTGGGTGAAACCCCCTTCAACCTCACCTCCCCCCGGTACGACGAGTACTACCGGGGCATCCTGGGCTTCCCGCAGGTGGTGTACACCGGCACCGCCCGCTCCTTCCCCCAGCGCGCCCAGCAGCGCCGCGGCGGCTTCCCCGAGGACTACCTCCCCTGGGTGCGCACCCTGCCCGCCCTGCGTGGCGTGGGCAGCCCCCAGGGCAACACCGGCATGGACTACCTGGCCAAGGTGCCCTACCGCAGCATCGGCCGCTGACGGTTCCGAGTCTCAGGCGCGCCAGGCTGGTCAGTGGATGCTGACTGCCTGGCGCGCTTTTGGCCGTGTGCGGCCGAGCCGCTGCAGAATGATCCCAAACGAAATCTGAAAGTGGTGAGCCAGAACTCGCTCCAGAACCTCGCCCTGATGACCCTCCGTCAACTGCGGCAGATCGCGAGCGACGTTGGCGTCAGCCTCTACAGCAGGAAGTCGAAGGAGGAGCTGGTGGATGCCATCAGCGCCTACCAGCAGCAAACGGGCCGCAGCCTGGAGGCGATCGAGGCGGAGATGAGCCCGGCGCCGCGCCCGCTGGCCGAAACCCGGGTGGTGTTCCTGCCCCGCGATCCCCAGTGGGCCTATGTGTTCTGGGAGATCGCCGAGGACGACCGCCAGGAGGCGATGGCCGCCGGCGCCAGCCAGCTCTGCCTGCGGGTGGCGGATGTCACCGGCCTGCCCGGCGGCTCCTCCCACCCCCACACGCTTCAGGAGGTGGTGGTGGACAGCCATGCCACCGAGTGGTATCTGCCGGTGCCGCTGAGCGATCGCGACTACCGGGTGGAGCTGGGATACCGCAAAGGCGGTGCCGGCGGCTGGATTCCCCTGGCCTTCTCCTCGGTGGCCCGGGTGCCGGCCCTGCACCCCAGCGAGCAGATCCTCGACCAGTTCGTGCCCTTCTCGCTGGACACCTCGTCCTCCCCCTCCCCGCTGCCGAGCCTGCCCAGCGAGCCCACCGATTCCGGGCTGCACGAGCGCCTGTACCAGACGGCCACCTCCCGCTGGCGCCACCTGGGCCGCGGCTCGGAGGCCTTCCACGAACTCGACCACGACTCCGCCGCCGGTCTGCAGGACTCGGGCGTGGGCTTCTGGGCCAGCGGCCGCAGCGAATCGGGCGCGGGCCTGGTGCCCGCCCGCCAACGCTCCTTCTGGCTGGTGGCCGATGCCGAGCTGATCGTCTACGGCGCCACCGATCCCTCCGCCCACCTGGCGATCGGCAGCGAGGAGGTTCCCCTCTCCCCCGAGGGCACCTTCCGCATCCAGGTGCCCTTCCGCGACGGCGTGCAGGTGTATCCGATCGAGGCGATCGCCGCCGATGGCGAGCAGAGCCGCAGCATCACCCTGGAATTCCGCCGCACCACGCCGGAGGACAACAGCAATCCCGCCAGCCAGGCCGCGGCGGAGTGGTTCTGATGAGCAGCAGCCCCTCCCCCGCCGGTGATTCGCGCGCAGCTCTGCGGCTGCTGGTGGCGATCACGCCGCTGCTGGGCTCGATCGCCTTCCCCCTGGTGGTGCCCCTGCTGATGGTGCGGGTGAGCCTGAGCGCCGGCCTGCTGGCGGCGGTGATCATCGGCTCGCTGTGGTTTGTGGCGATGCTGCGCACCTCGGAGATGCCCAGCCACAGCTGATCCCGCGTCGCGCCGATCGCGGCGGGCCGATTAGGGTTCACGGGTCTACCTCGTGATGCATGGGTAGCCCGATCAGCAAGGAGGTGTTCCTGGCTCGCGCCATGGCGCGCTTTGGATCGCGCTATCTCTACGAGGCGATCGTCTACAAGAGCTTCAAAACGCCGATCCGCATCCGTTGCAGCCTGCATCCGGTGAAGGAGATCAGCATCACCCCCGAGAAGCACCTGCAGACCACCGGAGGTTGCAAGTACTGCCTGCGCGAGAACCGCATCCGCATGCTGGAGCGCGAACTGCAGCGCGAGCCGATCGCGCGACCGGAGGTGCTGGGCGAGCGCCAGGGCCGGCAGGTCCGCGTCGGGGAATCCTGAAGCGATCCCCCCTCGCCGCTGGCGCGCGCCATGGGCCGCCCTCCATCCTTTCCCTATGCCCTGCTGCTGGCGGTGGGGCTCGGCGGCTGCGGCCTCGCCCCGGCCTCCCGGCACGGCACCCCCGCCGCCAGCCTGCCCCTGCCGCCGGGCATCCAGGTGGCCTTCAACCACCGCGGCGAGAGCCGCTACCGCAGTCCGGTGAGCGGCCGCTGGCGCCAGGGGGATGACCTGGAAGCGACGCTGATCGCCAGCATCGCCGAGGCGCGCCAGGAAGTCCTGGTGGCGGTGCAGGAGCTCTCCCTCAGCAAGGTGGCCGAGGCCCTGGTGGCGGCCCAGGGGCGGGGGGTGCGGGTGGCGGTGGTGCTGGAGAACACCTACGCCCAGCCCTGGAGCCAGCAGCATCCGGCCGATCTCACGCCCCACCAGCGGCTGCGGGTGGAGCAGTTGCGGGCCCTCGGCCAGGGGGATGCGGTGGCGATCCTGCAGCGGGCCCGCGTGCCCCTGATCGATGACACCGCCGATGGCAGCCGCGGCAGCGGCCTGATGCACCACAAGTTTCTGGTGGCTGATGGCCGGGTGGTGGTGACCGGCTCGGCGAACTTCAGCCCCTCCTGCGTGCATGGCGACGCCGACGACCCGCGCAGCCGTGGCAACGTGAACCACCTGTTGCGCTTCGAGAGCACCGCCCTGGCGGGCCTGTTCCGCCAGGAGTTCCAGCGGATGTGGGGCGATGGGCCCGGCGGTGCTCCGGACAGCCGCTTCGGCCTGGCCAAGGGCAGCGGCGGCCCGCAGCGGGTGCTGGTGGGCTCCACGCCGGTGGAGGTGCTCTTCGCCCCCCATCGCCGCCGCGATCCCCAGCACGGCCTGGCCTGGCTGGAGAGCCAGCTGGCGGGGGTGCGGCGGCGACTCGACCTGAGCCTGTTTGTGTTCTCCGGCCAGAACCTGGCCGATGCCCTGGCGCAGCTGCGGGCGCGGGGGGTGCGCATCCGGCTGCTGGCCGATCCGGGCTTCGCCCACCGCTCCTTCAGCGAGGTGCTCGATCTGCTCGCCCTCAGCCAGCCCGACCACCGCTGCCGGCTGGAGGCGGGCAACCGCCCCTGGAGCGAGGCGCTGGAGGGGGTGGGCACGCCCCGCCTGGTGGCCGGCGACAAACTCCATCACAAATTCGCCGTGCTCGATGGCCGGCGGGTGATCACCGGCAGCTTCAACTGGAGCCCATCGGCGGCGCACCAGAACGATGAAACGCTGCTGCGGCTGGATTCGCCCCTGCTGGCCCGCCATTTCCAGGCGGAGATGGACCGGCTCTGGCGCGGCGCCGAGCTGGGGGTGACGGCCCGGCTGGAGCGGCGGCGGCAGCGGCGGGCGAGGATCTGCGGCAGCGGCACACTGGCGAGGGGTACGATCGAAGCAGAGCCGGCGGATCGCGCTTCACCCCCATGGACCCCGCCCCCAGCACCCGCTCCCAGTCGCCCCAGCTCGACGCCATCAATCTGATGCTGCGCGACCTGCACACGCGTCACGACGAGATCCGCCACCGGGCCGCCTTCCGCGGCTGCACCGGCGAGCTGCTCACCGTGCAGCAGGAGCTGGTCGATTACCTGCTGGCCAAGAAGCATAAGCTGCAGGGCCTGGCCTCCTCAAACCCGGAGGCGGACCGCAATTACAACTCCTTCACCTGAGCCCAGCGCCCTGGCGGCCGAGGCGAACCACCGCGGTGTGCTGATCGTGGGGGCGGGTCCGGCGGGATCCGCCCTCGCCGTGCAGCTCTCCGGCCAGGGGATTCCCGTCACCCTGGTGGAGGCCAGCCGCCGCGGTGAGCAGCAGTTCCGGGGGCAGGGGTTGATGCCCAGCGGCCTGGCGGCGCTGGCGGCGCTGGGGCTGGATCCCCTGCCCGCCGGGCTGCCGCAGCGGCCGCTGACGGGTTGGAGCTTCGTGCTTGATCGCCGGTTGGTGTTCCAGGTGGCGGAGCCGATGGGCAGCGCCGCGCCCTGCACCCTGATCGAGCCGGGGGCGCTGCTCCGCCACTGGCGCGAGCTGCTGGGCGCGCGGCCGGAGGTGCGGCTGCGGCAGGGCCAGCCGGTGGTGGGCCTGCTGGAGGAGGGCGAGCGGGTGCGCGGCTTGCGGCTGGCGAATGGCACCGAGCTGCGGGGCGAGCTGGTGGTGGCCTGCGATGGCCGCGATTCGTTGCTGCGGCGGCTGTCGGGGTTGCCCTTCCGCCAGGAACCGGAGGCGATCGCAGTGCTCTGGTTCCGCTTCAGCGCGCCGGCCTGCGGGGCGGTCGCCCAGTGGCTCGCCGGCCGCTTCGTCACCCTGGTGGGGTCGGGCGGCAGCGGCGCCCTGTTCCAGCGGGCTGATGCGGGCGTGCAACTGGGCTGGGTGCCCGCAGCCGATTCCGCCGCGCCGGGCGACTGGCGGGAGCGCTGGGCGGCGGCGGCGCCGCCGGAGCTGGCCGCCCTGCTGCGGGCCCTGCCGGCGCGGGCGCTGCGCGGGCCGCTGCGGCTGCCGCTGCGGGTGGGCCTGGCGGAGCGCTGGCAACGCCCCGGCCTGCTGCTGCTGGGCGACGCCGCCCATCCGATGAGCCCGGTGCGGGCCCAGGGGCTGAACATGGCGCTGCGGGATGCGGTGGTGGCCGCCGCCGCGCTGGCACGCGCCTTGCGGGAGGCGGAGCCGGCGCGGCGGGCGGCGGCGCTGGATGGCGCCCTGGCGTGGATCGAGGCCGCACGGATGCCGGAGGTGCGCGCCGTGCAGGCCCTGCAGGCGGAGGAGCTGGGGCGGGCGGAGCTGCTGCGCCGCCTCCCCGGGCTGCGGGCGCTGCTGGCGGCCACGGCGCCGCTCTGCGGCCCCCTGCTGGCCCGGCGCTGGCGGGCCTCCCAGCGGGTGTTGCGCGATGGTCTGGCGCCGCTGGCGGGGCCGGAGCCGCGATGATGAAGAGCCCCTCCGCCGCCGCCATGGCCGTATCCGCCGCGCCCGGATCCGTACGCCGGCTTGCCCTGGCCCTGGCCCTGCTGGCGCTGCAGGGCCCCGGCGGCGCCAGCAGGGCCGCCCCCGCCGATCCGCCCTACCCCAGCACCGGCACCCTGCGGACGCTGCAGCTCACCACCCTCGACTGCGGCCGCGACAACCTGGCGCCCGCCTGCGACAAGGCCCGCGCCAGCGCCGATGGCCTGCTCGACCATCCCCGCCTGCCGGGCCGCTGCAAGGACATCCTCTGGACGATCCGCCAGAGCGCCACGGTGGCCCCGGCCAACAGCCTGGAGCGACGCGAGCCGATCGATGCGGCGGCGCGGGAGGTGGTGGTGGCCTGCCGCCAGCTCAACCGGCCGGCGGCCAAGCCCGAGGGCAAGCCGGTGGC
>JBEIHT010000046.1:0-17539 GCA_040381155.1 Aphanothece sp.
ATAGAGGCGCTTGTGACCGCCGCCCCGATGGCGGCAGGTGATCACACCACGGTTGTTGCGGCCCTTGCGGCGGTGCTTGGCCACCACCAACCCCCGCTCCCGGCCGCGGCCGGTGATTTCGCTGAAGTCGGTGACGACCAGGGTGCGGGTGCCGGGGGTGATGGGCCTGTAGGTACGGATTGCCATGACGTTTCAGACCCTCAGGACTCGGGGAACAGCTGGATGGCGTTGCCTTCGGCGAGGCGCACCACCGCCTTCTTCACCTGGGCACGCTTGCCGGAGAAGCGACCCACCCGCCGGCTGCGGCGGGGGGGATTCATGGTGCTGATGCCGACGACCTTGACATCGAAGAGGCTTTCCACAGCCGCCTTGATGTCGGGCTTGGCCGCCCGGTGATCCACCTCGAAGGTGTACTGATTCAGCTCCAGGGCCCGGGTGGCCTTCTCGGTGATCAGTGGGCGGCGGATCACATCCGCCAGCCGGTGGGTGAAGCGTTCAGCCATCGCCGTAAACCTCCTGAATCTTCGCGAGTGCCTCCTCGCCCACCACCAGCTTGCCGGCGTTGAGCAGATCGAAGACATTGAGCTGATCGGCGGCGATCAGCTTGACCTTCTCGAGGTTGCGCACCGAGAGCTTGACCGCCTCGGAAGCCCCGTCGAGAACCAGCAGAACCTTGCAGCCCGCCTCGATGCCGAGGCGTTGCAGGGCGGCGGTGATCTCACGGGTTTTGGGGGCCGTGAGCTCGGTGCCGAATCCCTTCACCACCACGATGTCGTCGGTGCGGCTCATCAGGGCCGTGCGCAGGGCCAGGCGACGCTCCTTGCGGTTCATCGCCAGCTCGTAGCTGCGGGGCTTGGGGCCGAAGATGATGCCGCCGCCCGGGCGCAACGGTGTGCGGATCGACCCCTGACGCGCCCGGCCGGTGCCCTTCTGCTTGTAAGGCTTGCGGCCACCACCGGCCACCTCGGCCCGGGTGAGGGTGCTGGCGGTGCCCTGACGGGCATTTGCCAGCTGGCGCACCACGGCGCGATGCAAGAGATCGTTTGCGGAGCTTTCCTTGGCGACGCTCAGGCTGAGATCGGCCTTGCCGCTCTCCTTGCCCTGCCAGTCGCGCACTGAAATGGATGTCATGGCGGCGTTCCTCACTTCGCGGCTTTGCTGCCCACCCGCTTGGCCGGGCGGATGTCGAGCAGGGCGCCGGGCTTGCCGGGCACCGAGCCCTTGACCACCAGCAGGTTGCGCTCGTGATCCACCTTCAGGATCGTGAGGCCGCGGGTGGTGATCTGCTTGCCGCCGTAGCGACCCGCCATGCGCTTGCCGGGGTACACCCGGCCGGGGGTGGTGCCGGCGCCGGTGGAGCCGGGCTCGCGGTGGTTCTTGGAGCCGTGGCTCATCGGGCCACGGCTGAACCCGTGGCGCTTCTGGTAGCCAGCGAAACCGCGGCCGATCGTGTCACCGCTGACATCAACCTTCTGGCCGGGCTCGAAGGAGGCCACCGTGATGGAGGCACCCAGCTCAAGACCCTCGACCCGGTCGACCCGGTACTCGCGCAGGTGACGGAGCAATTCCTCGCCGGAGCGGGCCAGGTGACCCTGGGCGGGCTTGTTGACGAGCTTGCTGCGGATGTCGCCGAAGCCCACCTGCACGGCGCAGTAGCCGTCGGTGGCGTCGCTCTTGAGTTGGGTGATGCGGCAGGGACCCGCCTCGATCAGGGTGACCGGGATGGACCTGCCCTCGTCGTCGAAGAACTGGGACATACCCAGCTTCTTCCCGAGAATGCCGATGGACATGGGAGGGGGAGGCACGCCAGCTGGACGACGCTCGGAGGCGGCGGGGAGCCGGATCGGAGCGAGTGCTGAATTCGGAAATCGCAGAGTTGGCCTCCGGTGGCGTGGGAACGCGGCCGGGGGGCCAGGGGCTAGCGAGGCGAATCAGCGGGGCTGGGACTTGCGCTGCTCCGCCGGAGCGGGAGCTCGGGCAGCCAGGGAATGGAATCCCCTGGGGCAGGCAGTTTCCCGACGGCAGCTCCGGCTGAACGCCGGGGACCGTACTGGCCGGGAGGATCCGCCGTCAGAGGCGAACCCTGTGCTGGGAACCGGAGGCCCGGCTAGCGGACGGGCGCGGATCAGCAGCACAAGCCAACAACCTAAACCATCGTCTCCCCCCCACCCAGCGCCGCCCCGGGACTGCCAAACTGCCTGTCACCGCATTCCCTCGCCGCGATGCCTCTCCTGCTCACCGGTCGCGGGTTCCGCCAGGATCTGGAGAAAGCGGGCGCCCTGGGCCTGTTCGTTCCGCTGGAAGGGGGCGCCGAAACGCGGCTGCTGCGCCGGCTGCGGGCCGCCGGCTACCGGGCGCTGCTCACCTCCGCCCGGGGCCTCGGGGACCCGGCGGCCTTCCTGCTGGAACTGCATGGGGTGCGCCCCCCCCACCTGGGCCACCAGAGCGTCGGCCGCGGCGCGGCCGTGGGCGAGGTGCAGCGGGTGATGCCCCTGCTCGCCACCCAGTTCGACGGCCAGGGACCGGTGCTGCTCTGGCTGCTGGAGGGGCAGGTGCTCTCGAAGGCGGAGCTCCAGTCGCTGCTCAGCCTGACCCGACTGGAACCGCGGCTGCGCATCGTGGTGGAGATGGGCGGCGCCCGGGCCCTGCGCTGGCAGCCCCTGGCCGAGCTGGTGCCCGCCTGAATCGGGATCACGCCCTGGCTTCCGCCCCTGGCTGCCCACCCCTCTCCCCCGAGCAGGCCCTGGGCAGCGGCCGCTGGGTGAAGTGGATCGGCGGGGCCAGCAACCAGGACCTGGCCGCGATCGAAGACCTGGCCGGGCTCTACACCCTGGCCGGGGTGCATTGTCTTGATTTGGCGGCCGATCGGGCGGTGGTGGCGGCGGCCCGGCGCGGCATGGCCTGGGCGATCGAGCGCGGCGCCGCACGGCCCTGGCTGATGGTGAGCCTCAGCGATGGCAGCGACCCCCATTTCCGCAAGGCCTGGTTCGATCCGTCTCTATGTCCGCCCCATTGCTCCCGCCCCTGCGAGCGGGTCTGCCCCGCCCTGGCGATCGGCGAGGCCGGCGTGCTGGAGCCGCGCTGCTACGGCTGCGGCCGCTGCCTGCCCGCCTGCCCCCTGGGGCTGATCGAAGAGCGGCAGCAGCTGCTGCCGCCCGGGGCGGTGCCGGCCCTGTTGGCCGAACTGCGGCCCGACGCGGTGGAACTCCACACCCGCCTGGGCCGCGCCGCGGCCTTCGCCGAGCGCCTCGCCCAGCTGGGCCGCTCCGGGGTTCCCCTGCGCCGCCTGGCGGTGAGCTGCGGCCTCGACGTTGGGGCCAGTCCCAACGATCTGGCGGCCGAATTGTGGGATCGCTTCCGCCAGCTGCGGGCCGCCGGCCTGCGGCCCCTCTGGCAGCTGGATGGGCGGCCGATGAGCGGCGACGTCGGCGCCGGCACCGCCGGCGCGGCGGTGCGTCTGCTGCGGCAGGTGGCCCCCCAGGCTCCGCCCGGTCCGCTGCAGCTGGCCGGCGGCACCAACGACCACACCCTGGCCCTGGTGGAGCGGGCCGGGCTGGCAACCGTGGCGGGGGTGGCCTTCGGCAGCGTCGCCCGGGCGCGGCTGCAGCCGCTGCTGCTGGAGGCCCAGGGGCGCGGCCGGCGGCTGCTGGATGACCCCGAGCTGCGGGGGAGGGCCCTGGCGCTCGCCCGGGAGCTGGTGGAGCCCTGGCTGCGGCGCCGCGCGGGGGAACCGGCCCGCGCCCCGAGCTGAAGCCCGGCTAGAAACGGACAACGCCTCCCTTCCCTCCCCTGGCCGCGTCCCAACCCCGTCCGCTCCTGGCCCTCGACCCCTCCCCCACCCAGCGGGTGACCGACGATCTCGATCGCCTGCTGGAGGTGCTGCCCGCCGGGGTGCAGGCCGCCCTGATCAGCGGCGAGAGCCGCGCCCAGCTGCTGGAGGTGGTGCTCGACCTGGGCCGGGTGCCGGAGGCCCGCTACCCCGGCCGGGCGCGGGCGCTGGGGGAGGTGCCGATCGAGCGGGCCGACCTGGCGGAGGTGCTGCGGCGCCTCGGGCCCTTCGGCGGTGACAACCGGGCCGGCATCGAGCGCACCCTGCACCGGATCAGCGCCATCCGCAGCCGCAGCGGCGAGGTGGTGGGGCTCACCTGCCGGGTGGGTCGGGCGGTGTTCGGCACGGTGGCCCTGGTGCGGGACCTGCTCGACTCCGGCCAGTCGCTGCTGCTGATGGGCCGCCCCGGGGTGGGCAAGACCACCGCCCTGCGGGAGATCGCCCGGGTGCTGGCCGACGATCTCGAGCGCCGGGTGGTGGTGATCGACACCAGCAACGAGATCGCCGGCGACGGCGACATTCCCCACCCGGCGATCGGCCGGGCCCGGCGCATGCAGGTGGCCCGCCCGGAGCTGCAGCATCAGGTGATGATCGAGGCGGTGGAGAACCACATGCCTGAGGTCATCGTCATCGATGAGATCGGCACGGAACTGGAGGCCCAGGCGGCGCGCACGATCGCGGAGCGGGGGGTGATGCTGGTGGCCACCGCCCACGGCAACGAGCTGGCGAATCTGATCCGCAACCCCACCCTCTGCGATCTGGTGGGGGGCATTCAGTCGGTCACCCTCGGGGATGAGGAGGCCCGTCGCCGCCGCACCCAGAAGACCGTGCTGGAGAGGGCCGCCGAGCCCACCTTCCCGCTGGCGGTGGAGATGCACAGCCGCCATCGCTGGCTGGTGCACCGCGAGGTGGCGCTCACCGTCGACCTGCTGCTGCGGGGCCAGGCCGCCCGGCCCCAGGTGCGGGAACTGGGCCCCGGCGGCCAGGTGCAGCTGGCGGAAGCGGGCCCGCCGGGGGCCCTGGCCGAACGGCCGTCGCCCGCCTCCCGCGGGGTTTCCGGGCCGCGGCGCCTGGCGCCGGTGCCCCTGCCCGATCCGCTGGCCCCCTCCCCCCATGCCCCGCCGGCGGAGCCACGCCATCCGTCCGAGAGCGATGCGGTCAGCCCCACACCGCCTCCGCCCCTGCGCCTCTGCGGCGTGGGCCTGGCCGCCCGCCAGCTGGAGGAGGCCGTGCGCAGCCGCCCCTGGCCGGTGCAGGTGGTGAGCGAGCCGGAGCAGGCGGATGCCCTGCTCAGCCTGCGGGGGCAACTCGGCCGCGATCCCCAGCTGCGCAGCCGCGCCCGGGCCGCCGGCCTGCCGATCCTGGTGATCAAATCCGACAACCTGCACCAGCTGCAGCGGGCGATCGAGCGGCTGCTGGAGCGGCGCACGGAGGCCACCACGCGGGCGGCGCCAGGGGGCGGCGGCAGCGCCGATCCGGACGACGCCCACGCGGCACTGGAGGAATGCCGGCTGGCGGTGGAGAAGGTGGTGCTCCCCCAGGGCCGCCCCGTCGAGCTGCTGCCCCGCAGCGAGCAGGTGCGCTCCATGCAGGCGGAGCTGGTGACGCGCTACCGGCTGCGCAGCGCCGTGTTCGGCCGCGGCCCGCAACAGCGGCTGCGGGTGTTTCCCGCCTGAGCACGGCCTGGCGGAACGGGGCCTGGGCGGGGTTGGGGTTGGTTGACGAAGGCCCGGCCGTTGTGGGTTACTGATTCGGTACCCACCGACAGCCGCACCTGCTGCGGCCGTTCCGGATGGGCGCGTTGGGCCGTCGCCAAGCGGTAAGGCAGCGGGTTTTGGTCCCGCCATTCCTAGGTTCGAATCCTAGCGGCCCAGTTTCCACCGGCTTCTCGCCCTGTCCCCCGGCCCCCTGCTGGTCTTTGATCTCGATGGCGTGCTCATCGATGGCATGGCCGAATACTGGTGGGCCGCCCGGGCCGCCGCCCTGGAGCTGGCGGCCGCCGATGGCCGGACGCTGAGCCTGCCGGAGACAGCCCCTGCCGGCTTCTCCGTGCTGCGCCCGCGCATCCACCAGGGCTGGGAGATGGTGCTGATGGCGGCCGAGCTGGGGCAGCCCGACTTCGACGCCGGGACGGCCACCCTGGCCTACGACGGGGCCTGCGCCGCGGCCCGGGGGCGCTGGGGGTGGACGCCGGAGCGACTGCAGCACGCCCTGGAGGGGGTGCGCCACGCCGCCATCGCCGCCGACCGCGAGGCCTGGCTGGCCCTGCACCGTCCCTACCCGGGGGTGGTGGAGCGGCTGAGCCGCCTGCCGGCCGAGGGGGCCGAGTGGCAGGTGCTGACCACCAAGGGCGCCGCCTTCGCCGCCGAGCTGCTGGGCGCCTGCGGCCTGAGCCCCACGGCCCTCTATGGGCATGAGCACGGCAGCAAGCCCGACGTGCTGCTGCGCCTGAGGGAGCCGGAACGGCCGCTGTGGTTCGTGGAGGACCGTCGTCCCACCCTCGAACGGGTGCGGGCCACCCCGGGGCTGGAGGCGGTGCGCTGCTACCTGGTGGCTTGGGGCTACCTGGCGCCCGGGGACGGCGAGGACCTGGCGGCGGCGGGGCTCCGCTGGCTGGAGCCCGAGCGCTTCGCGGCCCCCCTGGCGGACTGGCCCTGAGCCGCTAGAGTACGCTCGTACTATGCACAGCCGGCGCGCCGGCACCCGGTGGTGGCACTAGCTCTCCAGAGGCCGCACGATGGCCGCCGGGGGCGGATCCCCTCCACCGCCCGGCCCCAGCCCCTCCGCGGCCCTTTCCCCATCGCTGAATTCCGTCATGCCCGCTGATTCCAAGGCCGCCGCCCCCACCCCCCCGGCCGCCGGCTCCCTCGCCCCGGCCGATCCCCGTGCCGCCGCCGAGCGGGATAAGGCCCTCGGCCTGGTGCTCAACCAGATCGAGCGCAACTTCGGCAAGGGCTCAATCATGCGGCTGGGCGACGCCTCCCGCATGCGGGTCGAAACGATCAACACCGGGGCCCTCACCCTCGATCTGGCCCTCGGGGGCGGCTATCCCAAGGGCCGTGTGGTCGAGGTCTACGGCCCCGAGAGCTCCGGCAAAACCACCCTCACCCTGCACGCGATCGCCGAGGTGCAGAAGCGCGGCGGTGTGGCCGCCTTCGTCGACGCCGAGCACGCCCTCGACCCTGTCTATGCCGCCGCCCTCGGCGTCGACATCGAGAACCTGCTTGTTTCCCAGCCGGACACCGGTGAGATGGCGCTCGAGATCGTCGATCAGCTGGTGCGTTCCGCCGCCGTCGACATCGTCGTGGTCGACTCGGTCGCCGCCCTCACCCCACGGGCGGAGATCGAGGGGGAAATGGGCGATCTGGCGGTGGGCAGCCAGGCGCGCCTGATGAGCCAGGCGATGCGCAAGATCACCGGCAACATCGGCAAATCGGGCTGCACGGTGATCTTCCTCAACCAGCTGCGCCAGAAGATCGGCGTCACCTACGGCAACCCGGAGACCACCACCGGTGGCAACGCCCTGAAGTTCTACGCCTCGGTGCGGCTCGACATCCGCCGCATCCAGACCCTCAAGCGCGGCACCGAGGAGTACGGCATCCGCGCCAAGGTGAAGGTGGCCAAAAACAAGGTGGCGCCTCCCTTCCGTATTGCCGAGTTCGACATCCTCTTCGGCCGGGGCATCAGCACCCTGGGCTGCCTGCTCGACCTGGCGGAGGAAACGGGCGTGGTGATCCGCAAGGGCGCCTGGTACAGCTACGAAGGCGACAACATCGGCCAGGGGCGGGACAACACCATCGTCTGGTTGGAGCAGAACCCCGAGCAGGCGGAGGTGATCGAGGAGCTCACCCGCCTGCGGCTCACCGAGGGGTCCGAGGTCACGGCCAACTCCATGAAGCCCCTGGCCGCGGCGGCCCGTCAGGCCGCCACCAAGCCGCTGGGAGCTGCGGAGGCCGAAGCGGCGGCGGTGAAGGTGCTCGAGGAGCTGCCGGCCGCCTGAGCTGGGCCCAGCCGCCAGGGCGGGAGGCGATCAGCGGTTCAGGCGGGGGCCGCTCAGGCGGCCTCTGCTTCCTCCTGGGTGCGGGCACCGAGCGGACGGACAGCAGGAACGCGCAGCTCGTCCGCCACCCGCTGGAGCTCTTGAATCGCTTCAGCGCCCTCCAGCCTCACCAGCTCGTGGCCGTTGCGCGATTCCAGCCAGTTCACGCCGCAGTCGGACACCCGGAAGCGCACCAGGTGGGCCTCGCCGAGTTCGGCAACGAACGCCGTGCCCTGCCGTTCCCCGGGCTCACCGCAGGTGTAACAGCTCGCCACCCGGCCCTGCTGCTGCAGGCAGCGGGCGAGGGCTTCCAGGCTCAGCACCAGGTCGTCAACCACTGAGCGGTACTGCTCAGCGAGGCGGGAGAACACGGGGACAGGGCACAGTTCTGCGAAGCCTAAGGTTTTCTTTTGATTTCCGGAAGGGAGGGCTCGCCGTGTGCGGGCTTTCCCACCGGAGCGCCCTCAGCCATCCGCCAGCTGCCACCAGCCCAGGGCAGGGCCGAGGAAGCGCACGGTGACCCAGAACAGCACCAGCGCTCCAATTCCCACCCAGGCGCCGCGGGTGCTGAGCTGCACGAAGCGGTCGGCCTGGTTGCGGGTGAACGGCAGCCAGGGCAGCAGGCGGGGCGAGGTGTCCACAGGCCCGCCGCCCGCAGGTTTCTTCTGGCGGGGGGGCAGCCCCTGCTCGGCACGGCGCTTCGCTTCTCCCATCGCGGTTCGGGACGGTTCTGACCTGGAGGCTAGGGCGGCCCCAGGGGGAAGGCTCCGCAGGAGGACTCAGGACGGCAGCAGCCGGGTGAGCTGCACCCAGGGTTCCAGGGCGGCGAACACCTGCCGCCCCCAGCTGCGGCCGCGAAGGCGGCCATCGAGAACCGCCAGGCGACCGCCACAGCGCCGCAGGCTGGCCACGCCCCGCTGCAGGCGGTTGAGGGCATCGGGCAGCAGCAGTTCCCGGAACCAGTCGCGCCCCTGCTGGCGCAGCCGGGACACCCGGGCGGCGGTGAGTGGATCCTCCAGGCTGGCGATCGGCAGCAGGCCCACCACCACCTGGGAGGGAAGGGGGAGGGAGCCCTGGTGCTCCAGCCACCAGGACCAGCGGCAGCAGATCACACCATTGCTCTCGGCGCTGCCGCACTCATGGCCGACCCGACTGCCGAACTCCGCAGCCAGGGCGCTGGTGAGGCCGTGGCGCAGGCCCTCGTCGTCGAGAAGAACGACGGTCAGACCCGCCTGCCCCAGCACCAGGCGACGGCAGTGCTCCAACAGGTGCTCCGCCAGCTGGGGGCTGGTGGGCAGGGGCTGGCGCAGGGGGGCGTAGAGGGGCAGGGGGTCGGAGAGGGGGGGATCGGCCAGGTCGAGCAGCACCTGGGGGGCAAGACCGAGCAGCGTGGCCGCCTGGGGGAGGGAATCGGCGTCGCCGGCAACCGTCCGCGCCCCCGCCAGTTCTCCGGCCAGCACCGCGCCGCGGCCCTGCAGCAGACCCACCAGCTCCGCCAAAGGTTCGAGCGGCTGGCGGTGCAGCTGCCAGTGCAGGGCGCCGGCCTCGAGTGACGCCCAGCCGCACCAGCCCCCCTCCTGGGCCGCCAGCCAGGCCGGCCAGGGCGCGGGCAGGGGTTCCAGCAGGCGCAGGAGATGGCGCAGCGGCGCCTCATCTTCGGGCGCCAGGGGCACCAGACCCTGGGCCCGGCGCGGATGGCGCAGGATGCGACGGCTGAGGCCCTGGTGAAGGCTGAGCAGGCTGTCCTTCAGGGCCGGCTGACTGAGGATCAGCTCGTCCCAGTGGCAGGGGTCCAGGCGGATGGCCAGGGCCTGGCGCAGCTGCGCCTCCAGCCGTTCCGCCTCGGGGATGACCAGCTGGCGCTCGCCCAGCCGTCCGCCCCGCCAGGCCTCGAGCAGCTCGCGGTGGCTCAGCAGCCAGAGTCGGGCCGAGGCGGGGGCGTCAGGACCCTGCCAGCAGGCCAGCGGCACTCCGGCGCTGCGCAGCCGGGGCCATTCCCGCTGCAGCAACCGCTGGCGCAGCCCATCGCTGACCACCAGGGCCAGGGGCACCTCACTCAGGGCCAGGGGCACCAGCAGACTGATCCACCAGCTCGGATCGGCGCCCGGGGCCAGCCGCAACAGGGTGTGATCCCCCCGCCGCAGGCTGCGGGCCACCAGGCGGCTGAGGGTGAGGTGGTGCGGCCAACGGGGCTGTCCCTCCCCCTGCAGCAGGGACTTGAGACACTGGTGGGCGCTGGCTTCCAACATCCGGGGATCGTAGGCAGGGACCCAGGGGCGGACGGCAGCGAGGAAGACAGCGGCGGCGGCGCGAGCGCCTCCAGGGGCCTGGAACAAGGGCCTGTAGGAAGCTGACCGCAGAGCGATGCGGCGCCCCGATGACCCCCCTGTGGCAGAGCCGACCCGTGGGCGTGGTGGGGCTGGGCCTGATCGGCGGCTCCCTGGGCCTCGACCTGCGGCAGCGGGGGGCGACGGTGCACGCCCTGGTGCACCGGGCCGAGACCGCCGAGCGGGCCCGCCAGCGGGGGCTGGCCGATCGGGTGGACACCCACCCGACCGTTCTGGCGGACTGCGGCCTGGTGCTCCTCTGCCTGCCCCTTGATCGGCTGCTGGCCCCCGAGCCGGCCCTGCGCGCGGCCCTGCCGCCCGACGCCGTCGTGACGGACGTGGGCTCGGTGAAGGG
The DNA here is from genome assembly GCA_040381155.1 of Aphanothece sp. Classification (GTDB taxonomy): domain Bacteria; phylum Cyanobacteriota; class Cyanobacteriia; order PCC-6307; family Cyanobiaceae; genus Cyanobium. The sequence continues at coordinate 10,551 of JBEIHT010000046.1, forward strand.
TCCGCTGCTGGCCGCCTGGGAGCCGTTGCTGGGAGGCCGGTTCGTGGGCTCCCACCCGATGGCCGGCACCGCGCGCTGCGGCGTCGAGGCGGGCGAGGAGGGCCTGTTCCGCGGGCGACCCTGGGTGGTCACCCCCACCTCCCGCACCGATCCGGCCGCCCTGGAGGCCGTGGAGACCATGGCCCAGGCCCTGGGGGCCGTGCCGATCCGCTGCGGGGCCTCCGACCACGACCGGGCGGTGGCGTTGATTTCCCATCTGCCGGTGCTGGTGAGCGCAGCCCTGCTGCAGGCCGCCGACCAGGGCGCCACGGCCGAGCTCGCCCCGCTGGTGCGGGCCCTGGCCTCCAGCGGCTTCGCGGACACCAGCCGGGTGGGGGGGGGCAATCCCGAGCTGGGCACGCTGATGGCCCGCCACAACCGGCCGGCCCTGCGGGCCGCCCTGGCGGCCTACCACCAGGCCCTCAATGATCTCGAGGGCCTGGTGGAGGCGGGCGACTGGGAGGGGTTGCGCCAGCGGCTGGAGCACGGCCAGACGCTGCGGCCGGGCTTCCTCAGGGACTGACGCCGTCCCTTCAGGCGGCCAGCCGCAGGGGGGCGCCGCGGCCCTCCAACAGCTGGCGGCAGGCCATCAGGGCCGAGAGGCTGACACCGGCAGTGCCCTCCCCCGGGTGGATCGCGTCACCGCAGAGCCACAGACCCGGCAGGGGGGTGCGGCTGGCCAGGCCGAAGGGGCCGAACTGGCCGGGCCCCTGGCCCAGGCCGCCCACCCAGCCCCAGGGCCGGCAGGTCCAGCGGGCGAAGCCCCGAGGGGTGGCCAGCTCGCCGTGGCACCAGCCGTCAGCGGGCACCCCCAGCAGCCGCTCCAGCCCCGCCTGAATCCCCTCCCTCGCCTGCCGCTTGCGGCCGTCGTAGGCGGAGCGCTCCAGGGCGAACCAGGGGCGGGCGGGGGTGAAGACGCTGGCGATCACGGTGGCCTGGCCCGCCGGGGCGCGGCCATCCCCCTCCCGGCTCACCGAGACGAACAGGGACCCCGGTTCGGCCCAGTCCAGCTGGAGATGGGCCGGGCAGTCAGCGGGAAGGCGCGATCGCTCCACCGCTCCGTAGAACACCAGGGCGCCGCTGGGCTCCGGCAGCCCCTCCAGCCGGCGCCGATAGCCCGGGGGAAGGGCCGCCCCGAGCAGTTCGGGAAGGGTCTGGGGGGGCAGGCTGAGCACCACCTCCCGGGCCTGTCGCTGGAAGGGGGCGCCGCCGGCGGCCTCCCCCTCCAGCCGCCAGCTCCCTCCAGGCGCGGCCGGCGGCAGCAGGCGCCGCACCCGGTGGCGGCAGCGCAGGCTCCCCCCAGCGGCGACCAGAGCTCTCTCCAGGGCATCGCTGAGGGTCTGCATCGACCCCCGCAGGTGCGCCAGCCCCAGGGGCTCCTGCACCATCGCCAGCACCGTGGCGCCGTAGAGCGCCGCGGTCCGCTCCGCCGGTTCCTGGGAGTAAAGGCGCAGCTGCAGGTCAAGGAAGCGCCGCAGGCGCGCCATGCCGCCGCAGCCGGTGAGCCGCAGCAGGTCCGCCACCGTCGCTCCGGTGAGCGGAGCACTGAGCAGGGTGTCGGCGCCCACCGCCCCCAGCAGCTGGGCCAGGTCCCAGGCCGAGCGGGGGGGAAGCACCGGATCCTTGCTGGCGAAGCGCCAGTTGGCCCGATGCAGGGCCGCGCACAGGCCCCAGAAGCGCTCGCTGCCGGGGAACTGGCGCTGCCGCTCCTCCCGCCAGGCGAGCGGGTCGCGGCAGACCCGCACCGGCGGCCGGCCATCCGCCAGGTCGACGACGCAACCGGGATCCAGGGGCTCGGCGGCGGGGGCTGACACCCCCAGGTGCCGGAACAGGCGCTCATGGATGCCGCCGGGCTCCAGCCCCGCCACCTGGGTGGCGCCGACATCGAAGATCCAGGGACCGCGGCGGAAGGTTCCGGCACAGCCCCCGCTCTGATGGTGGGCCTCCAGCAGCTCCACCGCCAGGCCAGCGCGGGCCAGCAGGGCAGCGGCCGTCAGACCGGCGATGCCCGCCCCCACAACCACCACGTCGATCGGCTCGGCTACGCCGGCGGCCGCGGTTTCGTTCATGGCCTCATGCTGGCACCCGGCGGCCGCCAGCCGTGGCCCATGGCAGGGTGAGGCACCCCGATCCCGCTCGATGGCAACGCCCCTGGTGGTGGCCGCCCTGGCGCTGCTGGCCCTGCTGGTGTGGTGCCTGCTGCGGCTGATCAGCCGGGCCGTGGGCCTGGTGGTGAAGCTGGCCCTGCTCGCGGTGCTGGTGGCGGTCCTGGCGCTGAACCTCGGGCCGCGCCTCGGGCTCTCCCTTCGCACCCCACCGCCCCGGCCGGTGGCGGCGCCTTCGCTCCCCCTGCCCCCCCCGCCCTGATGGCCGCCCCCGCCTCCGATCCCCTCGCCGCCTGGCTGGCCGAGCGGCTCGGGGTGGTGCTGCGCGGCCGCTCCCCCGTCGGCGGCGGCTGCATCCACAGCGCCTGGTGTCTCACCCTGGCGGACGGCCAGCGGCTCTTCGCCAAGAGCGGCCCCGCCAGCGGCGCGCTGGCCCTGCTGGAAGCGGAGGCCGATGGCCTGGCGGCCCTGGCGGCCGCCGCCGATCCGCGGCGGCTGGCGGTGCCCACCCCCCTGGCCCTGGGGGTGGTGGCGGGACAGGCGGTGCTGGTGCTGCCCTGGCTGGAGCTGGCGGGTGGTGATTGGCGGGGCCTGGGCGCCGCCCTGGCCGACCTGCACCGCCGCAGCCTGGCGCGCCCCTTGGGGGAGGGGGACCGGGGCGCCACGGCCTTCGGATGGCCCCGGGACAACCGGATCGGCTCCTCTCCGCAGGCCAACGGCTGGCTGGAGGACTGGGGGCGCTTCTTCACCGAGCGGCGGCTGGCCCCCCAGCTGGAGCGCCTGGCCCGGGCCGGCGCTCCCCTGCCCGGGGCCGACGCCCTGCTGGCGCGCGCCCCCGCCTGGCTGGCCGGGCACAGACCAGAGCCCTGCCTGGTGCACGGCGATCTCTGGAGCGGCAACGCCGGCATGCTGGCCGATGGGCGTGGGGCCATCTTCGACCCGGCCATCCACCGCGCCGACCGGGAGGTGGACCTGGCCATGGCGCGGTTGTTCGGAGGCTTTCCGGCCGCCTTCTTCCAGGGCTACGAACGCGCGTGGCCCCTACCCGCAGACCATCACCAGCGGGTGGACCTCTACAACCTGTACCACCTGCTCAACCACGCCAACCTGTTCGGTGGCTCCTACGCAGCCCAGGCCGCACGGCTGATGGCACGGCTGCTGCGGGATGACCCGAAGGCCTGAGGCGAGCCGAAGTTGGCCCGGGCCTCAGCCGAGGTAGTCCCGCTTGACGTTCTGCAGTCGCTGCAGCACCTCGTTGCGCTTTTCGCTGGTGGTGAGGTTCTCCCAGCTCCATTTGCCCACCACCACCAGGCCGAGCAGCTCCAGAAGTCCGGGCAGGATCGGCAACAGGTTGATGGTGTCGAGCACGCCCTTGATCAGGATCTGGGCGACGATCACGGCGACAAAAATGCCGACGATCTTGCCGATCTTGCCCATCTCCGACCAATCCACCTTGCCCAGGGTTTCATTCAGCGTGCCCACCACCTGCTGGTAGCGGTCGCTGAAGTCGAAGCCGTGGTCAACAACCTCGCTGGCGCTGGCGGGGGTGGCCGCCGGGCTGCTGTCCTGGGTCGTCTCCGGGGCCGCGCTGGGGGTTTCGCTCATGGGAGAACGAGCCAGTGAAGGGTCGGGCCTAAGGTACCCCTCGTGATCCCCGTCACGCCAGCGGAGCTTCAGATCGATCGGCAGGCGCTGACGGTTCTGCGCCTGCTGCTGCGTGAGCCCGCCCCCCTGGAAGGCTGTGCCCTGCTGCTGGGCCGTCGCCTGGCGGCCGGCGCTGGCGAGGACGGCGCGCCCTGGCGGCTGGAGCGCATCTGGCCGTGCCTGAACGTCTGGCAACCGGCGGCGGAGCGGCGGGGGCGGTTCCAGCTGGATCCGCGCGAGCAGCTGCAGGCCCAGAGGTGGGCGCGCCGGCGCGGGCTGGAGGTGCTGGGGGCGGCCCACAGCCACCCCGAAGGCCCCCCGACCCCCTCAAGCACCGATCTGGCCTTGACCACCGGCCCCACCTTGATGCTGATCCTCGGACAGGACGCGGCCGGGACGCTCCCCGAGGGGGCGCTCCGCTGCTGGTGGATCGGGGATCGCCACGACCCTGGCGACCCCGGCGGCGGCGCGGCGCGGCCCCTGCTATGGAGAATGGTGGATTGAGAGCGAGAGCCGGGCCCGATGCTTCCCCCCGACACCAGCGGCGTGCAGCTGACCCCCGATGAGATGGCGCGCTTCTCGCGCCACCTGATCCTGCCGGAGCTGGGTCTGGAGGGTCAGAAGCGTCTCAAGGCCGCCTCGGTGCTGTGCGTCGGCACCGGCGGGCTGGGCTCGCCGCTGCTGCTCTACTTGGCCGCCGCGGGCGTCGGCCGCCTCGGCATCGTCGATTTCGACGTCGTGGATCACAGCAATCTGCAGCGCCAGGTGATCCATGGCACCAGCTGGGTGGGCAAGCCGAAGATCGAATCAGCGAAGCACCGCATCCAGGAGATCAATCCCCATTGCCAGGTGGATCTCTACGAAACAGCGCTCACCAGCGAAAACGCCCTGGAGATCATCGGCGGCTACGACCTGGTCTGTGATGGCACCGATAATTTCCCCACCCGCTATCTGGTCAACGACGCCTGCGTGCTGCTGGGCAAGCCGAATGTGTACGGGTCGATCTTCCGCTTCGAGGGCCAGGCCACGGTCTTCAACCTCGATGCGAACAGCCCCAACTACCGCGATCTCTTTCCCGAACCGCCGCCGCCGGGGATGGTGCCCTCCTGCGCCGAAGGGGGCGTGGTGGGGGTTCTGCCGGGAATCATCGGCGTGATCCAGGCCACCGAGGCGGTGAAGATCATCACCGGGATCGGCACCACCCTGAGCGGCCGTCTGCTGCTGTTTGATGCCCTGAAAATGAGCTTTCGCGAGCTGAAACTGCGGCCTAATCCGGAGCGAACGGTGATCGATCGACTGATCGATTACCAGGAATTCTGTGGTGTTGGTGGCACGGCGGCCGGGCAGGAGGAAGCCGGCACCCTGCCCACGATCACCGTGGCCGAACTCAAGACCCTGATCGACGGCAAGCTGGAAGATCTGCTGCTGCTCGACGTGCGCAACCCCCACGAGGCCGAGATCGCCGTGATTCCCGGTTCCGTGCTGGTGCCCCTCGACCGGATCGAAAGCGGCGAAGCGATCGAGGATGTGCGGCGCCTGGCCGAGGGCAAGAAGCTCTACGTGCACTGCAAGATGGGCGGCCGCTCGGCGAAGGCCCTGATCGCCCTGGGTCGCCATGGCATCGAGGGGGTGAACGTGGCCGGCGGCATCAATGCCTGGAGCGAGGAGATCGATCCGGCGGTGCCCCGCTACTGAGGGGATGGGGCGGCGCTGCCCTCCTCCAGGGGGAGCTCTGCCGGGATCACCAGGCGAAGAAGGATCGGCGCCAGGAAGGTGGTGCCGATCACCATCAGCAGAATGCCCGCCTCCAGGGCTGGGGTAAGAATCCCGGCCTGGCTCCCGAGACCAAGAAAAATCAGGCCCACCTCACCGCGGGGCATCATGCCGAGGCCCACCACCAGGCGATTCGTGGGTTCCTTGCTCAGGTAGCTCCAGCCAGCCGCCACCTTGCCGGCGATCGCCACCACCAGCAGAAAGGCGGCCACGATCAGGCCCTCCCGGTTGGCTGGATCGAGCGGGTTGAGCACCGAGAGGTCCATACCGGTGCCAATCAACACGAAGAACACCGTGGCGAACAGGGACACCAGCGGTTTGACCGCCGCATCGATGTCGTGGGTGTGCTTGGAAGCGCTGAGGATCAGGCCCGCGGCGAAGGCACCGAGAGCGGCCTCCAGGCCGATGGCCTGGGCGGCGAAACAACAGACGGTGAGCACCAGAAAGCTGGCCACGGCCACATCGCCGGGGGCCTTGAGGCGATCCACCACCCAATCGAAGCCCGGGGCGGCCTTGCGGCTGAGCACCAGGGCCACCGCCACGAACACCACCGCCGCCAGGCCGAGCCGCAGCAGTGGCCCGAGGCTGAAGGAGCCACCGCCGACGATCGCCACCACCACCGCCAGGATCACGATCCCGAGGATGTCGTCAAGCACGGCGGCACCGATCACGATCTGGCCCTCCCGGCGCTTCAGCCAGCGCAGATCCCCGAACACGCTGGCGGTGATGCCGATCGAGGTGGCGGTCATGGCGGCCCCGGCGAACACCGCCGGGATCAGGGGTACATGGAAGAGGAAATAAAGCCCCGCGGTGCCGAGGGCAAAAGGCAGCACCACTCCGGCCGTAGCCACGGTGCCGGCCTGCGCCCCCACGGCCACCAGTTCATCGAGCTCACTCTCCAGGCCGGTGAGGAAGAGCAGGGCGAACAGGCCGAGCTGGGAGACCGCCTCCAGGCTGGGGAAGGTTTCGTTGTAAACCGATTGCACCGCCTCCGGGGTGATCGCGGCCAGGGAGCCCACCAGGGAGGTCACTGCCGCGCTGAGTTCCGCACCGGCCTGGGGCGGCACGATCAGGCGCAGACCCGAGACTCCGATCAGAACCCCGGCCACCAGCTCGCCGAGGATCGTGGGCAGCTGCAGGCGCACGAGCAGCTCGGCGATGGCGCGGGCCACGAGAAAAATCACCACAAAGCGCCCCACCTGCAGCAGGGTTTCGGCCACCTCGAGCTGGTGGGGGCTGATCTCCAGGAGAACGGGGGGTAGGGGTGGCATCGGTCGGGATGGGGGCAGGGAAGGTATAGGGAAGGACGATGGCGAGCTGGGGAAGCGTCTGGGAGTAGGACCAAACCGGATGGCGGAGACGGGGCGTTCGGCCGTCAGCCGCAACAGTCGTTACGCTTTCGCAGCTTCGACGGTCCCCCTGTTTCAG
>JBEIHT010000047.1:0-17223 GCA_040381155.1 Aphanothece sp.
AATGTCGCGTGCAGCCTTGAGCGAAATCCTGGGGTATGGCCCGATGCGCAGATCCTGCCGGCGGCCGTCCTTGGTGGGCGGGAAGCGGTGCCGCCATAGCCAGTACTTGCCGCCGGCGGGGTCGACCTCAAGAAGCAGGCCAACGCCGTCCGAGACCCGGTATCGCCGAGATCCCTGTGGCAGAGCGCGAACTTCCTTGTCGGTTAGAGCCAAGACCCCATGTACACCACCACCCCAGTTTTGCACCACCACTTACACCACAATTTTTTGCTTGCCTGGGTTTTGCAGGGATGCCATGGGACGCCCAAACAGCAGAAAACCCACTGCAGGGCAGTGGGTCTCGGGAATCAGTGGGACGCCACGGGAACCCCTGGAAATCCCCGTTTTGAGCTCTGAAACGGAGAGGGTGGGATTCGAACCCACGGAAGGTTGCCCTTCAAACGATTTCGAGTCGTTCGCTTTCGACCACTCAGCCACCTCTCCAAGGCCCGCAGGCCGGTTGTCACTCTACGGAGCGGCGGTGCCCCTCAGCCATCCACCAGCGAGCCGCTGGCGCCGCTGGCCCGCCAGCGGGGTGGCAGGCGGCGGACCGGCGCCCCACTGAGCCACACCTGATCGGGCGAGACGGGGCCGGCGGACAGGGAGCGGCGCTCGCCAGGGCGGGGCTGGAAGCCCAGCCACAGGCCATCGAACGACTCCGCCGCCGCGCCCGGGGCCCGATCGCGCCAGGCCCAGAACGCCTGGCGGTCGGGCAGCAACTGCCAGTGGCGCGCCCCGAAGCGCAGGCTGAGGGCGTGGCTGTCCATCGACAGGGCGGTGGCCGCCAGGCCGGGGCTGGCCAGGCTCTCCCCCGCCGCCAGCGGCGCCGCCGCCTCCCCGTAGGCGAGCACCGACCCGCCCAGCCGCCGCCAGCAGGGCGGATCGGCGGGGGCCAGCGGATCGAGCAGCAGCAGCCAGTCGAAGCGGGGGATGCCCAGACCCGCGGCCAGGCGGGCGCTCTGGCGACAACTGAACGGATCGGCGCGGCTGGCGATCAGGGCGGCCCGGCCGGCGTGGCGGGCGATCAGCCAGTCGTGGCCACCGCCGAAATCCTGGTGCACCAACAGCAGCCGATCGGCCCGCAACACCTGCAGCTGGGCTGCGGCCACCGCCACCAGCAGCAGCAGCCCAGCCCGGCGCCAGCCCCCGGCCAGGCCCGGCAGCACCAGGGCCAGCAGGGCCAGGGAGAGCAGGACCACCAGCAGGGGCTGGGGCCGGCCGATCTGCCACTGGGCCAGCGGCAGGGCGGCGAAGGCGCGGGCGATCGCCACCAGCAGGGCGGTGAGCTGCTGCAGCGGCCAGAGCAGCGGGGCGGCCAGCGGCGGCAGCAGCAGGGCCGGGAGGGTGAGGCCCATCGCCCCGAGGGTGAGGGGCGTGAGCAGCGGGGCGGCGGCCATGTTCGCCGGAATCGCATACACGGGCAGCACCCCGAAATGGGCCAGCTGCAGGGGCAGGGTCCAGAGGGTGGCCGCCAGGGGCACCGCCAGGGCCGGGGCGCTCCAGCCGGGCCGCAGCAGCGCCGGCAGCCGCGGCCGTAGCCAGCTCTCGATCGGCTCCGCCGACACCAGCAGCCCGGCGGTGGCCGCCACGCTCAGCTGGAAGCCCACGTCCGGCAGCCAGTCCGGCCGCAGGGCCACCATCAGCGCCGCGCCGAGCAGCAACACCGCCAGATGGCGCGCCCGACGGCCCGCCTCCAGGGCCAGCCAGGCCACGCCCCCCATCAGCACCGCCCGCACCACCGAAGGTTGCGGACCGGCGAGCAGCAGGAAGAGCAACATCGCCCCGCCCCCCAGCGCCAGCCGCGGCCCGCGGCCCATCCCCCCCACCAGGGCCCGCACCGCCCCCAGCAGCACCGTGAGGTGGAAGCCGGAGGCCGCCAGAGCATGGGAGAGGCCCGAGGCGCGGAAGGCCTCGCGCAGCTCCAGCGGCAGGGGCACCACGGCACTGCCCAGCACCAGGGCCGCCAGGATCCCGCCCCGCTCCGGCCCCGCCGCCGCCACGAACCGCCCGGCGATGGCGCGGCGCAGATCGGCGATCGGCGTGGGCGGCCGCGCCAGCACCCGATGGCTCTCCACCCGCAGGCGCCGGGTCGCCCCCTGCCGCGCCAGCCGCTCCGCCGGACCGGTCAGCAGGGGGTGGGGGGCCGGCGGCAGCGGCCGCCAGCGGCCAGCCACCTCCAGCCGCCAGCCCTGGCGCAGCTCCCTGCAGGCAGGGAAGAGAAGCTCCAAGCGCCCCCCAGCGGCGTCCTGCGCCAGGGCGCGGCAGCCGGCGGCCGGGGCGGGTGGCTCCGCCAGGGGACGGGGGTCCTCCAGCAGGCGCACCCGCAGCGGCGCCAGCGGCCCCGCTGCCGCGGGATCCTGCGGGGCGGCGGCCGACGGGGCCGCGGACCCCAGCGCCAGCAGAAGGGCGAGCAGCAGCGCCAGCGGGGAGGTCAGGGCAGGGGATCCAGGGCCACCCCAGGATTCCCGCCACAGGACAACCCGCCCAGCAACGGCCGGGGACCGCCCCTCAGAGGCTGGGGAGGCGCAGCAGCAGGTCGCAGAGTTGCTTGCTGGGCATCGGCTGGCCCAGCAGCGGAGCCACCAGGGCCGCCACCGCCTGCAGCCGGCAGGGCCAGATCGCCCGCTCCGCAAGCCGCCCGGCCTGATAGCTCAGCGCCGCCACCAGCAGCAGCGCCAGCGCCCGCCTCATCCGCCGGCGACGGCCTCACTGGCGGCGCGATCCTCCGGGTGCTGCAGATACCAGCTCTGGCGCTGCACCTCATCCAGCAACGGAAAGCCCAGGGAGCGGCGCTCCGCCAGCCACGCCTCCGCCACCTGGCGGGCGAGGTGGCGGATGCGGGCGATGGTGGCGGTGCGCTCGGTCACCGAGATCACCCCGCGCGCCTCCAGCAGGTTGAAGGTGTGGCTGCACTTGAGCACGAAATCGAGGGCCGGGGCGCTGAGGCCCGCGCGGGCCAGGTCAATCGCCTCCGCCTCGTAGAGGGCGAACAGCTGCTGCAGGCGCTCCGGGTTGGCGGCCTCGAAGTTGTAGGCGCACTGGCTGCGCTCAAAAGGCAACCAGATCTCGCCGTAGCGGTGCGTGCTGTTCCAATGCAGATCCCAGAGGCTCTCCACGTCCTGCAGGTACATCGCCAGGCGCTCGAGGCCATAGGTGATCTCGATCGACACCGGCCGGCAATCCAGGCCACCGCACTGCTGGAAGTAGGTGAACTGGGTGACCTCCATGCCATCGAGCCACACCTCCCAGCCCACGCCCCAGGCGCCGAGGGTGGGGGATTCCCAGTTGTCCTCCACGAAGCGGATGTCGTGGTCGGCCTGGCGGATGCCGAGGGCCTCCAGGGAGGCCAGGTAGGTCTCCTGGATGCCAACCGGCGAGGGCTTGATCAGCACCTGGTACTGGAAGTAGTGCTGGGCCCGGTTGGGGTTGTCGCCGTAGCGGCCGTCGGTGGGGCGGCGGCAGGGCTCCGGGTAGGCCACGGCCCAGGGCTCCGGTCCGATCGCCCGCAGCACGGTGTGGGGGCTCATGGTGCCGGCGCCCTTTTCCGTGTCATAGGGCTGCAGGATCAGGCAGCCCTGCTCGGCCCAGAAGCGGTTGAGGGTGCTGAGGATGTCCTGGAAGTGCACGGGCAACCCCCCGGGGAGCGCTCATGGTGCCATGCGGCATCGGCGGGGCCGGCTTCAGCCCTTGGGGATGCGGATCTTCTGGCCGGGGAAGATGAGGTCGGGGTCCACGATCACTTCCTGATTGGCCGCGAAGATCTCGGTGTAGCGGGCGCCGCTGCCCAGTTCCCGCTCGGCGATGCCCCAGAGGCTGTCCCCCTCCTTGACGAGCACGAAGGTGGATTCCTCCCCATCTTCGGGGCGGGCGACGACCACGGCCTCCACCTTGGCGACGCCCTCGACATTGCCCGCCATCAGCACGGCCTTTTCAAAGGCCGCCTGATCGGCGGCCGTGCCCGTGATCGTGGCGACTTCATCGCTGAAGGAGACATCGAGATCGCTCAGGCCCGGATTGTTCTTCTCCAGATGCTGCTTGAGCTTCTCGGAAGCTTTGGCAGGGTCTTCCCCTCTGGGGAAAATCTTCTTGCCGACGTTGGCAGCGAAATCGAAGAGAGGAACTCCCATGCCATGGGCTCCGTCGGTCTGATGGATGGTTGCAGTCCATCCTCAACATTCCGTGCGGTGTGCGCAAGCCTCAGGCACAAAGTTCCAGAAGACCCATCAGTCCCCCCGCCAGCGGCCGATGGCGCGCCAGGGAAAAACCCGCCTCGCGAGCCAGCTTCTCCTGCTCAGGGCCGCGGGGGAAGGCGGCCAGGCTGGCCTCGAGGTAGGCGTAGTGGTCCTCCAGTCCGACCCGGCGGGCGGCGGGGACCACCACCCGCCGCAGGTACAGCCGCTGGAACGCCTCGGCGCCACCGCCGGAGCTCGGGCGGTTGAAATCGAGCACAACCGCCCTTCCTCCCGGGCGAAGCAGGCGGCGCAGCTCCCGCAGGCCCGCGCCGGGGTCCGCCAGGTTGCGCAGGCCGTAGGCCATCGAAGCCCCATCCGCCCAGCCCGCCGCCAAACCGGTGGCCAGGGCATCGCCCTGGCGCCAGCGCAGGGGCAGCCAGGGCTGCAGCGCGGCCCGACGGCGGGCCAACTCCAGGGGGGCCGCCGCGGCATCGAGGCCAAGCACCTCGCCGCCGGGCCGCACCCGGGCCGCCAGCAGCAGGGCCAGATCGCCGGTGCCGCAGCACAGATCCACCAGCCGCTGGCCGGGGGCGGGGCGCAGCCACTGCAGGGCCTGACGTTTCCACAACCGATGCAGGCCGAAGCTCAGAAGGTCGTTGAGGCGGTCGTACTCGGGGGCGATGTGCTCGAACAGCCCGCGAACCGCGCTGGGGTCGCCAGGCTTCACGGCTTCAGTCTCACGGCAGCGGCGCCTTGAGCGGAGCCGGAGGCTCCCAGCTCAGCAGCAGCCCATCGAGGCTGACCTCCGTAGGAGCTTCGGCGGCGGGCAGCAGCAGACCGCTGGCCTGGAGGCGCCCCGGCGTGGTGAAGGTGAGCACCATCACCGTGGCCAGACCCACAGCGGCCGAGCAGACCATGCAGCCAGCCAGCATCAGCGAGAACTCGCGACGGTCGTTGGCAGCCTGCATCAACTGCAGCGCCCAGGCCACCAGGGCGATCACCGCCCCCACCATCAGGATGGCGAGGGGGCTCAACAGGGGACCCGGGAGGGCGAGGAGCGCGGACACCGTCGAGACCCCGGTGGGATAAAGCAAGTTTGCTCAATGTAACGAAGGTCTCATCCTGCCTGTGACGCCAGCAGCGGCCGCACGGGCAATCCCCGCGCCAGCAGCTCGCCCTTGATCTCCGCCACGGTGAGCACCCCATCGTGGAGCAGGGAGGCCAGCAGGGCCGCCGCCGCCCGCCCCTCCACCAGCGCCTCGGCGATGTGGTCGATGCAACCCGCACCACCGGAAGCGATCACCGGCACCGGCACGGCGTCGGCCACCGCCCGGGTGAGGGCCAGGTCGTAGCCGGCCTGGGTGCCATCCCCATCCATCGAGGTGAGCAGGATCTCCCCCGCCCCCAGATCCACCACCCGCCGCGCCCACTCCAGCGCGTCGAGGCCGGTGTTCTCGCGCCCCCCCTTCACGTACACCTCCCAGCCTGAGGTGCCATCGCTGCGGCGGCGTGCGTCGATCGCCACCACAAAGCACTGCCAGCCGAACCGCTCCGCGCCGCGGGCCACCAGTTGCGGATCCCGCACCGCCGCGGAGTTGAGGCTCACCTTGTCGGCGCCGGCCCGCAGCAGGTCGGTGATGCCCGCCACGCCGCTGATGCCTCCGCCCACAGTGAAGGGGATCGTGACCGCCTCGGCGGTGCGCCGCACCAGATCCACCAGCGTGTCCCTCTCCTGATGGCTGGCGGCGATGTCGAGGAACACCAGCTCATCGGCTCCAGAGGCGCTGTAGCGACAGGCCAGTTCCACCGGATCACCGGCATCGCGCAGGCCCACGAAATTGACCCCCTTGACCACCCGGCCCTCGGCCACGTCGAGACAGGGGATGATGCGCCTGGCGACCATCGGCGTTGTGACGAGCCGGAGAAGGAATTCGCCTTCAGCCTGGCATCCGATCAGGCGCGGCGGCGCTGATAGGGTGGCGGCGCTTTTCAGCTCCGGATCATGTCCCAGGCCGCCATCACCATCGGATCGAAGGTGCGGGTCACCCGGGTGCGCGATCGCATCCCGGCCGACCTGGTGGCCACCCTCAAGGCCAACCCCACCGGCACCGTGCGCGGCTTCCGCGTCACCGATGGCAAGGGCGTCGGCGTGGTCGTCGATCTGGAGGGGGGGGGAACCAGCTGGTTCTTCGACGACGAGATCACACCCGCCTGAGCCCGATCCGCCCGTGAGCCCCAGCCCCGAGCCTGCCGCCAACGCCCAGCCAAGCCAGGTAGACGCACGCCAGGCCGACGCCCGCCAGCTGCTTGGCATGAAGGGGGCCTCCAGCAGCGACAACATCTGGAAGATCCGGCTGCAGCTGATGAAGCCGGTCACCTGGATCCCGCTGATCTGGGGCGTGGTGTGCGGCGCTGCCGCCTCCGGCAACTACCAGTGGCGCCCCGACCACGTGCTGGCCGCCCTGGCCTGCATGGTGATGAGCGGCCCCCTGCTGGCCGGCTACACCCAGACGATCAACGACTACTACGACCGCGAGATCGACGCGATCAACGAGCCCTACCGGCCCATCCCCTCCGGCGCCATTCCCCTCGGCCAGGTGAAGCTGCAGATCTGGCTGCTGCTGGTCGCCGGACTGGCGGTGGCCTGGGGTCTCGATCGCTGGGCTGACCACCGCACGCCGGTGCTGCTGCTGCTCGCCCTCGGCGGCTCCTTCGTGAGCTTCATCTATTCGGCGCCGCCCCTCAAGCTCAAGCAGAACGGCTGGCTGGGAAACTACGCCCTCGGCGCCAGCTACATCGCCCTGCCCTGGTGGGCCGGCCAGGCCCTGTTCGGCCAGCTCACCTGGACCACCGCCCTGCTCACCCTCGCCTACAGCCTGGCCGGTCTGGGCATCGCCGTGGTCAACGACTTCAAGAGCGTGGAGGGCGACAGGGCCCTCGGCCTGCAATCCCTGCCGGTGGTGTTCGGCATCCGCACCGCCAGCTGGATCAGCGCCGCGATGATCGATCTCTTCCAGCTGGCGATGGTGGGCGTGCTGATCGCCATCGGCCAGCATTTCGCCGCGGTGCTGCTGGTGCTGCTGATCGTGCCCCAGATCACCTTCCAGGACATCTGGCTGCTGCGCGATCCGGTCAGCTTCGATGTGAAGTATCAGGCCAGCGCCCAGCCCTTCCTGGTGCTCGGCATGTTGGTCACGGCCCTGGCGATCGGCCACAGCGGTCTCACCCATCTGCCGGCACTGCCGGCCCTGCTGCCGTGATCCACGCCAGCGTCTCGCCCGTGCCCGAGGACCCTCGCTCGCCGCGGCCACCCCAGCTGCAGGAGCGTTTCCGGGCCGCCCGGCCCCTGCTCATCCCCGCCCTGCTGGCGGCCTCGGTGGGGGGGGTGGCGGCCCTGGGGCAGTCGCTGGTGCTGGCGGGGGTTGATTCCCTCCTGCCCGACGCCTCGCGCATCAGCTCCTTCAACCGGCCCGGCACCCTCACCATCCTCGACGCCAACGGCCAGGTGGTGTTCAAGCAGGGGCCGGCCACCCGCGAGAAGCTGCCCAGCGGCCGCATGCCCCTGCTGGTGCAGAAAGCCTTCGTGGCGGCCGAGGACCGCCGCTTCTACCAGCACGATGGCGTGGACATGGTGGGCATCGCCCGGGCCATGGTGCGCAACCTCAGCCAGGGATCGGTGGAGGAGGGGGCGAGCACGATCACCCAGCAGCTGGCCCGCACCGTGTTCCTCAGCCAGGACCGCACCCTCTGGCGCAAGCTCAAGGAAGCGGCCCTGGCCGGCAAGATCGAGCGCCAGCTGAGCAAGGAGCAGATCCTCGAGCAGTACGTCAATTACGTGTATCTGGGCTCCAGCGCCTACGGCGTCTCCGACGCGGCCTGGGTGTATTTCTCCAAGACCCCGCAGATGCTCACCCTGCCGGAGGTGGCCCTGATCGCCGGCCTGCCGCCGGCCCCCTCGGTGTATTCGCCCCTGGTGAATCCCGATCTGGCCCTGCAGCGGCGCGCCACCGTGCTGCGCCGCATGCGCGAGATTGGCTACATCGACGACGCCCAGCTGGAGCGGGCCAACGCCGCGCCATTGGGCCTGAAACCTGCCGAACCGAAGTATTTCCACAACCCCGCCCCCTGGTTCACCAGCTGGCTGGAACAGGAGCTGCCCCGGGTGCTCAGCAAGGAGCAGCTGGAGGTGGGGGGCCTGACGATCCGCACCGGCCTCAACAAGAAGTGGCAGGAGCAGGCGCAGAAAACCATCAACGGCTACGCCAGCGGCGGGCTGGAAGGGGCGCTGGTGTCGATGGAGCCGGGCACGGGTCTGGTGCGGGCGATGGTGGGCGGCAAGGACTGGGAGAAGAGCCAGTTCAACCGCGCCACCCAGGCCCTGCGCTCACCAGGCTCCACCTTCAAGCTGTTCACCTACACCGCGGCCATTCAGTCCGGTCTCCGGCCCGAGGACAGCGTTTCGCTGCGCCAGCTTTGTTACAAGGAAGGCTGGCCTCCCAAACGCTTCTGCATTGAGGGGGGCAAGGGCGGCAGCACCACCATCGCTGAAGCCCTGCGCCAGTCACTCAACACCGCCGCCGTCACCCTGACGGAGAAGGTGGGATACCCGCGGGTGATCGACGTGGCCCGCAAGCTCGGTATCAGCGGCGAGATCGGCCAGTACCCGGCGATGGTGCTCGGCGCCAACGAGAAGACGGTGCTGGAGATGACCGCCGCCTACGCCGCCATCAACAACCGGGGCGTCTTCGCCCGGCCGATCGCCTTCGATGAGATCTACGGCCCCGACGGCGAACTGCTCTGGAGCCGCCGGGTCGACGGCGAGAAGCCCCACCGGGCCGTGAGCAGCGATGTGGCCGACGCCGTGATGTGGATGCTGCAGCGGGTGGTGAGCGCCGGCACGGGCGTGGGCGCCGGGCTGGCGGATCGCCCCGCCGCCGGCAAGACCGGCACCGCCGAGGGGGCTCGCGACCTCTGGTTCATCGGCTCGATCCCCCAGCTCACCACCGGCATCTGGCTCGGCTACGACCGGAACTACAAGACCGGCAGCAGCAGCGCCGCCGCCGCCGCCGCCTGGGGCAGCTTCATGAACAGCATCCGCAAGGACATCCCGGTGCAGCCGTTCCCCCCCAAACCCGTGCTCACCGGCAGCTTCATCCCCTACGTGCCCCCCAAGGAGAAGGCGAAGAAGAAGCCCGAGGAGAGCTCCGCTCGCCGGGAGGATTCCTGGCTGCCACCCGAGATCGAACCCAGCGACAGCGGCCGCCGCTGGGAGCCTGCCGCCGAGGAGGAGAAGCGCTGGAGCCCGCCGGAGGAAAACACCGAGACACCAGCTCGCCGCTGGGAGCCGCCGAGCGAACCCCGCTGGGAAGCGCCGGCACCCCGCCGGGAAGCCGCCGCTCCGGCCCCGGCACCCGCCCCGGCGCCCATTCCGGCTCCAGCCCCGGTCGCCCCGGTCGCCCCGGCTCCCCAGCCGGCCGCGCCGATGATCCCGGCGCCGCCGCCGATCTCCGCCCCGCCGCCGCCCCCTTAGGCCGGCGGCCGCAGCACCGCGGCGTAGAAGCCGTCGCCACCCCCCTCCTCCCCAGGCCACCACTGCCGCTCAAAGGCCACCCGCCAGAGCGGCTGACGCTCCAGGAAGGCGACGATCCGCTCCCCGTTCTCCCGCGGATGGACGCTGCAGGTTGCGTACACCAGCCGGCCCCCCGGAGCCAGCAGGGGCGCCATGGCGTCGAGCAGACGGTCCTGCAGGGCGGTGAGCTCCTCGAGCGCGGCGGGCTCGAAGCGCCAGCGGGCGTCGGGATGGCGGCAGAGGGTGCCGAGCCCCGAGCAGGGCGCATCCACCAGAATCCCCGCAAACGTCCCCCGCCACTCGGGATGGTCCTGTGGCAGGGCGCTGGCATCGGCCTCCAGCAGCTGGATCCCCTCAAGCCCCAGGCGCAGGGCATTGGCCTGCAGCCGCTTCAGCCGGGAACCGGCCCGATCCACCGCCCACACCGTGCCGCCCGGCCCCAGGATCTCGGCCAGGTGGGTGCTCTTGCCCCCGGGGGCGGCGCAGGCGTCCAGCAGTCGATCGCCAGGCTTCGGCTCCAGCAGCGGCGCAATACGCTGGGCGCTGCGGTCCTGCACGCTCCACAGCCCCTCGCCATAGCCCGGCAGCGCCGCCACGTCGCCGGCCCGGCTTGAGAGGGTGAGGCCGTCGGCACAATCCGGCAGGGGCGCGGCCGCCACGCCGGCGGCGGCCAGGAGTTCCAGCACGCTGGGGCGATCGGCCCGCAGGCGGTTCACCCGCAGATCGAGGGGCGGCGGGGTATTGGCGGCGCGGCCGAAGGCCTCGGCCCGCTCGGCCGGCAGCCAGTCGAGCAGGGCGGCGGCGATCCAGTCGGGCAGGGAGTGGCGCAGGGCAAAGGCCTCCAGCGGTTCGGAGGGGAGCGGCAGACCCGCCAGAGGATCCGCCGGCGTCAGCGAAGCCCGGGTCCGCAGCACCGAGCGCAACACCCCGTTGGCCACCGAAGCCAACCGCCCCAGCCCCCCCTGCTTGGCCAGCTCCACGGTGGTGCTCACCGCTGCCGACGCCGGCACCCGCTCCAGGAACAGCAGCTGGTACAGCCCCAGATGCAGCAGCCAGCGCAGCTTCGGGGGCTGGCGCTGGGCCGGCAGGCGGCCATGGGCGCTCAGCCAGGCATCGAGCAGGCGCCGCTGGCGGATCGTGCCGTACACCAGATCGGTGGCCAGGGCCCGGTCCGCCGGGGCCAGGGGCAGGCGCGCCAGCTCCCGCTCCAGGGCGGCATCGGCCCAGGCCCCGGCGGCCACCGCCTGCAGGGCCCGCCATGCTGCCCGGCGTGGCGCCAGGCCGGTGGCCGCGGCCGGGGCGGTGGCGGGCGAGGCGGTGAACGAAGCGCTGGGGGTGGGCATCGGGGTGGGCATCGCTCTCCAGCATGAACGGCTGGCTGGGCGTTAGAGATCCGGGCGCCAGCGATGGCGAGCCAGGGACAGCCGGCCCCGTTCATCCACCGCAATCCCTTCGTTCCGCAGCAGCTCCGCCTGGATCCAATCGCTCCCCTCCCGGGCGGGGCTCAGCGAGACGCAACCGCGGGCATTGACCACCCGGTGCCAGGGGATCGGCGAGGGCAGGGGCAGCCGCCGCAAGGCCCAGCCCACCTGTCGGGCGGCCCCCCAGGCGCCGATCAGCTCGGCGATCTGGCCGTAGGTGGCGAGCTGGCCGGGGGGGATCTGGGCCACCACCTCCATCACCCGCTGGTCAAAGCCTCGCCGCTCCTCCCCACCGGCCATCGCCGCCGCCCTGCACCAGCCCATCCTGGCGGCCCCTGGCGGGGGGGGAGGATGGGCTTTTCGGGAGCCCATGCCCCTCCTGCCCCGCCGCTTCGAGCGTCTGCGTGCGGTCCTCGACCGCCGCATGGACGACCTGACGGTGCTGCTGGAGCACGTGGAGAAACCCCACAACCTCTCGGCGATCCTGCGCAGCTGCGACGCGGTGGGGGTGATGGAGGCCCACGCCGTCTGCCACAGGGACCGGATGCCCACCTTCAACAGCACGGCCCAGGGCAGCCAGAAGTGGGTGCCGCTCCACTGCCACCCCCAGGCGGCGGAACCCCTGGCCGACCTGCGCCGGCGGGGCTTCCGTCTCTACGGCACCCACCTGGGGGTCGAGGCCATCGACTACCGGCTGTGCGACTTCACCGGCCCCACCGCCTTCGTGCTCGGGGCGGAGAAATGGGGCTTGAGCGAGGCGACGGCCGCCCTGGTGGATCAGGCGATCTTCATCCCGATGCGGGGCATGGTGCAGTCGCTCAACGTCTCGGTGGCGACGGCCAGCCTGCTGTTCGAGGCCCTGCGCCAGCGCCAGGCCGCCGGCCTGGCGCCGGAGCGGGGGGAGGGCCTGGAGCCGGAGCGCTATCAGCGCCGGCTGTTCGAATGGGCCTACCCGGAGGTGGCGGCCTGGTGCCGCGCCGAACGTCGCCCTTACCCCGAGCTGGATGGGCAAGGGACGATCGTGGGGGAGCTGCCCCGCAACCGGCGCCTGCGCTGCTGAGGGAGGCGGCGGATCAGGCGCCGAGGGCCCCGAGGGCCCGCAGCAGGGGCAGCTTCTCGCGGCGGAAGCGCAGGCAATCCTCCACCAGCTTCTGCTGCTGCAGAAGCGGATCCTCGATCGCCAGGCCCCCATCGCTGAGCTTGGCTCCGCTGGCCTGGAGGCCGAGCAGAAGGCACAGGGGCCAATCCGCCTCGGCCACCTCCTGCTCGATCGTCTCCAGGTAGAGGCACTCCAGCAGGGAGAGGGAGATCAGGCCGCCGCTGGTGGGGGCCACCAGATGGGTGTACGGGGCCCGGGCCTGAATCAGCTGGCGCAGGCGACGGTTCGCCGCCTGCGCCGGAGCCAGGGCCGCCGCGGCGGCAGGGCCCCGCTCCAGGGTGATGCGCACGGCATCGAGCAGGATCGCCAGCCCGGGCAGAAGGTCCTCCGGCTCCATGGCCAGCTCCAGGCCGAGCTGAGCGACGCTGCAAGCCCCCATGGCCAGCCGCGCCTCCACCGCCCGGCAGAGGCCGGGATCGGCGTGGAATTCCCCGAAGCTGTTGGAGAACACGTAGTCGCACTCGGGAATGGCGGCGGACACCAGGGGCTGGACTCGCACGGCGGCGAGGGCCTCCTGGCGCAGGGGCGCCGGCAGCGGCACCGCACCCTTGACAAACAGATCGCGCCGGAACGCCTGATGGATCGCCAGATCGAACAGGGCTTCGCGGATCAAGGGGTTGGTCTCGGCACGCACCACGGCCCGCTGCGGCTCGCTCAGGAACTGGTCGAACAGCTCGGGCAGGGTGGCGCTGCCGAGGTGGCGGAGCTGGCGCGCCTGACAGCGCGGATGCATTTGGCCAACGGCCAACGGTTGCCAGGCTGAGCTGCCGTATTCGCCGCACAGGTAGGCCAGTTGGGGGTTGGCGGCGATGCGCTCGATCTCCGCTTCCAGGCTGGGCAGGGCGAGCGCCAGCCTGGAGGGCTGCTCCGCGGTGCCCAACAGCCCCTTCACGCTGGCGATGGCCCGCTGGAACGCGGCCGCCGGATCGGCGAAGCCATGTCGCTCCAGTTCGAGCAGGGCGATCGACTGAAAGGGGGTGCGGCTGAGCCAGCCCGGCAGGGTGTTGTAGGAGCAGTAGAAGAGGCCTCCCGGCTGCAACACCCGGCTGGTCACCTCCAGCAGGGCATCCTGCACCGCGGGGGCGACCCAGGTGAAGATGCCGTGGGCCACCGCATAGGCGAACGGGCCGCCCTGCCCATCGGCGCAGACCAGGGCGGTGGGATCCGCCGCCAGATCGAGGAAATCAGCCTGGAGGAAGCGCACGTTCGCCAGCCCAAGCTCGCTCGCCAGCCAGCGACTGTGGGCGATGTGCTCCGCCAGGAAATCAACGCCGAGGAACTGGCCTTCCGGGTGGGCGGCGGCGATCAGGCAGAGCCCGACCCCCAGGCCGGAGCCCAGCTCCAGATAGCGGAATGGTTGCCCCTCCCCGCCGCGGGGGGAGGGCTGGCCGCGGATCAGAGCCGCCAGATCCAGCCAGCCGGGCACCAGCTCCCGCTGCACCGTGTGGAAGTAGCTGCCACCTGCGTAGTAACCGTGATGAGAGTGCATGGGGGGGGTTGGCTCAGCCGGCGCGCTCCTGGGGGCCGGAAAGCCAATTCTCCAGTCCTTCGCCAAGAAAAGACAGACCGAGCACCAGGGCGAACATGGCCAGGCCGGGGTAGAGGGCGGTCCACCAGATGCCGGTGGGCCCCGCGGTGAGCGCCTGCTGCAGATCACCGCCCCACTCCGGGATGGTCTCCGGCAGCCCCAGCCCGAGAAACCCGAGCCCCCCCAGCACCAGCACCGCATCGGCGGCGTTGAGGGTGAGCAGCACCGGCACGGAGGTGATCACGTTGCGCAGCAGATAACGGCGCAGGATCCAGAGGGGGCCGGCCCCGAGGGAGCGGGCGGCCTCCACGAACAGCTCGGCCTTCACCTGGGCGGTCTGGTTGCGGACCACCCGGAAGTACTGGGGCACATAGACCACGCAGAGGGCGGCGGCGGCATTCGGCAGCCCCCGACCGAGCAGGAAGGCGAGCACCACCGAGAGCAGCAGCACCGGAAGCGTGTACAGCGTGTCCATCAGCAGCACCAGGAGGCGGTCGACGCCGCCCCCCAGGTAACCGCTCACCATCCCGAGAGGCACCCCGATCAGCAGGGCCAGCACCAGGGCGATCACCACCACCTGCAGCGCCACACCGCTTCCCGCCAGGGTGCGGACGCAGACATCGCGGCCGAGCCGATCGGTGCCGCACCAGTGGGCCCAGGAGGGGGGGGCATAGATGGGGCTGTCCAGGCCGGCATTGGGATCGCCCAGCAGGCCAGCGTGGATCAGGAGCGGGGTCAGCAGGGCCACCAGGGCGTAGAGGAGCACGATCAGGACACCCCACCAGGCCATCCGGGCCGAGAGGGTGCGGGGTGGCCCGAGCGGTGACACGGACAAACACACGGCGGCCCTCATTCAACTCCAGGCGTCTGCGGCGACAGCGCCGGCGAGCGGGGGATTTCCTGAAGGAAGGCTCGAGGGCTGCGAACAGGGTTCTAACCTTCATCAAGCAACACCTGAGGCCCAGCAAGGCCTGCTCAGGCCAATGGTGCTCCTGTGAACCCCGTTCGCCGATGCTGATGCCCGTCCGATGACCAACCCGCGGCTGCTGATCGTCGATGACGACCCCGAACTGCGCAATTTCCTCACCACCGAGCTGAGCGTGGAGGGCTATCGCTGCGAAGAGGCGGCGACAGGTCAGCAGGCGCTTGGGCAGATCCGCTCCCAGTCCTGGGATCTGGTGCTCCTCGACTGGACTCTGCCGGATTTCAGCGGCGTCGAGGTGTGTCGCCGCATGCGTCAGGGGGGGATCGTCACCCCGGTGCTGATGCTCACCGCCCGCGACGAAGTGCGCGAACGGGTGGAGGCCCTCGACTCCGGTGCCGACGACTACCTCACCAAACCCTTCTCAATCGAGGAGCTGCTGGCCCGGGTGCGCGCCCGCCTGCGGCGCACCGGCCTCGACGAGCCGGAGGACGGCTGGCTGCGGATCGCCGATCTGGCGGTGAATCCCGCCAGCCGCGAAGTGAGCCGGGGGGATGAGCCGATCCACCTGACCGCCCGCGAATTCGACCTGCTGCTGCATCTGATGCGCCATCCCAACCAGGTGCAGGAGCGGCGCAGCATCCTCGATTCCCTCTGGGGCTCGAACTGGGTGGGCGACGACAACCTTCTCGATGTGTACGTGCGCTACCTGCGCAAGAAGCTCGAACCGCCTGGCAAGCCCACCTTGATCCAGACGGTGCGCGGCGTGGGCTTCATGATCAAGGAGGGGCCTGCCCGCTAGCCAACGGCTGCCAGATCGGCAGATGGATGCGGAAGTCGGCGCCTCCGCCCTCCGTTTCCCCCACCGTGAGCCGGCCCCCCATGGCCTGCATCAGCAGCTGGGCCACCGACAGGCCGATGCCGCTGCCCCGGGTATCCACGGCCGCCATGCCACGCACGAAGCGCTCGAAGATCGCCTCCCGCTCCGCCTCCGCCACCCCTGGACCATGGTCGCGCACATGCAGCACCACCTCACCGTCGGCCAGCTCCCCTGAGAGGGTGATCGGGCCCACCGGGGCGTAGCGGAGCGCGTTGTCGACCAGGGCCGCCAGGCACTGCTCCAGGCGGGCCGGATCCCCGGCGGCCAGGGGCAGAAGCCCATCCTGGGGCGGTGGTTGGATCCGCAGGCGCCCCTGACTGCCGGGAGCAAGGCGCTCGTACGACTCCAGCAGCACATCCTCCAGGTCGACCGGCTGGCGATGCAGCTCCAGACGACCGGCGTCCTGGCGGGCCAGATCGAGCATGTCGCTCACCAGGGCACCCATGCGCCGGGCCTCGGCGCGGATCAGCACCAGGGAGGGGCCGAGGGCGGCGGCGGCAGGGGAGCGCTGCAGGCTCTGGGCGTGACCCGAGATCAGGGTGATCGGCGTGCGCAGCTCATGGGCCACCCCGTCCACGAAGGAGCGCTGCCGCTCCCACGAGGCGGCCAGACGATCGCGCATGGCGTTGAAGCGTGCGGCGATCGGCTGAAGTTCCGCCGGCTGGGCGGCCACATCCAGCGGCACGGGCTGGGCCGGCGGCAATTGGTACGACGACAGCTGGCTGCAGAGGACCTCCAGGGGATGCACGAGCCGCCGGTTGAGCACGGGCCGGAGCAGCAGCGCCGTGACCAGGGCCGCGCTAGCGGCGGCGAGGGCGAGCACGTGCAACGAGAGGTTCTGGCGCCGGATCGCCGCGCTGATGTCCTGGCGGAGGCGCAGGGACTGCTGGCGGCCATCGGCGAAGCGCATCGGGGTGGTGCTCTCCAGCAGGGTGCGCTCGCCCTGACGAATCACCCGGGGAGGCTGCTCAGGCCTGGGCGGCACCAGGTCCACCTGCAGGCCCGGCAGGAGAAGCCCATCAACCACCGCCCGGAAGCGCTCCGGCCGGGGCGCCCGGCGCAGCAGCTCAGCCGCCAGCTGGGACTGAAGCTCCTGGTGGGCCTGATGGCGATCGATCCGATCAAGCACCAGGCTCGAGGCCACCAGCAGGGCATAACCGGCCAGCAAGGCCAGCACGGTGCTGGCCTGAAGCCATCCACGCAGGGACACCCGGCCCTGCACCGCCGAGCACAAATCAAGACTTTTTAAGATTTTCTTCACCATAGGGCTGACAAGGGGAGGGGTGCTCTGCTAAAACTTGGGGAGTTCCAAGGAACCTCATGTCTAATTCTCACTTTCGTCTGGCTCAGCGCGGCTCCTCCGCGGCCTTCCGCAACCGCCTGGTGATCGCGCTGCTGCAGCGCCGCCAGTCCCTCAACAGCCAGGCCCGCGGCTTCACCCTGGTGGAGCTCATGATCGTCGTGGCGATTGTCGGCATCCTCTCCGCCGTGGCCCTGCCCAACTACCTGCAGGCCCGCAGCGCCGCCCTGATC
>JBEIHT010000048.1:0-17122 GCA_040381155.1 Aphanothece sp.
CTGCCTGAGCCCATGGCCTTCTACCTCCTGATCGCCGCCCTGTTCATCCCGCTGAACCTCTGGGCCGCGATCACGCCGCACCTGCACAGCGATCTGTCGATGCGTGGCCTGCATGGCGTGTCGGTGCTGCTGCTGCTTCCCGGCCTGGGGGATCTGCTGAGTGACCTGATGGACACCCGGATGGCGCCGCGTAGGCTGGCGCAGCTGGTGCTGGCGATCTTCCTGATCACGCTGGCGCTGACCAACAGCTGGATCGTGGTCGCCGGCATGGGGGTGGAGATGGGCTGGCTCAACCACCTCTTCGTCTGCCTGGCGATGGTGTCCTTGATTGCCTTCTACCTGCTGCGGCCGCAGGAGAGCAGTGTCTGGCAGCGGCTCCGCGGTCAGTAGCGCTCCGGCACCGGATCCCGCCAGGTGATCCGCTCCCCGGCGGAGCGCAGTTCGCCGGCCCGCCGCTCCAGCTGCCGTCGCTCCAGGCGCCAGAGGCTGTAAAGACCACTGCGGGCCAGGGTCTGGGGTTCGAGGCCCCGCCAGAACGGCAGGGCGGCGGTGCCACGGTCGATCACCACCAGCACGGTGGGCATCCCCTCCGGCGGGGCGGGCCGCTGGCCGGGACGGGCCTCGCGGCGCAGGCGGTCGGCCAGATTCACCAAGCCCCAGGGCTCGTTGCCCTCGTAGATCACCACCCGGCGGCTGTAGTAGTGCAGGGAGGGTTTGAGAATGCCCACCATCGCCAGGCTCTCCCCGGGCCGCAGGGCGAGGCGGGCGGCCTCGGCCATCTGCCGCACCGGCGCGCCGCGCAACCGGTCGCCGAGGCTCCAGGAGGGCAGCAGGGCCAGGGGCACGAAGGCCACCAGGGGCAGTTGCAGGGCCAGCAACCAGGCTGCAGGCCGGCCACGGACGCCGGAGACCAGGCCCAGCAGGACGGCGAGGAGGAAGCAGGCGGCCGCCACCGGCAACCGGCCGCCGGCCAGCAACTTCGCGGGCAGGGTGGGCAGCTCCGGATCCTGAATCAGGGGCACCCAGGCGGGGGCAGCCAGGAAAACGAGACCCAGCAGCAGGGTGAGCAGCAGCGTGAGGGAGCGGGCGACCGCGGCGGCCCGATCGCCCCGCTCCAGCCGGGCCGCCAGGGCGATCAGCACGGCGGCCGCGGGGATGGCGGGCAGCCAGTAGCTCGGCAGCTTCGTGGCGGCGGCGGTGAAGAACAGCAGCACCGCCACCAGCCAGCAGGCGGCGAAGCGGCCCAGGGAGGCCGCCGCGGGATGGGGCCGCGCTGGCAGCAGGGCGGGGCGAAGGGGGCCGATCGCCCGGGTGAGGCCCTCCAGCAACAGGGGCGTGAGCGGCAGGGCGGCCACCAGCAGCACGGGCAGGAAATACCACCAGGGCTGCAGATGGTGGTTCACCACCGAGGTGAAGCGCTGCAGGTTGTGGTATCCGAAGAAGGAGTTCCAGAAGGGCGCCCCCTCCCGGGCCAGGGCCAGGCCATACCAGGGCAGGGCCAGCAGCGCCGTGACCACCAGGCCAGCGCGCGGGCGCAACCGCCCCGCCAGGGCCTGCCGATCGGCCTGCAGCCAGGCGAACAGCGACAGGCTGAGGGCGAACAGCACCACCGCCACCGGCCCCTTGGTGAGCACCGCCAGGGCCAGCACCAGCCAGCTGTGCCACCAGCCCGCCGCGCCCACACCAGCACCGGCCGCGTAACGACGCCAGGCCAGCAGCAGGCTGATCGCCATCAGGCCGCTGAACAGCGCGTCGCTCACCGGCGTGCGCCCCCAGAGCAGCACCAGGGGGGAGAGGGCGAAGGCCAGGGCGGCGCTCAGGGCGGTCAGCTCCGGGGCCGGGGGGTGGGGGGCGGCGGCGGCGCTCTGGGGGGAGGGAGAGAGGCCGGGCTGGGGCCAGCGCAGCAGGGTGTCGGCGAGCAGGAGCATCACCGCCACGCTGGCCAGGGCAGAGGGCATCGCCGCGGCCCAGGTGCCCAGGGGATTCCAGCTCCCCTGGCCGGGCAGGGCGTAAAGGAGCCCCATCAGCCAGTACACCAGCGGCGGCTTGTCGTAGCGGGGCAGGCCGTTGACGTGGGGGATCAGCCAGTCGCCGGTTTCGGCCATCGCCCGGGCGGAGGCGGCGAACAGGGGAGGCGTCTCATCCACCAGCCCATCGCAGCCCAGCCGCCAGACGAACAGCAGCAGGCCAATCCCCGCCGTGACCAGCAACAGCCGCTGCCGCGCGCTCATCCGGCCGTCTCCGGTTGGGGCGCCCCCTGCCAGAGAAGCTGGCGCCGGTTGATCAGCACCACGGAGATCAGGGCCAGCAGCACCCCCAGCCACTGCAGCGGCAGCAGGCGCTCGCCGAGCAACAGCTGACCGCAGAGCAGGGCGAAGACGGGGGTGAGGAAGGTGAGCGCCGTGAAGCCGGTGAGGTCACCGGAGCTGGCGAACCAGAAGAACAGCCCATAGGCCAGGGCGCCACCGAACAGCGAGGCGTAGGCCATCAGCGCCCAGTCGCCGCCGCTCCAGGCGGGCAGCAGGGGCGGCGCCGCCGGATCCAGGATCGGCGCCAGGGCGCTGGCCGCCAGCAGGGGCAGCCCGCCCAGAACCATGTGCCAGCCGGTGACCACCAGCGGATCGCTGTGCCGGGTGGCATAGCGGCAGAGCACCGTGCCCACCGCCATCGCCGCCGCCGCCCCCAGCATCCACAGTTCCCCGTGGCTCCAGGCGCCGGGATCGAGCACCGCCGGCCCCTCCAGCCACCAGTGGCGCAGCAGGGCAGGCGGCAGGCCCAGGAACAGGATCCCCGCCAGCCCCAGCAGCAGCCCCACCCAACCGACCGGATTGATCGCCTCGCCGAACAGGGTGCGGGCCAGCAGGGCCACCAGCAGCGGTTGGGAATCGATCAGCACCGAGCCCAGGCCGGCACCGGTCTCGACGAGCCCGCGGGCCAGCAGGCCCTGGAAGAGGGTGCCGTCCACCAGGGCGAAGAGCAGCAGCCAGGCGCGATCGGAGGGCGCCACAGCGGCCGGCCGGCCCAGGGGCAGGGCCACCAGCAGCAGCAGCAGCCCGGCGGGCAGCAGGCGCAGGGCGGCCACCAGCAGCGGCGAGCCCCCATCGAGCAGGGGGCGCATCGCCGCCATCGCCGTACCCCAGAGGGCAAAGGGCAGAAGCATCAGGGGCCAGCGCAGGGCCTGGGGCATGGGCGTGGCCGGATCGGCCTCTCTTTTTAAGATCCAGTCCATCCACTCACCCCAATGGCCGCCGATGCCCTGGCCCTGGCGCCGCAAGACCCGCCACACCCTGGCGCGCATAGTCATGGAGGGCCCGATCGCCGGTCCCACCCGCACCCGCGTGCTCAAGGCGCTGGAGCAGGTGGCGCAGCGGGAGTGCCCGGCCCTGCTGCTCCGCATCGACAGCCCCGGCGGCACGGTGGGCGACAGTCAGGAAATCCACGCCGCCCTGCTGCGGCTGCGGGAGAAGGGCTGCCGGGTGGTGGCCAGCTTCGGCAACATCTCCGCCTCCGGCGGCGTCTACGTGGGGGTGGCGGCCGAGAAGATCGTTGCCAACCCGGGCACGATCACCGGTTCGATCGGCGTGATCCTGCGTGGCAACGACCTCTCCCGGCTGCTGGAGCGGATCGGCATCCGCTTTGAAACCGTCAAGAGCGGCCTGTTCAAGGACATCCTCTCGCCGGACCGGGCCCTGAGCGAGGCGGAGCGGGCCCTGCTGCAGGAGCTGATCGACGCCAGCTACGGCCAGTTCGTGGCGGCGGTGGCCGAGGGGCGCGGCCTGGAGGACGCGGTGGTGCGCGGCTTCGCCGATGGCCGCGTGTTCACCGGCGCCCAGGCGCTGGAGCTGGGGCTGGTGGACCAGCTGGGGGATGAGGAGAGCGCCCGCCTGCTGGCGGCGAGCCTGGCGGGCCTGGATCCCGACAAGGCGAAGCCGGTCACCTTCGGCAGGCAGACGACGCGCCTCAACCGCCTGCTGCCCGGCCGCAACCTGCTGGGCCGCCTGCACGAGGCCCTCTGTCTGGAGCTCGCCTGGAGCGGCCTGCCCCTCTGGCTGTGGCGTCCATGAACGACTCCTTGCAGCTGCGGGCGCTGCGGGGCGCCACCACCGCCAGCGCCAACACCGCCGATGCGATCGACGAGGCGGTGGGCGAGCTGATCAACGCCCTGGTGTTTCACAATCGCCTCGATGGGGAGCGGGTGCTTTCGGTCACGTTCTCGGTGACGGCCGACCTGGACGCCTGCTTCCCCGCCGCCATCGCCCGGCGCCGCGAGGGCTGGGGCTGCGTGGCCCTGCTCGACTGCCAGCAGATGGCGGTGGCGGGCGATCTGCCGCGCTGCATCCGGCTGCTGGCCCACGCCTGGCTCGAACCGCAGCAGCGCCCGGTGCACCCCTACCTGCGGGGGGCCGCCGCCCTGCGACCCGACCGGGCCTACCCGCTGGAGCCGCCGGGCCTGGAGCCGCCCTGGTCCGGCCGGTGATCCGGCCGACCACCGGGGCCGTGGCGACCCCTGGCGGCTTCTGAGAATCGCGACATCCCTCCGCGGCCTCCCATGCCTCCCCTCACGCGTTCCCTGGCCGTCAGCGCGGCCCTCGGAACCGCCGCCTGCCTGGCCGCCGTCAGCCTCGCCTCCCCGGCCACAGGGCCGCTGCGGGCCCAGGGCACCCCGGGCCTGATGGAATTCCGATGGGACAACGACAAGAACTACCGCAAGCTCTACTTCTTCATGACGGAAACGGCCCGCATGAAGCGATCGGAGTACTACCTGCTCCTGCGACCGAAGGATCGCAAGACGGCGATCCTCAAGCTGAGCGTGACGATCCCCAGCTACTTCGACACCGAAATCAAGGCCAAGAATGTCAAGCTCTGCCAGATGAGCGAGGGCGGCATGCTCTCGCGCACCCGCTGCAAGAGCGTCATTCCGGCGACGATCGAGGTGTCCAAGGATGGCAAGGCGATCGAGATCTTCCCCGACACGCCGGTTTCCGACAAGGGCACGATCGGCGTGTACATGAACATCTTCAATCCCTTCAACGCCGGCATGTACCAGTTCAACGCCCTCGCCCAGGCCCCGGGCGACATCCCGGTTTCCGGCCTGCTGGGCAGCTGGCTGATCCAGATCGACCCCAACTGAGGCCTCCCGCCACCCGCAGGCCACGGCCAGCCCGGCTGGTAGGGTTGCCGATCGTGAGAAATGCAGGAACGGAGCGGCCGTCATGACCAAGCGCACCTTGGAAGGCACCAGTCGCAAGCGCAAGCGCGTGTCCGGATTCCGGGTGCGGATGCGCAGTCACACGGGTCGTCGCGTCATCCGCTGCCGCCGCCGCCGTGGCCGCGCCCGCCTGGCGGTCTGAGCCGGCCCACCAACACTGTGGCGTTGCCCCAGAGGCACCGGCTCCGGGGATCGCGGGTGTTCGATCAGCTGTTGCGGAGGGGCCGGCGGCTGCACGGTTCGGCGATGGTGCTGCGCCTGATGACCGCTGACGCTGCCCTTCTGCCGCCCGCCGATCGTGACCGCGCTTCCTCACCCTGGCGCTTCGGAGTGGTGGTGAGCGGCAAGGTGAGCCGTCGCGCCGTGGTGCGCAATCGCCTGCGACGCCGTCTGCACGCCCACCTACTGACCCATCCCCCCTGTACCGCGGCGCCCCTGTGGCTGCTGCTGAGCCTGCGGCCGGGCAGCGCCGAGCTGAGCGCGGACGCCCTGCTGGGAGAATGCGACGACCTACTGCGCAGGGCAGGGCTCACCCCATGACCGATCCCGTCAGCGAACCAGCCGGCAAGGCCAAGATCCAGGAGACCGTGTTCTACGAAGGGGGTCCCGCCAAGGGCGACCTGATCTTCGGCCTGCTGCTCGCCCTGACGCTCCTGGGCCTGCCGCTGGCGGTGGGGGCCCTGGTGCGGGCCCTGTGGCTGCGCTACCGGATCACAAGCCGCCGCATCGAGGTGAACGGCGGCTGGCTGGGCCGCGACCGCACCCAGGTGGTGTACTCCCAGATCCGCGAGGTGCGCTCGGTGCCCCGCGGCTTCGGAGCCTGGGGCGACATGGTGCTGGTGCTCAACGACGGCAGCAAGCTGGAAATGCGCTCGGTTCCCAACTTCCGCGCCGTGGAGACCTGGATCGAAGAGCACCGCAAAGGCGGAGCCTCCGGCAAGGGTGCCGCCGCCCGCTCCGGCAAGCCCAGCGCCGGCTTTGCCGCCGAAGAGCGCGCCAGCGCCTGATCCGCTCTCCGGCATCCCGCCCACCGAGCGCCGCCGCGTTCGGGCACAGTGGGTGCCGGATTCCAACCCACCCCCAGCTTTCGCGCCGTGATCGGCTACATCTCCGACAACCTGCTGCTCCCGATCCTCGACTTCTTCTACGGATTGGTGCCCAGCTACGGGCTGGCGATCGTCGCCCTCACGCTGGTGATCCGCCTGGCCCTCTACCCGCTGAGCGCCGGCTCGATCCGCAGTGCCCGCCGCATGCGCATCGCCCAGCCGGTGATGCAGGAGCGCCAGGCCGAAATCAAGAGCAAGTACGCCAGCAACCCGCAGAAGCAGCAGGAGGAGCTGGGCAAGCTGATGAAGGAGTTCGGCAGCCCCCTGTCGGGCTGCCTGCCCCTGCTGGTGCAGATGCCGATCCTGTTCGCCCTGTTCGCCACCCTGCGGGGCAGCCCCTTCGCCGACGTGCCCTACAGCTTCAACATCAAGGTGCTGCCGGCCGATCAGATCGCGACGGTGGAGCCCAAGCCGTTCAACACCCCCAGCCATTCGATCTTCGTCACCGCCACCAACCACGTGCCCGTGATCGGCACCCTGGAGCAGGGCACCCGCCTGGGAGTGGGCGACAGCCAGACGGTGCAGCTGCACACCCGCAGCGGCGACAGCTTCGCGTCGGTGCTCGCCGGCGTCGAGGACGGCACCAGCTTCCAGCCCAGCTGGAGCGTCAGCAAAGGGGAGGGGGTGGTGTCCGTGGATGAGAACGGCACGATCACCGCCCTCTCCGCCGGCGACGCCACGGTGGAGGGCCGCATTCCCGGCCTGGCGGCCCGCAGCGGCTTCCTGTTCATCAAGGCCCTCGGTCAGGTGGGCTTCATGACCGACGGGGCGCTCAACTGGGACATCGCGATCCTGGTGGCGGCCTTCGGCGCCACCCTGTTCGTGAGCCAGCTCCTCTCGGGCATGGGCATGCCCGCCAATCCGCAGCAGGCCACCGCCAACAAGATCACCCCGGTGATGATCACGGCGATGTTCCTGTTCTTCCCCCTGCCGGCCGGGGTGCTGCTCTACATGGTGGTGGCCAACATCTTCCAGGGCCTGCAGACCTTCCTGCTCAGCCGCGAGGCCCTGCCGGACAACCTGCAGCAGATCCTCGACAAGCAGATCGCCCGCCAGGCCGTGCCCGCCACCGCCGGCGATGCGGGGGGCCGCCTGCCGTTCGAGCCGAAGGGTCGCAAGTGAACCCGCCTCCGGCGGCCGGCGCCCCGCGGCTGCGGCCGGTGCCGCTGCCGGAACTGCGGCTTCTGGCCGAGGGCCGCAGCTGGCGGGTGGACCAGCCGATCGCCGGCCTGGAGAGCCTCACGCCGGTGCGCGGCAGCCTGCGGGTGCGGCACCACGGCCAGGCGCTGGAGGTGGAGGGGGAGGCGGAAACGATCGTGACCCTCTGCTGCGACCGCTGCCTGCAGCCCTTCAACCAGCCGCTGCGGGCCGAAGCCCACGAACTGCTCGAGCTGGTGGGGGCCGAGGGGGAGGCGGCCGGCGAGGTCCTGGCCCTGGAGAGCCCCGGACCCGGAGAGCTGGCGGAGGCGCTGGACGATCGCCTCGATCCCCGCGGCCGCTTCGATCCGGAGCAGTGGCTGTTCGAGCAGCTGAGCCTGCGCCTGCCGCTGGTGAACCGCTGCGGCAGCGACTGCCCCGGTCCCCCCAGCTGGGGGGACGCCCCGGCGGAGGTGGACCCCCGCTGGGCGGCCCTGCGCAACCTGCGGCCCCGATGAGCGCCACCCCCTCCCTGGCCGATCAGCTCGACCTGCTGATTCGCTCGCGCACCCCGATCCTCTGGATCCGCAGCCTGGAGGAGGAGCGGGTGGAGAGCCTGCTGGAGCGGGCCGCCGCACGGCTGGGGGGCCGCACCCTGCTGCGCTGGGACTTCGTGAGCGGCCTGAGCGGCGCGCCGAACCGGGAGGGGGAAGCGGCCCGCAACCCGCAGGCGGCCCTGGAGGCCCTGGCCGGCCTGCCGCCGGAGCAGGGGGCGATCCTGCTGCTCAAGGACTTCCACCGCTACGCCGACGACGCGGGGGTGTGCCGGCGGCTGCGCAACCTGGCGGTGGCCCTGCGGCGGCTGCCCCACACCCTGGTGATCAGCGCGCCGGACTGGCAGCTGCCGCGGGAACTGGAGGACAGCGTCACCCTATTGGAACTGCCCCTGCCGGACGCCGCCGAGATCGGCGCCCTGCTGAGCTCGATCGCGGCCGCCAGCGGCCGCCCCCTGGCGGCGGGGGTGCTGGAGATGCTCACCGCCGCCTGCCACGGCCTGAGCGAGCAAAGGGTGCGCCAGCTGGCGGCCCGGGCCCTGGCCCGCCGGGGCGAGCTGGGGCTCGACGACCTGGCGGAGGTGCTGGAGGAGAAGCGGCAGGCGATCGCCCGCAGCGAGCTGCTGGAGTACTGCCCCACCGAGGCCACCCCGGCGGACATCGGCGGCCTGGAGGCCCTCCAGCACTGGCTGGAGCAGCGGCACCGGGCCTTCGGCGAGGACGCCCAGCGCTACGGCCTGCCGTTGCCCCGCGGCGTGCTGCTGGTGGGGCCCCAGGGCACGGGCAAGTCGCTCACCGCCAAGGCGATCGCCCACAGCTGGTCGATGCCCCTGCTGCGGCTCGATGTGGGGCGGCTGTTCGCCGGGCTGGTGGGGGCGAGCGAAGCGCGCACGCGGGAGATGATCCAGCGGGCCGAGGCGATGGCGCCGTGCGTGCTCTGGATCGACGAGATCGAAAAGGGCTTCGGGGGCGATTCCCGCAGCGACGGCGGCACCACCCAGCGGGTGCTGGCCAGCCTGCTGACCTGGATGGCGGAGAAGACCAGCGCCGTGTTCGTGGTGGCCACCGCCAACGCCGTGGAGCGCCTGCCGGGGGAGCTGCTGCGCAAGGGCCGCTTCGATGAGATCTTCCTGCTGGAGCTGCCGGATCGGCAGGAGCGGCAGGCGATTCTCGATCTGCAGCTGCGCCGCCGTCGGCCCGCCCATGCGATCGCGCTCGACGTGCTGGTGGATCGCACGGCTGGATTCTCGGGGGCGGAGCTGGAGCAGACGGTGATCGAGGCGATGCACCTGGCGTTCGGAGAGGGGCGGGAGCTGGCGGAGGCGGATCTGATCGCGGCCGCCAGCCAGGTGGTGCCGCTGAGCCGCACGGCACGCGAGCAGCTGGAGGCGCTGCGGGCCTGGGCCAGCAGCGGCCGGGCAAGGCCGGCGTCCCAGGTGCCGGCGCCCCAGACGCTCAGAGGTGGGTGACGAACCAGCGCCAGAGTCGGCGAAGCGGGCCAGGACGGGGGTTGGGGAACACGGGCGGTGGGGTGGGCGGGGGGGCTCCTGGCCGATCATCGTTAGGAAGTGGGGATCGCCGAGGCGCCGCATGGCTTTGCGGGAGCGCTGCAGATCGCGCTGCCGGGCGCGGATCTCAGAGCGGCTGAGCTGGTAGGGATCGAAACCGGGCGGCAGCTCCCCGTCCGCCCAGGGAGGGGGAGGGACAACCGACTGGGTCGGAGGGGGAACGGCGGGGGGCGGCGGCAGAGCCCGAAATCCCTGGAACATGGCGGAATCGCCCATGCGGCGAAGGGCTTGCAGGGCCCGGATCCGGTCGCGCTCCCGTTGGCGGCGGAGCCAGAAAGCGAGCAGGCCCGGCTTCTCCTCGGGCGTGGAAGAGTCAGGCCCGTCCAGCTCGGTGGCGTCGTCCTCCAGGCTCAGGGGCGGAATGCCGGCCTGGCTGACGCCGCGGGGCGGGAACAGGGAGGGGAGCGAAGGCGAGAGGATCGAGAGGCTTCCGGGCTCGAAGGGGGGCGGGTACGGGGCCAGCTGGGGTGCCTCCTCGACCACGCCGACGCGCAGATCCTCCTCCTGCTCCTCCTCCGGCAGGCGGCGGATGACGCGGCGCACCAGGCGCAGACTGCGCTCGAGCAGGGCGAACCAGCCCAGGGCGATGCAGGCGCGTTGAAAGCGCAGCAGTTCGCGCAGCACATCCTGGCTCTGGCTCTCGTCGCCATGGATCAGGATCCAGTCGAGGAACGGGATCGACTGCTCCATCTCGCGCATGGTGCCCGCATGGACACCCCACAGCACCAGGCCCACCATCAGCGCCAGAGCGCCGTTGGTGAGGGAGCGGCGCAGGAAGGCCTCGCGGGTGGCGCTGAGGTTGTTGCGGATGCGCTGCCGCAGCCGATCGCGATCCCGTTCGAGGGAGCTGCGCACCTCGCGCCGGGCCTCGAGCAGCGGAGCGGCAGCCGGAATGCGCACCTGCAGGCCGGGGATGCGCTGCAGGCCGGCGAGGATGGCATCGATGCTGTCGCTCTCGCGCAGGATCGTGGTGGCACGGTTGATCTGCCGGTCGATGCGCTGCAACTGATCGTCGCCGATCTCCTGCTGTTTCTGCACCAGGGTGATGGCGTTGGCCACCGTCACCGGGGCGAGGAAGAAATGGAAAGCGCTGAGCAGCGGCAGCAGCGATAGCAGCAGCGGCAGCAACAGCAGCTCAAAGGCACCGCGGCGCAACCCGCCCTGAAAGGCGATCAGGCCGATCGCCGCCAGCAGGATCGGCGCCAGATCAAGGAACTGACTGATCGAATGCAGCCGGCTGCCGATCGCGACCACATCCGGCGTGGAGAGCAGGGTGGCCATCTCCACGAGCCACACGGCCAGCAGGCCATAGCCGACGAGGCGCAGGTGATGCAAAGAAAAGCGCAGGCCGATGAGATCGACCACCGGCATCTGGGGGGTGGCCGGGGGCGACGACGGCGCAGGCGGTGGTTCGGGCCCGGGGAGCGGGGGCGAATCGGAGCCGGGTGGGCGGAGAGGAATGGCTTCGGCCATGGCCGCCCTTGGCATCCACAGGAAACCTCCATCAGAGTAAGGCGCCAAAAAGACACTCAGCCCCCGCCCTGAACTCGGTGGAGCGGGCGCCGCCAGGGCAAAAACCAGCAGAGACGGGGATTGGTAGCACTAAAACCTGAATGTGTATCAAGTTTGCGTGAAACCTTGCGGTAAGCCTGGCCGTGGCCTGCGTCCCTGCCGATACCCGGTCAACAGCTGCCGAATCCGCCTCCCATGCACCAGCTCCGCTGCTTCAGCCTCCGATGCAACCGGCGGCTCGTTCCGTTCTGGGGTTGCGCTGCCTCAGTGCTGCTGCCGGCCGCCCTGCCGCAACCGGCTGAGGCCTTCCTGGTGCTGCGCATGCGGCAGGTGGGCAGCGACGTCGAGATCACAGGTAGCGGCAGCTATTCCACCGATGAGCTGAGCAGGGTCGCCATTCCGGATGGCATGGTCTACCCCGCAGGCAATCCGACGACCTTCCCCACCCCGGAGCTCCAGAGCCGCTTCTCCTACCTGCTGGTGGGAACGCAATCCGGCGGCAGCAAAGCCTGGTTCTGGAGCGGGTTTGCCCAGGCCCCAGGCTCCCCCATCGGAACGGATGAAAACCTGAGGAGCGGGGTCAATACCAGTGAGCCGTCTGGATCGAGCTTCGGCATCGATGGCTCTCTGGGCTATCTGCTGCTGCCATCGAACGACGATTGCCCCCTGCAGACCCCCTGTGCGATCGAGCCGAGCACCAATGTGTT
This sequence comes from Aphanothece sp., assembly GCA_040381155.1. Lineage (GTDB taxonomy): Bacteria > Cyanobacteriota > Cyanobacteriia > PCC-6307 > Cyanobiaceae > Cyanobium. Next base: position 11,794 of record JBEIHT010000048.1, read on the forward strand.
TGCTGGCCTGAGCTTTGCGGATCTCGGCGTTGCCGGCGGCAGCCGCTTCACCTGGACCTGGGGGGACGGAGGCGAATTCCAGGAGCTGAGGCTGGAGTTCGAGACCAACGTCCCCGGGCCGATCCCGGCACTGGGCGGAGCGTCCGCCTTCGCCTGGAGCCGGCGACTGCGGCATCGACTGCGACTGCGACTGCGACGCAAGGCAGCCTGAGCCAGGCTTTCGCAGCTTTTCCCCTGGAGACTCAGAAGCCCCCACAAAGCTTGGAATTGACTGAGATAGAGTGAATAAATCTTGAATTGAGCCGGTAGCGCCGGCAATCGTCCCCTCTCTCCCGGCGCCCCTCCGGCGCACCTCCCGGCCATGAGCAGCAGTCGCACCCGCACCAGCCCCGTCCAGTTCTCCCTGGTTGCCAATCCGGCCCTCAGCCTCTCCAACGTCCAGAGCACCAATCTTCAGCTGGCTCTCTCCGGCGCCAGCAACCGCATCACCACCCTGCTGGATCGCAGCGACCGCAACGCACTGCTCACCAGCCTGTTCGCCACGGCGGGCACGCCTGCCGCCAGCTTCTCCAGCAACCTCACCTCGCTTGTTTCGCTGCTCTCGGGTGCCGGTCTGGGGCTGCAGGTGGAGGTACGCGCCGGCGCCGACCTGAACGGCGCCGCAATCGCCTTCGCGCCCGCGTCCCCCGCCGGCACGCCACGGGTGTTCCTCAACGCCGATCGCCTCAGCGACGGCACCACCAGCGAGCAGCTCACCTGGATCCTGCTGGAGCAATTCGGCCACGCCCTCGACCGACGCCTCAACGGCGCCCTCGATGCGGCCGGCGATGAGGGCAAAGCCTTCGCCGCCGCCCTGGTGGGCCGCTCCCTCTCCGATGCCGAACTCGCCAGCCTGGGCCGAGATGCAACCGGCGGCAGCGTGTCGATCGCTGGCAGCGCTGTGGCCGTCGAATGCGAGGCCAACCAGGGCCCCACCCTCTCCGCCACCGCCAGCAACGGCAGCTTCCGCGAGGCGAGCGGCAGCGGCACCCAGGCGGCCCCGGTTGCCTTCTTCTCCGCGACGGCTGTCGCCGTGGGCCCGGCGGTGGAGAGCTGGCAGCGGATCACCGCCTTCTCCCTCAGCCTGTCCGGCCTGCGCGACGGCGACGACGAGATCCTGGCGATCGACGGCAGCGCCATCCGCCTCGGCACCGCCAGCTCCGGGGTGACGGCCGGCGGCCTCGCTTACACCGTCAGCCTCGGCGCTGTCACCGCCAGCGGCCGCACTGCCAGCCTGGCCTTCAGCAGCGCCGCGGGCCTCAGCGCCGCCGCCACCGCTGCTCTGTTCAGCGGCCTCAGCTACCAGAACACCAACCGCGACAACCCCACCGCCGGCAGCCGCACCCTCAGCATCACCAGCCTGCGCGACTCCGGCGGCGCCGCCGGCGGCGGCAGCGGCAGCAGCAGCCCCAATCTCTCCGCCTCCGTCACCGTCGTCGCCGTCAACGACGCACCGCTGCTGGGGGCGCTGGCACCGCTCGCCCTGATCGACACGGCCGCCGCCGATTCCTTCTCGCCCAGCTCCGGCAGCCTGATCGCCAGCGATCCGGAGGGCGACCCACTCAGCTATGGCCTCACCGGCGCCAGCGCCGTGGCCGTGAACTTCGGCGGCGTCAGCTACAACCTCGTTGCCAGCGGCGCCTACGGCAGCGTCTACCTCAATTCAGCCAGCGGCCAGTACCGCTTCCAGCCGAAGAGCGACTGGAGTCTCAATGCCCTCACGGCCAGCGGCGGCGAGACCTTTACGTTCACGGTGAGCGATGGTGCGCTCAGCAGCAGCACCGCGCTGCTGCTGACCTTCCGTGGCGCGATCGAGGCCCCCGAGCAGTATGTGGTGGTCGACGATGGCAGCCCGGTGCTCAGCGCCGAGGCCCAGGCGCTCTGGGAAGAAGCGCTCACCCTGGCCAGCCGCTACCTCAGCGAACTGCTCACCGATCCCGAGCGCGACGCGATCCTGGCCGATGTGTTCGGCCGCGCCGGCACCGATCCAGACACGTTTGAAGCCAACAAACAGGCCCTGCTCGCCCTGATCGGCGGAGCCGGCCTGCAGATCGACGTCGACCTGCGCAGCAACGACGAACTGAACGGCGCCCTGGCCGCCTACGCCGCCATCGGCCACACCGGCAAGGAGCGCATCTATGTGAACGGCGACCTGCTCAACAGCGGCGTGCTGGATCTCAACCTGGCCACCAGCGCCTTGCTGGAGGAATTCGGCAGCGCCATCGATCAGCGGCTCAACAAGGGCATCGACGGCACCAGCCTCGACAGCCCCGGCGACGAAGGCCAGGGCTTCGCAAGCCTGGTCACCGGCGTCTCGCTCACGGCCGAGCAGCGCGCGGTGATTGATGCGGAGGATGACAGTGCCACCCTCACGATTGAGGGGGTGCAGGTGGTGGTGGAAGCTTCGACGGCGATCTCCACCAGCCATACAGGAGGAATAGACTCTTATGAAATCAAGAGCGATCAAAACTACGGACAGACTTTCTTTCTCCCAGCCACCGGAGGAGCAACCTCTGCGAATATTAACACACTTAGGCTGAATCTGTACAGGTTTTCTAGCCTCACTAGCGGAACCACGACTATAAGCATACGTTCCACTTGGACTGGCTCCAACATCTGGAGCATCACCTTTAATACAAGCACTCTTGGCACTCTCATTACATCCAATTATACAGTCAATCCGGGGATCACGCTCAGTACAGGCTCTGCAAATGTTTATTTTATCAGAGTTTCTCAGTCCACCACCAATAGCGGATTATTTTGGCGAGGCACTGGTAGCAATACATACTCAAGTGGTTCGCTGATTCAGAAGGATGGAAATTCTGATTCTAAAGATTTAAATTTTACGGTTTCGGGCACTGCTGTTGTTGCAGATACAACTGCACCCACAGTCAGCTCTGTAGCGATTACATCTGCTACCAACGCTCAAAATAATACTTTGAATGCCGGTGACGTAGTCAGTATCACCGTCACAATGTCGGAGGCAGTCACTGTGACTGGCACTCCAAGTCTTACCCTAAACGTTGGAGGAACCAGCAAAACTGCAAACTACTCCTCCGGATCAGGCAGCACAGCCCTTGTGTTCACCTATACCGTGGCGGCTGGAGATACTGATTCTAACGGAATCAGTATTGCAGCCAACAGTCTCGCGCTCAATGGAGGCACAATCCGTGATGCGGCGGGCAACAATGCCACAATTACGCATGCACTCGTAGCCGATAACAACTCATACCTTGTTGATACAACCGCGCCCACTCTGGTGATCACTACACCGATCTCCACCGACGGCTTCGTCAACAATGCAGAAGATGAATCCTCTCTAACCATCTCCGGTACTTCCTCCGGCGCTGATGGTCGCACCGTCACCGTCGCTGTCGGAGGTAATAACTACACAGGAACCATCGCCGCTGGAGGCGCTTGGTCCGTCTCCCTCACCACTGCTCAGGTCAAAGCACTCACCGAAGGCACAATCAACGTCACAGCCAACGTCTCGGATGCCGCCGGCAACCCCGCCACCCAGGCCTCCGCTTCCTTTACTTACGACATAACCCCTCCCACTCTGGCGATCACTACACCGATCTCCACCGACGGCTTCGTCAACAATGCAGAAGATGAATCCTCTCTAACCATCTCCGGTACTTCCTCCGGCGCTGATGGTCGCACCGTCACCGTCGCTGTCGGCTCGATCACTGCGAAGACCGCCACCATCGACGCCGGTGGAGCCTGGTCCATCACTCTCACCTCCGCCGAGGTCAAAACCCTCACGGAAGGCACCGTCAATATCACCGCCAATGTCAGCGACACGGCCGGCAACCAAGCCACACAGGCCACCGCTTCCTTCACTTACGACCGCACCGCTCCCACCCTGGCGATCTCAAGCAGCGTCTCCACCCTCAAAGCTGGTGAGACGGCCACCATCACCTTCACCCTTTCAGAAGCTTCCACCAACTTCACTTCGGCGGACATCAGCGCCACTGGCGGCAGCATCTCCAACTTCGCTGGCAGCGGCACCTCCTACACGGCGACCTTCACACCCACGGCGGACAGCACCACCAACGGCGTGATCTCCGTGGCTTCCGGCACCTTCTCCGACGCCGCTGGCAACACCAACAACGATGGCGCCGATGCCAATAACACCGTCACCCTGACGGTCGACACGATCCGGCCAACGATCGCCATCTCCAGCAACGCCTCCACCCTCAAAGCTGGTGAGACGGCGACGATCACCTTCACCCTCTCAGAAGCTTCCACCAACTTCGTCGTCGGTGATGTCACCGTCAGCGGCGGCACCCTCTCCAATTTCTCCGGCTCCGGCACCTCCTACACAGCCACCTTCACGCCCACAGCGAACAGTTCGGGCACCGCTTCGATCACCGTGGCCGCCGGCACCTACACCGATGCGGCCGGCAACAGCGGTGGCGCCGGCACCACGCCGTCGATTTCGATCGACACCCTGGCTCCCTCCGTCAGCTCGATCGTCAACCCGGCCTCCGCCCAGTACGCCCTCGCCGGAGGAACGCTCTCGCTGACCCTGAACTTCAGCGAAACCATCCGTCTCTCCAGCGGCGGCACCGCCACCATCACCGCGATGGTCGACAACGCCAGCGGCGGCGGCACCACCAACGTCACCCTCACCGCCACCGGCACCACCACCACTGCCGCAGGCGTCAGCCAGCTCGTCTTCGCCAACAGCTCCCTCCCCACCACCCTCACAGACACCAACGGTGTTGGGGTCGCCGCCAACAGCCTCGCTGTCACCGCAGGCACGTTCACCGACAACGCCGGCAACGTTGTTTCCTCCTCCTTCTCCCAGCTCAGCGCGACCAATCAGCTGGTGGACACGGTGGCGCCCACACTGGCGATCACCAGCTCCGCCAACGCCCTGAGGGCCGGCCAGACGGCGACGATCACCTTCACCTTCTCAGAAGACCCCGGCAGCACCTTCGCCTGGAATGGCAGCACGGGGGATGTGGTCGTCACCGGCGGCAGCCTTTCCGCCATCAGTGGCTCGGGTCTGACGCGCACCGCCACCTTCACGCCGACGGCGAACCTGGCCAGCGGCAGCGCTTCGATCACCGTGGCCGCCGGCAGCTACACCGATGCCGCTGGCAACAGCGGTGGTGCAGGCACCACGCCGTCGATCTCGATCGACGCCAGCGCCCCCACCGCTGCGCTGGCGATCAGCGCCATCGCCTCCGACACCGGCTCCTCCAGCTCCGACTTCATCACCTCCGACACAACGCTCACCGTCAACGGCAGCAACGGCACCCTGGGCAGTGGCGAGAAGGTA
>JBEIHT010000049.1:0-16839 GCA_040381155.1 Aphanothece sp.
CGCAGATGGCGGCGAAGCCGAAGTGGCGGGCCTCGTCGCAGCAGCGTTGCAGCGCCTCGATTCCGTGGTGGGGATCCAGCAGGGCGTGGTCGATGAGGGGGGCCAGGTCGGCCTGCGCCGTTTTCACTCGCGGGGCTGGATGACGCCGAAGCCACCGTGGTTGCGGTGGTACACCACCTGGATCTGGCCGCTCTCCACCTCGCGGAACACGTAGAAGTCGTGGTCGATCATCTCCAGCTGGTGCAGGGCCTCCTCCAGGCTCATCGCCGGCATGGCGAAGTACTTGCGGCGCACACCGCGGTGGGGAACGGTCGGCTCTAGGCCGTCGGTGAGGGCGCCGCCGGGGGGCGGCAGGGCGGCGGCTCCGGCCTCCTCGTCGCGGGCGGAGCGGTGCACCGGCCCGTGGCTGCGCTCCTGCACCCGCTCCTTGTAGCGGTTCAGCTGGCGGCTGAGCTTGCTGGCCACCAGATCGATGCTGGCGTAAAGGTTTTCACTGCGCTCCTGGGCGCGGATCACGGTGCCGTTGGCATACATCGTCACCTCGGCGATCTGCTGGGGCACCCGCGGGTTGCGGGCCACGGAGAGGTGCACATCGGCCTCGCGCACCAGGTCACCGAAGTTGCTGATCGCCCGCCCCAGCTTGTTTTCGGTGTAGTCGCGAATCGCCGGGGTCACGTCGAGATTGCGCCCGTGGATCACCAGTTTCATCAGCAGCTCAGCTCCGGGGGTGTGGCTTCAAGCTAGGGAGTGATGCCCATGGCCAGCCGCAGCTCCGCAATTCTTTTCGAACCGCCGGCGCCGGTGCCGTTCGTCCGCGCCTGGGCCTGGCAGCGAGAGCAGCAGGCGCGGCTGCTCGCGGATCCCGCCGCCCCCGAGGCTGTGCTGCTGCTCGAACACGAGCCCTGCTACACCCTCGGCCGCGGCGCCGATCCGGCCCATCTGCGCTTCGATCCGGCGGATCCGCCCCTGCCCCTCTTGCGCATCGACCGCGGCGGTGAGGTGACCCATCACCTGCCCGGCCAGCTGGTGCTCTACCCCGTGATCGACCTGCGGCGGCGCGGCGCCGATCTGCACCGCTACCTGCGCAGCCTGGAGGACGTGGTGCTCGATGTGCTCAGCGCCCTCGGCCTGGAGGGGGAGCGCTGGCCGGGCCGCACGGGGGTGTGGCTGGAGGGCCGCAAGCTGGCCGCGATCGGCGTGGGGGCACGTCGCTGGATCTCCCAGCACGGCCTGGCCCTCAACATCGATTGTTCCCTGGCGGGATACGGGGCGATCGTGCCTTGCGGCATCGCCGATCGCCCCGTGGGGCGCCTGGCGGACTGGTGCCCCGGCCTCGGTGTGGAGGCGGTGCGGCCCCTGCTGCGGGCGGCCTGCGCCGAGCGCCTCGAGCTCACGCTGCGGCCGCCGGAGCCGCCGGAATCCCTGCAGGGGTGGTAACCATTAGCCCGATTCATGTGCGCCCCGATGACCACCGCGGAGATCCACTGGAGCGGCAGCGAACGCGATCAGCGGGCGTTGGCCCTGCGCCACGACTGGAGCGGCCTGAGCGCCCTGGAGCAGATCTGGCCCGAGCTGGAGCGGCTGCACGGCGATCGGATCGCCCTCGATGCGCCCCATGCCCGGCCGCCGCAGCGGCTCAGCTATCGCGAGCTGCACCAGGGGATCGAACGGGCGGCGGCGGCCTTCGCCGACCTGGGCCTGCGTCCCGGCGAGGTGGTGGCCCTGTTCGCCGAGAACGGACCCCGCTGGCTGCAGGCCGACCAGGGGATCATGCGGGCCGGCGGCGCCGACGCGGTGCGGGGCGGTGCGGCGCCGGTGGAGGAGCTGCGTTACATCCTGGCCGATTCCGGCGCGGTGGCCCTGGTGCTGGAGTCGGCCGAGCTGTTCGCCCGCCTGGAGCTCGACACCCCGACCCTGGCGGGCCTGCGCTTCCTGCTGGTGCTGGAGGGCGCACCGCCCGAGCGGCCCGGCCTGCCCTGCCTGAGCTGGGAGCAGCTGCAGGAGCGGGGCGCCACCGCACCGCCACCCCCGCTCGCCGCGGGCGGGGAGGGGCGGCTGGCCACCCTCCTCTACACCTCCGGCACCACCGGCCAGCCCAAGGGGGTGCCGCTCAGCCACGGCAACCTGCTGCACCAGGTGCGCAGCCTCGGCGTGGCCGTCGCCCCCAGCCCCGGCGATCGGGTGCTGAGCGTGCTGCCGATCTGGCATTCCTACGAGCGCAGCGCCGAGTACTTCCTGCTCTCCTGCGGCTGCAGCCAGACCTACACCACCCTCAAGCGCCTGCGGGGCGACCTGCAGGAGGTGCGGCCCCAATACCTGATCAGCGTGCCGCGGCTCTGGGAGGCGCTGCTGGCGGGCTTTGAGGACGCCCTGGCCGCCATGCCCGGGTCGCGGCAGCGGCTGCTGCGGGGGGCGCTGGCGATCAGCGAGGGCTACCACCGCTGCCGCCGCACCGCCCTCGACCTCACCCTGCGGCCCGAATCCCCGGCCAGTCGGCTCGGGGCGGCGTTCGGTGCCGCCTGGCGCTGGCCCCTGCATCGCCTGGCCGCCGCCAGCCTCTGGCCGAAGGTGAGCCGCCAGCTCTGCGGCGGCGCCCTGCGCACCGCGATCAGCGGCGGCGGTGCCCTGGCCCTCTACGTGGACAGCTTCTTCGAGGCGATCGGCATCGAGCTGCTGGTGGGGTACGGCCTCACCGAAACCTCTCCGGTGCTCACCTGCCGCCGGCCCTGGTGCAACCGCCGCGGCAGCGCCGGCCAGCCCGTGGCTGCCACGGAGCTGCGCATCGTCGACCCGGACACCCGCGCGCCGCGCCGGATCGGCGAGCGGGGCCTGGTGCTGGCCCGGGGCCCCCAGGTGATGGGGGGATACCACGGCAAGCCGGAGGCCACCGCCAAGGTGCTCGATGCGGAGGGCTGGTTCGACACCGGCGATCTGGGCCTGCTGATGGCCGACGGCAGCCTGGTGCTCACCGGCCGCGCCAAGGACACGATCGTGCTCAGCAGCGGCGAGAACATCGAACCCGGCCCCCTGGAGGACGCCCTGGCCGCCAGTCCCCTGGTGGAGCAGCTGATGCTGGTGGGTCAGGACCGCAAGCAGCTGGGCCTGCTGCTGGTGCCGCGCCTCGAGCCCCTGGCGGCCTTCGCCGCCGCCGCCGGCCTGGCCGCCCCCGGCCCGGAGGCAGGGGCCGACGCCGATCCGGCCCTGCTGCGGGGCCTCACCCGGGAGTTCAACCGGCTGTTGGCGGGGCGTGCAGGCTCCCGCCCCGACGAGCGCCTGGGGGGGGTGGTCCTGGTGGAGGCGTTCAGCCAGGAGAACGGCCTGCTCACCCAGACCCTCAAACTGCGCCGCGACGCGATCCTGGCCCGGGACGCCGCCGCCGTGGCCCGCCTCTACGGCGACGGTTGACCATAGGCCCCACCCCTGACAGCCTGGGAGCTGCACCGTCTCTTCCATGGCCGACAGCCTGACGATCAAGCGCACGATCACGGTCCGGGCCGTGGTCACGCCCCGCTGGAAGGAGGATGCCGAGCGGGAGCTCAGCAACGCCGTCAGCAACCTCGACCAGCAGCTCGCCCAACTGGAGCAGGAGGGCCAGCGGGTGATCGATGAGATCCGCCGCCAGAGCGCCAACCCCCTCGATCCCCGTGTGCAGGAGCAGGTGGCTTCGGTGCAGCAGCAGGTGGGCGCCAAGCGCTCCGAGCTGGAGGAGCAGAAGCGCCAGGTGCTCGAGCAGCAGCGCCAGGTGCGGGAGCTGGAGATGGATCAGATCGTCGACCAGGGTCAGATCGAGAGCACCTGTGAGGTGCGCGTCGGCGACAACCTGGTGGAGAAACTGCAGGTGGCCCTGCTGGTGCGGGATGGGGTGATCGAGGCGATCGAGGGGAGCTGAGGGCTTCCGCCGGCCTCGGTAGAGTCGGCCGGTCCGCGGCAGACCAGCGTTGGCCACCCACGAAATCTTCATGCCCGCCCTCAGCTCCACGATGACGGAGGGCAAGATCGTGGAGTGGCTCAAGCGGCCGGGTGACCGCGTCGAGCGCGGCGAGTCGGTGCTCGTCGTCGAGTCCGACAAGGCCGACATGGATGTCGAGTCGTTCAACGAGGGCTTCCTGGCCGCAGTGCTGATGCCCGCCGGTGGCACGGCGCCGGTGGGGGAAACGATCGGTCTGATCGTGGAGAGCGAGGCGGAGATCGCGGCGGTTCAGGCCAGCGCTCCGTCCGCGCCGCCAGCTGCCCCTGCCCCCGCTCCGGCTGTGACGACGGCTCCCCCGGCGGCGGCCCCACTGGCGGCGGCCCCCACCCCTCCAGCTCCCGTCGCCGCACCCACTCCGGTGGCGCCGCCCGCCGCTGATGGCCGCGTCGTCGCCACTCCCCGCGCCCGCAAGCTGGCGGCCCAGCTGGGGGTGAATCTTTCCGGCCTGCGGGGCAGCGGCCCCAACGGCCGCATCCAGGCCGAGGACGTGGAGACGGCCTCCGGCCGGGCCGTGAGTGTGCCGCGGGTGGCCGAAGGCACGGCTCCCGCCGCCGCTGGGGTCAACGGCGGCGCCGCGCCGGCCGCCGCCGCGCCCGCCGGCCAGACCTTCGGTCGACCCGGGGAGACGGTGCCGTTCAACACCCTCCAGCAGGCGGTGGTGCGCAACATGAACGCCACCCTGGCGGTGCCCTGCTTCCGGGTGGGCTACACGATCAGCACCGATCGCCTCGACGCTCTGTATAAAAAAGTCAAGGAGAAGGGGGTGACGATGACAGCCCTGCTGGCGAAGGCGGTGGGCGTGGTGCTGGCCCGCCATCCCCAGGTGAATGCCGCCACCGTCGGTGACGCCATGGCCTACCCCGAGGCGGTGAACGTGGCGGTGGCGGTGGCGATGGAGGACGGCGGCCTGATCACGCCGGTGCTCGCCCAGGCCGACCGCACCGATCTCTACGCCCTCTCCCGCAGCTGGGCCGATCTGGTGAACCGGGCTCGCAGCAAGCAGCTCAAGCCGGAGGAATACAGCACCGGCACCTTCACGCTGTCCAACCTCGGCATGTTCGGGGTGGATCGCTTCGATGCGATCCTGCCGCCGGGCACCGGCGCGATCCTGGCAGTGGCCGCCTCCCGGCCCACGGTGGTGGCGGGCAACGATGGCTCGATTTCGGTGAAGCGCCAGATGCAGGTCAACCTCACCTGCGATCACCGCGTCATCTACGGCACCCACGCCGCCGCCTTCCTCAAGGACCTGGCGGCCCTGATCGAGAACGACCCCGAAAGCCTCGCCCTCTGACGGTGGTGGACCCGGAGGATCTGCTCCTCTCCAGCTACGACTTTGTGCTGGCCGAGGAGCGCATTGCCCAGCGACCGGTGGAGCCGCGCCACGCCGCCCGCCTGCTGGCGGTGGACGCCGATGGCTCCGCCCGCCATCTCCAGGTCTGGGATCTGCAGGCGGAGCTGCGGGCCGGCGACCTGCTGGTGGTGAATGACACCCGGGTGTTGCGGGCCCGGCTGGCGGCGCGGCGGGCCAGCGGCGGGGCCGTGGAGCTGCTGGTGCTCGAGCCCTGTGGCGGCGGCCGCTGGTTCTGCCTGGCCCGGCCCGCCAAGCGCCTGAAGAGCGGCGAATGGTTGACGGTGGAAGCCCCCCACCAGCCGCCTTTGGAGCTGCAGGTGCTCGATGGCGATCCCACCACCGGCGGCCGCCGGATCGCCTTTCCACCCGAGTGTGGGGATGCGGCCAGCCTCGAGCCCCTGCTGCTGCGCTACGGGGCCATCCCCCTGCCCCCCTACATCCACGAACACGACGCCAGCGACGCCGAGCGCTACCAGACCCGCTACGCCGCGAGGCCCGGTGCGGTGGCGGCCCCCACCGCCGGGCTGCACCTCAGCGATGCGCTGCTGGCCGCCCTGAAGGAGCGGGGTGTGGAGCTGGCCACGGTGACCCTGCATGTGGGCCTGGGCACCTTCCGGCCGGTGGAGCAGGAAGACCTGCGCGGCCTTGAGCTGCACAGTGAATGGGTGGAGGTGGGGGCGCCACTGGTGGCGGCGGTGGAGGCCTGCAAGGCCCGGGGCGGGCGGGTGATCGCCATCGGCACCACCAGCGTGCGCAGTCTGGAGGGGGTGGCGGCGCTGCATGGCGGCCGGCTGCAGCCCTACGCCGGGCCGGTGAACCTGGTGATCCAGCCGGGCTTCCGCTTCGCGGTGGTGGAGGGCCTGCTGACCAACTTCCACCTGCCCCGCAGCTCCCTGCTGCTGCTGGTGAGCGCCCTGATCGGCCGCCGCCGCCTGCTGGCGCTGTATCAGGAGGCGATCGATCAGGAGTACCGCTTCTTCTCCTACGGCGATGCGATGTGGATTGCGCCGGAGGCGGTGCTGCCGCTCAGTGGGTGAGGCTGTAGGAAATACCCGCCAGCACGAAGGCCACAAAGATCAGCTCGATCAGGTCGGGGCCGTCGTGGTTCATCGCGGGGGCACAGCGGGGGGGTTGGCGTCGCCTCGGGCGAGGGTCTGGTCGAGCGCCTTCTCCATCCGGGCCGCTCCCGGCAGCCAGAGGGCGAACGCCAGCAGAGCCCCGGCCAGGGGCAGGCCGCGGTCGCTGGTGATCACGGCCAGCACCGACATCACCGCCAGGATGCGCAGGCAGAGACGCCAGACCTCATCCCGGTCGGTGTTGCTGCGATCGACCAGCACCAGGGTGGCCAGCAGCAGCAGGACGTCGATCAGGAGGTCCATCGAAGGCCCAGGTGGATCACTAATCCTAGGAGGGGCCAGGGGAGCTGGCCCTCCGTTTGTTGGCGCTGGCTCAGGCGGCGGCCAGGTTGGCGGCGGCGAAATCCCAGTTGGCCAGCTTGTCGAGGAAGGTGCTGATGTAATCGGGACGACGGTTCTGGAAATCCAGGTAGTAGGCGTGCTCCCATACATCCATGGTGAGCAGGGCCTTCTGACCATGGGCCAGGGGCAGATCGGCGTTGGCGGTCTTGGTCACCTTGAGGCTGCCGTTCTCGAGCACCAGCCAGGCCCAGCCGCTGCCGAACTGGGTGGCGCCGGCGGCCTTGAAGGCCTCCACGAAGGCCTCGAAGCTGCCGAAGTCAGCGTTGATCTTGTCGAGCAGGGCGCCGCTGGGCTGGCCGCCACCGCCGGGCTTCATCGACTGCCAGTAGAAGGTGTGGTTCCAGACCTGGGCGGCGTTGTTGAAGATGCCGGCCTTGCTGGCGTCACCGGCGACGGCCAGGATCACCTCCTCCAGGCTCTTGCCTTCCAGATCGGTGCCCGCGATCAGGTTGTTGAGGTTGGTGACGTAGGCGGCGTGGTGTTTGCCGTGGTGAAAGCCGAGGGTATTGGCCGTGATGAAAGGCTCAAGTTCGGTGGCTCCGAAGGGGAGTTCGGGCAGCGTGAAGGCCATGGAACGACGGATCGTGCGAGGAGAGAACCGGTGGAGCCCGGCCCGGGGGGGCATCTTAACGACCGTCTCCGGGCCGGGGTCGCGGCTGCCGCCGCGAAGGCAGCGGTTTCAGCCGCCCACCTCCAGGAGCTCCACCTCAAAGATCAGGGTGGCATCCGGGGGGATGACGCCGCCGGCGCCGCGGGAGCCGTAGCCCAGGTCGGGGGGGATGACCAGCTTGCGCTTGCCGCCCACCTTCATGCCGGCCACCCCTTCATCCCATCCCTTGATCACCCGGCCGCCGCCGAGTGGAAAGCGGAAGGGGCCACGGCCGTAGCTGCTGTCGAATTCCCGGCCGTTGGTGAGGGTGCCGCGGTAGTTGACCACGACGTTCTGACCGGCCACCGCCTCGGCGCCCTCCCCCACCACCAGATCGGTGATGCGCAGGCCGCTGGCCGTGACCTGCTCGGGTGCGGCCTGCAGGGGGCCGCCCAGTGCATCGGCCCCCGCGGCGATGGTGGATTCGGGCGCGGGGCTGTCGGGGGCCATGGTGAAGAGGGTGGGGTTGGTGTCGTCGGGGTCGAGTTCCAGGGGAGAGGCGATCGCCGGTGCGGCGACGGGGGCCTCGCTGGCGCGGGCCAGGGCGGGCGCAGTGATGGCCGCGGGAGCCGGCGCGGCGGCGCCCACGGAGGAGGGGGCCACCAGCTGACTGATCAGGGCCACCAGCAGACAGGCCACACACACGGCCGAGCTGATCAGGATCTCGCGCATCAACCTGGAACGGCAACCGTTGGATTCTGGCAGCCTCAGTCCGGCGGGAAGTCGTTGTCGCCCAGGCCGGCCGCCCCGGTGCCGCCTTGGCGCATCTGCCGCTCCAGCCGGTCGAGCCGACCGCGCAGTTCGTCGAGCTCCCGCTGGCGGGCCAGGCCGAGATCCTGGAGCAGCTGGTCGCGGTTGCGCTCCAGCTGGCGCTCCGCCTGCTGCTCCACCTCCGGCGAATCTCCCCGCAGGGCCCGCAGCACGTCCTCCACCAGGGCGGAGGCGTGGGTGGGGTCGAGCCGGCCGCTGCTCACCCACTCCTGGCTCACGTAGCGCAGCCGGTCGGCCACCAGGGAGGTGGTGCCGAGGCCGCGCAGGAGCAGCATCTGCAGCAGATTGCTCTGGTCCATGGTCGGGAGGGATTGCGTGTCTCCACGGGCAGCGTGGCGCCTTCCCGGCGTGGCGGCCATGGGCAATGACCGGCAGCCGCGCTGGGGCCTGCCCCTCGCCGTGGCCCTGCTGGCGGGGGCCGCCGCGGGCCTGGCCCTGCCGCCCCAGGGGTGGTTGCCGCTGCTCTGGCCCTGCCTGGCCCTGCTCTGGGGGCTGGCCGGTTCTCCGCCCTCCGGTCCGCGCTCCTCGCTCCCCGGCGGTTTCCTCTGGGGCCTGGCGGCGGTGCTGGTCAGCCACCGCTGGCTGCTCTGGCTGCATCCGCTCGACTGGATCGGCGTGCCGGGACCCCTGAGCCTGCCCCTCTGCCTGGCCCTCTGGCTGCTGGTGGGGATCCTCGGGGGTCTGCTGGTGGGGCTCTGGCTGCTGTTGATGCGCCGCCTCGATCCCGCCCGGTTCTCCACGGCGCTGCTGGGGGCGGCGCTGTGGGGGTTGGCGGAGGTGACCCTGGCCCGCGGCCCGCTGTTCTGGATCGGCCTCGGTGCCGCGCCCCTGCCGGCCGACCGCAGCCTGGCCGGGCTGGCGGCCCTGGGCGGCGCCGGCGGCGTCGCTGCGCTGCAGCTGCTGATCGGCTGGGCCCTCTGGCGGGCCGTGGCCGCTCCGCCGTGGCGCCGCGGCTCCCTGGTGCTGGCGCTGCTGCTCGTGCTGGCGGGTCACCTCGGCGGGGCGGCGGCCCTGGCGGCGGTCCAGCCCGGCAACGGGTCCGTGGAGCGGCTGTTGGTGCTCCAGCCGGCGATCCCCACCCGCAGCAAGTTCACCCCGGAGGCCCAGGGACGACTGCTGCGCCAGCTGGAGCGGGCCCAGGCGAGCCTGGCGGTGTCACCGGCGGGTGGGGTTGCGGGGGCTCCTGTGGCCAGCCTGCTTCTGCCGGAGGGGTCCCTGGCCAACGGCCAGGGGCTGCCCTCCCCGGCGCCGGTGGAGGTGCTCAGTGGCGGCTTCCGCCAGGAGGGGGAGGCGCTGCGCAGCAGTGTGCTGCGCTTCGCCGCCGGCAGCCGCGAACCGGTGGGCTGGCTCGACAAGCACCGGGTGGTGCCCCTGGGGGAATGGGTGCCCCTGGCCGGGCTGCTGCGCTGGAGCGGGCTTTCCGCGGTGGGTGGGGTGGAGCCCGGCCCGGCCTCGCGGCTGCTGAACCGGCCGGCGGGGCCGGTGGGGGTGGCCATCTGCTACGAGCTCTCCGATGGCAGCGCCCTGGCGGCCGCCAGCCGGGAGGGCGCCCGCTGGCTGCTGGCCAGCGCCAACCTCGACCCCTATCCACTGCTGTTGCAGGGGCAGTTCCAGGCCCTGGCGCGACTGCGGGCGATCGAGACCGGTCGCTGGCTGGTGAGCACCGCCAACACCGGCCCCAGCCTGGTGGTGGATCCCCGCGGCGCCCTGCGGCAGCAGCTGCCCCCGGGGCGCAGCACCAGCGCCGTGATGACCCTGCACCAGCGCACCGCCCTCACTCCCTACGACCGCTGGGGAGACATGCCCCTGCTGGCCCTGGCGCTGCTGGGGGGCGGGATGCGGCTGGCGGCCGGCCGTTGGCGTGACCCTTGAGGATGGTGTCGTCGCTGTTTCCGGGGAGGCGAACCAGTTCTCGCTGCCGCCTGACAGCCGGCATCTCCGGAGTCCCAGGCGCATTCCCTGGCCCCAGCGCCCTGATCCCGCCCCGTTGCCCGCCCGCTGCGAAGCGTTCACCGACTCCCCGGCCCCCGTGGCGGCCAGTTCGCTCAGGCGCGGCAGTTCCTGCTTGAAACAGTGGGATGCGTGGCCCCTCAAGGAGCGACGCGCTCAGTCGGGGCCATGGCCATGGCATTAAGCCAGCGGCGGGTGCCTCCGCAACAGGAATGCTGTTGAGCTCTGCCGAGCTGCGCCTCAGGCACGGGGCCTGGGAGGTGATCTCGGCGAGGGCGAGGGATGGGGGTGCGAGCGGTATCCGTTGGCGGAGCGAGGGGGTTTGGATCGTCCAGAGGCGCGATCTTCAGGCAGGACCTCACCCGAGCCAAGAACCCACCCTTGACTCTCCAGTTGCTGGAGGTATCAGGCTGGATGGGTTCCGGTTCCCTGGCTGCCCATGGTCACCACGACCCTTCGTGCCGTCCGCCTCTACCGGATGGATCTGCCCGATCACCCCTGCCCCTGGGGCCTGCGTGCCCTTCGTCTGCTGCAGGAGTGGCAGATTCCGTTCGAGGACCATCGACTCATCAGCCCCGAGGCGGTGGAGACCTTCAAGGCGGCCCATGGTGTGGCCACCACGCCCCAGATCTTCTCGGGTCAGGAGCGGATCGGCGGCTACAGCGATCTGGCCGCACGGCTCGGCGTGCGGCCAGAAACCGCGGACCTTTCCTACATGCCGGTCGTGGCGGTGTTCCTCACCGCAGGCCTGATGGCGCTGGTGCTGGCCGCCGGTATCAGAGGCTTCATGGGGATCGCCATCTGCCTGCTGGCCATGCTCAAGCTGATGGACGTGGCTGCCTTTGCGGCCAGCTTCCGCAAGTACGACGTGCTCAGCCAGCGCTGGCGCGCCTGGCCTCGCCTCTATCCCGGCATCGAACTGCTGGTGGGGCTCGGCATGTTGCTGCCAGCACAAGGCAGCAGCGCGCCGCAACTGGTGGGGGCCGTGGCCGTAGGGCTCGGGGCCATGGGGATGGCGTCGGTGGGCAAGGCGGTGTTCATCGATCACTTGGCGCTCAACTGCGCCTGCGTGGGCGGCAACTCCAGAACACCCCTCGGCGTGGTGAGTTTCGCGGAGAACCTGATCATGACCCTGATGGGAGTGGCGATGCTCGTGGGCTTCTGAGGGCGTCAGGTCCAGGACCTGACGCCCGAGAACAGCATGGCCATCCCCGAGACGATCACCACAAGGGTGAGCCCTCCGAGCAGCATCGAGTAGTAAGGCTGAAGATTGATGGGCCCGAACTTGCCGGTGTGGATCTTCAGTAACCAGAAGGCATCGATTCCCCGCTCTAGAAGCAGGCTGTAGAGCGAGCCGCTTGCCGCTGTCAGCAATAACGGTGCGGCCGCGATGGGAACCACCACGCGATGGGCCCGGCGGAACCTGGTGCTAACGGCGCGCGGCATGGGCCTCATTCCTGGCGCAATTCCTGATGCAGCAACGCCTCATCGATGCAAGGCATCCACAGCCCATTGTTCTGGTGAGTGCCCTTGCAGCCCAACTCCTTGGCGCGCTTCTCTGCCTCGGCCTGGCTCTTGTACATGCCCTTTGCATGGGCGAGGGCCTGATTGGGAAGCTGCAGCGCACAGAACAGCGCCACCGCAGCCACCCCCAGGCGTTGATCAGAAGGAGAAGAGGGCATCGAACTGGTAGTACTCGGGTTTGTTGAGACCGTCGTGCTTGAGCATGCGACGCAGCGCGAGGATTTCGCGGCGTTGGGCAACGATGATCTGTCGCGCCAGGCGCTGAATGGTGGGGTTGGCGCTCTTGTTGAGCGCATCGTGGGCCATCACCAGGGCACCGCCGTGGTGGGCGATCATCCCTTCAAGGAACCAGGTGAGGCGATTGTTTCGTGTTGGCGTGGAGCCCGTCATCTGCATTGCCTGAATCTGGGTGGCACTCATGCGCTCCAGGCTCTCCATGCTGTTGGGATTTCCACCCGCCTTCAGGGCCACGGGATAGACGGGTGCCTCGGGGTACCAGGCCTTGCGCCATTGCCCCATCGCCTTGATCTCCTGGGCCTGATCACGCCAGATGTCCTTCGCGAGCGAGCCGACACCAGGCACACCGATGTCGAACACAAACTCACTCATCCGCAGCGCGCCGGTGTGGTGCTGGACCATCGCGTCGAGCCAGCGAAGGTCGTAGGTGGCACCAGCGGGGCCGACATCGTGGTTGTGGGCGCTGTGGTCTACGGGTGGGGCGGCCGGCGCCGATCCCGCCCCGGGATCCGGGGCATCCATCTGATGGTGGTGGTGCTGATGAAGGGGATCCATCTGGGCCCGGGCGGGGACCACGGCCGCCAGCATGACGAGCAGTGTCAGAAGGGCGGGGGCAGGGCGCACCGGGACAAGGCAAGCAGCACTAAGCCCTAGGATGCACTCTCCCCTTAGTGGAGAGTCAAGTGGTCGTCGCCCCGCCTTTGGCGTCGTTCCTGAAGATCGGTGAGGTGGCCCGCCGCTCCGGCCTGACCGTCAAGACAATCCGCTTCTACTGCGATGAAGGGTTGATCCAGCCGATCAGCCGCAGTGGGGGCGGCTACCGCCTGTTTGCTGATGGCGTGTTTGCCGAACTCACCCTGATCCGCACCCTGCGGGCGATGGAAATCCCGCTGCCGGATGTGCGCCGGATCCTTGAGGCGCGACGTTCGGGGCTCTGCACCTGCAGAGATCTGAAAGCTCGGATCCGCAGCAAGGCCGGTGAGATCGGCGAGAAGATCGTGGCGATGCAGAATCTGCAATCTGAGCTGTTCGCCTTGCTCAACAGCTGGGAAGCCTGTGGTGGCAAATCGCCAGCCTCCTGACCATGATATGGCGTGCAAGCGTTGCGGGGTCCCTACGGGTGAACGCATGCCCCAACTGAATGGACCGTTTCCAGCTTCAGGGTGCACTTCAGAATCCCCAGCCCTGCCAAATGCGTCTGCGCAAGGCTTAGCCGTTGATCACGATTGAGCCTTCTTGCCTTCAGTTGCTGAGGATCGATGAGCACCTGGGTGGGGCGTGCTCTGCACGAGCTGCTCAGCCGCCCTCCATGCAACTCCTCGATCTCCACCACAGCGGGCAGAGGTGGCCCAGCACAAGAAGGGCTTCTGGCGTGCCGGGGAGGCCGATGAGCCGTCCATCGACAGATGTGCGCTTGATTTTCCGCTGTTCGGGCCTGGCGGACCTGTGTACATCCACCGGAACCAAAAACCAGACTCCTTGTGGAGCAAGGAGTCTGGAAGGATGGAGCCAAGCGGACTCGAACCGCTGACCCCCTGCATGCCATGCAGGGATATGTGCATCCGCGCCCACCAGGCTGAGACGGCAAAAACCCAGATATAGCAAGCGATCTCAGGGGCTCAAGCGGCCCCCTGATCGGACATGGCACCCCTTGTCAGTCCAAAAATGCGCCCATTTCTGCGCCCACTGCGGGATGATGGGCGCAGCCTTGCTGGCTCCTGCGCGGGCTGGAGACGACGATGCCGGCACCGAGGAAAAAGAGCTGGGACGCCACCCTGCGAGACGTGATCAGGACTCAGCACGGTTTCGGCTGGACGATCCGAGGGCATCGGGGCAAGGTGCAGCTGACCCGATGGCACGACGGCGACACCCGGTCGTCCGTGAGCCTGGACCTGCCCTGGGATGCCTCCTCCCAGGCGGAGGTGGTGACGTTGCTTGGCGAGATCCGCCAGCGGATGGAAGGTCAGGGGCTGGGCCTCAAGGAGGCCTATGCGCTGCTCAGCAACGCACCCACGGCCGAGTCGGGGCGGCTGAACTGGGCAGCGGTGGTCGAGCAGTTCATGGCCTCGCGGGAGGGTCGCAGGGCCACGACCCTGCGAGACCTGCACACTCGCATGGACCGCTGCTTGCAAACCCTGCAGACAAAGCCCAGCCCCAAGGACGGCCGGGCCTTGATGCGGGCTTATGCGGCGCAGCACTTTCAGGATTGCCCCGTTGGCGGTGTCGGCCGGAAACGCCAGCTTCTTGACGTGGCGGCATTGCTGCGATTCGCCGTGACCCGTGCCGGGGCTGCCGATCGCTGGATGCCGCCGAGTGCCGAACTGATCGCGGAACTGATTGGCGATGCCGACCGCCACCATGAAGACTCCACGCCGATCAAGCCCGAGCAGTTAGCGGCGCTGCTTGATGCCCTACAGGATGCGGGAAGGGATGACCTGCATCTGGCCGTGTCGCTGGTGGGCCTGTTCGGCCTGCGGCCTGCAGAGCTGGGCGTGCTCAGAGTCAAAGAGGGCAAGTTGTTGTATGTGGGCAACGTGAAGCGCAACGCCCGCACTCTGAAGGTCGCCAAACCAGACCGACTTGTCCTGCCGCTTGATCTGCCTGGGCGAGGTGAAGAAGGGAAGCGGGCTTTGGCTCTGCTTGATTCGGGTTTGGTGAAGCTGCCTGTGGCGATTCGTTCGCAGATCAAGGTTGGCTCCCATAAAGGCGTCGGGGATGCCTTCCGCCAGCTCCTGGAGCGCTTCCCGTTCTGGCAATCGCTTGTAGCAGCGACTCCTGGCCTGACTCCCTACAGCCTGAGGCATGGGTACGCCTGGCGCGGCCACAAGGCCTACAGCCGATCCATTCCCGTGCGTGACCTGGCCAGCATGATGGGCCACAATCCCGCCACCCATCACCGGCACTACGGCGCATGGACGGATGAAGCGGGGCTGGAGGAGGCAGTGGCGCGGGCGATGGGACGATCACCTGTTACTCCTTTACGGCATCTGTGAAAATCACGACCCAAATGATTTTAGATTCGGAGTTGAAGTTGGCTCAATTGCCAAAGGGTTCATCCCGAACGTACATTTAAAAGGTTCTGTTGAACACCCAGGGCAACGACGGCGGAGGTACTTTTTGCGGTCCTCAGCTTGTAGGCACTCGGGCAGCTGAGGCGGAGCAGGACAAGTCGGTAGCCCAATAGACAACATATTAGCAAGGCTGCCACTAATCCCCTCGCAATTACAGTCCGCAAACCCAGGTCCGGCCTCCGTAAGCAGCACAAGGGTTGGCCAGTAAGATTTTAAGGTTAGCAAATGCCCGATCAAGCATGGAAAACGCCTTGATAGCCTTCCTGATGGCAGCGGCTGCCCTTCTCTCACTTTATGTAGTCAAAATAAAGCAGGAGCTCAGAAAATCAGAAAGACTGCGGCAGGAAAACAGCCTTCGAAGTGCATATGCTTCACAAGTAAACACAGTCAAAGACATCTTTCCATCTAAAGGTATATCCGAAGCTCAAAGACTTGTGCTTGATGCAAAGCTAGAAGCAGAAAGAATTTCTTCTGATGCACGTATAGAAGCCAGCAGGATCATAGATGAAGCCAATAGAGAAAGAACGAGTGCTGCCATTAGGGCATCGAATGATATTGAAAATGCGCGTAAAGAAAAAGGCCGCTTAACAGAAATAGCGATAAATCTAAGAACGGAGATCGCTCAAAAAAAGGAAGAAATCAAGATTCTCGATGAGGCGCTCGCTCTAAGATCGGATGAGTCACACTTGACAGAGGTTGGCTACTACGAACCAGTATATGGCTTTGAGGACTTGCCGCGATACGAGGATGAGCTGACAAAAATAAGACAAAGCCAAAGAGATATGCTGCTTTCAAAAGGAGAGCGGGGCGATTTTATGGGAGCAGCATTTTCGACAACATCATTATCCTTCAACGGATCCGCGAGCAAAGGAAGAAAACTGATTGCAAAAGTTCTAAACTTAATGCTAAGAGCTTTCAACGGAGAATGTGACTCGTTTATTTCACGTGTTAACTATAGAAACATTGAAGCAATGAAGAGGCGGCTCAAGCTCTCCTTTGACCAGATTAACAAGCTTGCAAAGTTCTGGCATTGTGAAATTAGCGATACATATCTACGTAATCGAATGGAAGAACTTCAACTTGTCTTTGAGTATGAAGAAGCGAAACAAAGAGAAAAAGAAGAGCAGGCACGGATTCGAGAACAGATCAGGGAAGAAGAACGAGCAGCCAGAGAAGCCGAAAAACGTCGTGAGGACATCGAGAAGGAAGAAAGCAGATACATGCAGGCGCTAGAAAAGGCAAAGCAAGATATTGACGAGGCAAGCGAGAGAGAGAAGGAGGCTCTCAGTGAAAAGATCTCAAGACTTCAGAAGAGAATAGCAGAAATGGAAGAAAAAAAGCGTGCTATTAGCCAGGCGATGCTCACAAGGACCGGCCACGTGTACATCATTAGCAATATCGGAAGCTTTGGAGATAACGTATTCAAAATTGGAATGACAAGAAGGCTTGAGCCAATGGATCGAGTGAAAGAACTTGGGGACGCATCTGTTCCCTTCCCATTTGATATTCATGCAATGATTCGATCATCTGACGCGCCGGCTTTGGAAAATGCGATTCACAAGCGCTTTAGCGGTAGACGCCTAAATCTTGAGAACGAGAGAAAAGAGTTTTTTAGGGTTTCAATCGAGGAAATCAAGTCAGAGCTCTTGCGTGTCAAAGAGGAATTGGGAATTGAGTCAGAACTCAGGCTTACTCTTATCGCTGAGGCAAAACAATACAGGTTGAGCGAGATAAGACGACGGCACCTTGAAGCAAGCCGAAGCAATGATGATCAGCCACCAGCAGTTCCCTCCCCGACATAAAGCCTCGTGCTGGAGGCCGCGGCCCCCGTCGCCACC
>JBEIHT010000050.1:0-16426 GCA_040381155.1 Aphanothece sp.
GATCTCCAGCACCGCGTCGCTGCTGGCGTTGAAGCCAGCGGTGGCGTCGTTGAAGGCGATGAAGCTGCGCAGGCTGGTGCCGCTGCCGAAGCTGAAGGTGGCGGCGCCGTTGGCCATGAAGGTCGTGGCGCTCAGCAGGCTGCCCAGGGCCGTGTCGTTGAGGCCCGTCACCGCCCCCAGGTTGCGGAAGCCACCGGCTGGCGGGACGGTGCTGACGTCGAAGCGGTCGAGCCCCACCGTGAAGCCGATGATCTTCTCGAACGTGCGGGCGCTGGCGCTGCCGCCGACGACCCCATCGCTGAGGGTGGTGTAGACGAAGCTGTCGGCGCCGCTGCCGCCGGTGAGCGAATCGAGCCCGCCACCGCCGCTGATCGTGTCATTGCCCGCGCCCGCGTTCACCGTGTCGGCCCCCAGGCCGGCGAGGATCGTCTCGGCGTCGGCGCTGCCCGTCACCGTGTCGCTGCCGTCGCCGGCGTCGATCACGATGTTGCCGCCGAGGAAGCGCACGCTGGCGAAGTTGAGCGTGTTGACCCCCGAGCTCCCCAGCAGCCTCACCTGGGCCACCTTGGCCACACCGTTCTCCACCACTGAGGTGCTGTTGACGATCTGCTCGATGCCGGTGTTGGTGAGGAAGTTGCCGCCCGCCAGGCCGATGTCCACGTTGTCGGCGCCGATCGCCATGATCCGGTCCACACCCGTGCGGCCGGTGTCGTTGTAGCTGTCGCTGCCGCCGTAGCTCTGCCAGCCGCCGCTCTCCAGGCCGCTCACCAGATAGGTGTCGCTGCCCTCGCCACCGTCGAGGCTGTCGTTGCCGCCGCCGCCGCTGATCGTGTCGTTGCCGGCCCGGCTGCTGATCCGGTCGTCGCCGTAGCCGCCACTCACCGTGTCGCCGGCGCCGCTGCCGATGAAGCTGTCGTTGCCATCCCCCAGATCGATGCGCACATTGCTGCCCCGCAGCTCCGTGGCGCTGAAGTCGAAAGTGTTGCTCGAAGAGGTGCCCAGCAGGCGCACGCTGCCCGTGGTGCCGGTGGCGTCGATCAGCTCGATGCCGCTGGCCAGGCCGAAGGACGGCATGGCGATGTCGACGTTGTCGCGGCCGTTGGCGGCCACCGCCACGATCCGGTCGTAACCGCTGCTGTCGGCATAGGTGTCGTAGCCCTCAAAGGTGTACGGGCGATCGGCGGTCCAGTTCGGGTCGGAGCCGCTCACCAGGTAGGTGTCGTTGCCGGCGCCGCCGTCCAGCCAGTCGCTGTCGCGGCCGCCGCGGATGCGGTCGTCGGCGGCGGAACCCCGCACCGAGTCCTGCCCATCGCCGGCATCGATCAGGACATTGCCGCCGCTCAGGGTGACGCTGGAGAAATCCCAGCTGTCGGCTTCCCAGCTGCCCAGCAGCCGAATCTGGCTGGCGTACGTGGTGGCGTTGACGATGCGCTCAATGCCGCTGAAGGCCGAGAATTCACGGCCCAGGCCGATATCCACCGGTCCGCTGCCGCTGGCGATGATCTGGTCGAGGCCATCGCCGGCGGCGCCGCTGTCGGCGTACGTGTCGTAACCGTTGAAGGTGTAGGTCTGCCAGACGGGATTGTCGGGATCGGCGCCGCTGGCCAGGTAGGTGTCGCCGTCCGCTCCCCCGTCGAGGCTGTCGTCGCCGAAGCCGCCGTCCAGCACGTCGGCGCCGGCGCCACCGCGCAGGATGTCGTTGCCCCAGCCGCCATCAAGCAGGTCGGAGCCGCCGAAGCCGTCCACCACGTCATCGCCGCCGCGGGCGAGCACCTGCTCCGCCTCGTCGTTGCCGGCGATCGTCTCGCCATTGTCGCTGCCGAGGCTGAGGCGGCGGTTGGAGAGGAAATAGTTCACCCAGCCGGAAACATCGCTGAGTGACTGGTTGGTGTCGCCGTCCTCGTTGAGGAAGTTGTCGCCACGGATTTCGAAGCCGAAGTGATAAATCCCGTCGGCGACCGTGTTCACCAGATTCCGGCCGAAGAATTGGGTGGTGGCGCCGTCATTCTGGATTTTATGGAAACCTGTTTCCTCGCCGTTCTCATCGTCACCGTGGTGGAGAACGAAGGCCGAATAGCGATTCTCTCGCACTCAGCGGTTGATCGTCCGCAGGTCGTTGCGGCTGATCCAGCCATCGAGATTGACATCGGTGGCAGTGACCGCTTCCAGGAAGATGCCATTGAGGGCGTTGGCGGCCGCCAGGCCATCGTTGATGTCCAGGGCCGATGTCTGCTTGGCGAGGCCCGGATCCAATCGCATCCAGTCCACCAGGCGATCGAGACCGCTGCCGGTGGTGGAGGGATCGCCGTAGTAGTAGGTGATCCATTCGGCCACATCGCTGACGCGGGCGTTGGCGTCGCCGTCCTCGTTCTGGAAGCGCCCGTCGGAGTTGATCGTGAAGCCGATGTGATAAATGCCGTCATAGATGGTGTTGACGGCGTTCTGGCCGAACAGCTGGGTGGTGGCGCCGTCGTTCTGCACCAGGTGGTAGCCGGTTTCGATGCCGTTCTCGTCATCACCGTGGCGTTCCACGAAGAGGGCGTAGCGCGCCGGATCGCTTTGGATCCAGCTGTTGATCCAGGTCACTTCCGCGGCGCTGAGGCGGGTGTCGTCGCGATCCGCGTGCCCCTGGGCGTTGAGGGCGGCGATGCCGTCCTGGATCAGCTGGTTGAGGTCGTTGGCGGCCTGGGCGCCGCCGCTGATCTGAACCGGGGAGATGGAGGCCTGCAGGCCGGGATTCGCCACGATCGTTTCCACAATGCGATCGAGGTCGCTGCCGCTGGTGGCCAGATCCACCTTGAGGAGGGTGAGCCAGCGGGCCACATCGGTGAGGGTGGCGTTGTCGTCGCCGTCCTCGTTGGTGAGGCGGGTGCCATCGGCGCTGAGCGGAAAACCGATGTGGTACAGGCCGTCGAGCACCGTGTCGATCAGGGCCCGGCCGTCGAAGCGACGGTTGCCGCCATCGCCCTGGATGGTGTGGAAGCCCGTCTCGATTCCGTTCTCATCGTCACCGTGCAGCTCCAGAAAGAGCGCCAGGCGTTCCGGGTGGTTCGTGTCGCGGAACCAGGTGTTGAGGGCCACGATGTCGGCGGCCAGCAGCACCCGTTTGTCGAGGGCGTTGATGGCCCGCAGGCCCTCGGCAATCAGCCGGTTCAGCCCGTCCGCCGCGGCGATGCCGCTGCTGATCGAACCAGCCTCGTTGGCGCCGGCCAGGCCGGGATCGCGGGCGATCCAGCCCAGGGTCTGATCCAGGCCGCTGTTGCTGCCGCCCACGGGCTGCGCGAGGTAGGCGGAGTAGCTGGTGACGGGGGACATGGTCGCAAGGGCGAGGGAGGGGGGGGATCCCGGAGGGAACCGGCGGTGGCGGCCGCCTTGAACTGGGACTTCATGCCGATATCTCAGTTCCGTAATGTACGGCGGATCAGGGGGGATCCCGGCCGAGCGCGGCGGGATTCTTGATGAATCTTCCTTAGAAACTTCTTAGCCCCTGCCGAGTTCCCCTGGCTCCCCCGGGCCGGGCGTGACTGCCGTCCGCGGCAGCCGTTCCGCCAGCCGCTCGGCCGCGCCGCGGTTGTCGATCACCACATCCGCCAGGGCCCGCTTGCGCGCCAGCGGCCACTGGGCCGCCAGCCGCGCCCGGGCGTCCGCCTCCCCCAGCCCATCCCGCTCCATCAGCCGCCGCAGTTGCTGCTCCTCCTCGCACTCCACCAGCCACACCTCGCTGCAAAGGCCCTCCAGCCCCGCCTCGAACAGCAGCGGGATCATCAGCACCACCACCGGCGCCGCCGCCAGCGCCGCCAGCTCCCGCTCGAACCGCTCCCGCACCAGCGGGTGCACCAGCGCCTCCAGCCAGCGCCGCTCCGCCCCATCCGCGAACACGATCCGGCCCAGGGCGGCCCGCTCCAGGCTCCCCGCCGTCTCCCCCGCCACCGCCGCCCCATGGCGGGCCAGCACCGCCAGGGTGGCCGGCCGGCCCGGGGCCAGGGCCTCGCGGGCGTAGCGGTCGGCGTCGAGCAGCGGCAGGCCCCGCGCCGCCAGCAGCGTCCCCACACTGCTCTTGCCGCTGGCGATGCCGCCGGTGAGCCCGATGCGCCGCTGCCCCCCCCGCCAGCGCGGCCGGGCCAGGCGCTCCAGCATTGCCGGCGGCCCCAGCTGCTCCAGCGTGAACCGCTCCCCATAGCTGGCGGTGGGCTGCTCGGAGAAAAAGCGGCTGCGGCGGGGCGGGCGCAGCCGTTGGCTGAGGTTCATCGCCCCGCTGCGCGCCCGCAGCAGCGTGCGCAGCAGCCCCCGCCGCCAGGGGGGCGCCACCGGCCATTGCAGGGCGCCGGCCACCTCCGGCTCCAGCAGGCCCCGCAGCCCGGCCGCCAGGCCCGGCCGCAGGGGTTCCGGCCAGTCGGCCAGAAGCATCCCCAGGGTGGCCTCGGCGATGCGCCGGTTGCTGGCGGCGGGGCGGAACGCCTCGCTCTCCACCCGCCGGTTCTGCGCCAGCAGCGCCTCCAGGCTCTCCGGCAGATCCGCCAGGCCCATGCGCCGCCCCACGTGCCGCCAGAAGCGAAAGAGCGCCTGCCGCTCCGCCTCCCGCAGCGGACGCCAGCCGTAGCGCTCCAGCCAGCGGATCGGCTCGGCCACGAAGGTGGAGAGCACGTACAGGAAGTCGTCGTTGCTGATGGCATAGCTGCCGTGGATGCGGTTCATGCGGCCGATCACCGCCGCCCCCGTCGCGCTGTCCGGGCCGTGGCGCAACAGCTCCGCCACCATCAGCCCGGTGTCGTCATAGCGCTTGCGGGGCCGCTGCTCGAATTCGCCGCTGCGCTGCAGCAGGCCGGAGATCGAGGGCACGCAGAAGGTCTTGAGCAGGGCGAGCTCCAGGGCGCGGGTGAGGTCCCAGGGGAAGGCGTAGCCCGCCAGCCACTGGCAGGTCGTCAGCGCCTCCCCGTCAAGCGCCTCCCCATCCAGGGGTGCCCCGCTGGGCGGCCCGGCGTCCGGCGTGGCGGCCATGGGGGGGAGCGGCGGCGCCCTTCCATTCTGGGCTGCCGCGGCCCGGGGTCAGGATGGGTCCAGCTCCCCTGGCGGCGTGACCCATCCCTGGCATCCCATCCCCGGCGGGGTCACCGCCCCCCACGGCTTCCTGGCCGCCGCCCTCACCGCCGGCCTGAAGGCCTCGGGCCGGCCCGACCTCTCCCTGCTGCTGGCGCCGGAGGGGGCCGTCTGCGCCGGTTGCTTCACCACCTCGCGGGTGCGGGCCGCCTGCGTCGACCTCTGCGCCGAGCGGTTGCGCACCAGCGGCGGCCGCGCCCGGGCGGTGCTGACCAATTCCGGCCAGGCCAACGCCTGCACCGGCGCCCACGGCCTGGCCGACAGCCTCACGGCCACCGCCGCCCTGGCGCGGCGGCTGGGGCTGGTGGAGGTGGAGGTGCTGATCTGCTCCACCGGCGTGATCGGCGTGCCGATCCCGATGGCGCCCCTGCTGGCGGGCCTCGATCCCCTGGTGGCGGGCCTGAGCGAGGGCGGCGGCGAGGCGGCGGCCCGGGCGATCCTCACCACCGACCTGGTGGACAAGCAGATCGCCCTGGAGGCCGACCTCGGGGGCCGGACCGTCCGCATCGGCGGCATGGCCAAGGGCTCCGGGATGATCCACCCGGACATGGCCACCATGCTCGGCTACCTCAGCTGTGACGCCGGCCTGCCCGCCGCCGCCTGGCAGGGGATGGTGCGGCGGGCGGTGGAGCGCAGCTTCAACGCCATCAGCGTCGACGGTGACACCAGCACCAACGACAGCTTCCTGGCCTTCGCCGCCGGGGCGCCCCGGGCCGAGGACCACTGGCCGCAGCTGGAGGCGGGCGTCACGGCGGTGGCGGTGCACCTGGCCCGGGCGATCGCCCGCGACGGCGAGGGGGCCACCTGCCTGATCGAGGTGCAGGTGAGCGGTGCGGTCGACGACGCCGGCGCCCGCGCCATCGCCCGCACGATCTGCGGCTCCTCGCTGGTGAAGTGCGCCATCCACGGCCGCGACCCCAACTGGGGCCGCATCGTGGCCGCCGCGGGCCGCGCCGGCGTGCCCTTCGACCCGGAGGCGGTGGCCCTCTGGATCGGCGAGCACCAGCTGATGGCGGCGGGCCAGCCCCTGCCCTTCGATCGCCCCGCCGCCTCCCGCTACATGGCGGAGCGGGCCGCCGGCGCCTACCTCGAGGACGACACGGTGCGGATCCGTCTGCGGCTGGGCGATGGCCCGGGCGAGGGGCGGGCCTGGGGCTGCGACCTCTCGGATCAGTACGTGCGCATCAACGCGGACTACACCACCTAGGCCTGGCTCGCCTGGGCCTGGCGCCACTGCGCTTAGGGTGGCGCCTCTGTTCCAGCAGGCAAGCCGCGGCATGGTCACGGCCCCGTCCTCCCCCTCCGGATCGCGGCTGCGGTCCCCGCTGCGTCGCCCCGTTCGCTGGGGCTGGCCGATGTGGCTGTTCGTGGGAGCCTGCTTCGGCCTCGGCTACGGCGTCACCCAGCGGCTGATGCGCCTCAACCACGGCGCCGCCTGGCAGGGCAGCCAGCTCTTCGGCGTCAAGCCTTTCCCGGGCACACCCCTGGGCGCCTTGCGGGAGCGCTTCGGCAACGATGCCACGGAGATCCGCGGCGACCTCGACCTGCTGGAGCTGGAGCGCAAGCGAAAGCTGGAGGAGCGGGAGACGGCCCAGCGTGAGGCCGATCTGAAGCGTCGCCAGGGGGAGGAGGAGCAACGCCGGCAGCAGGAGGAGGATCGTCTGCGCCTGGAGCAGATCCAGCGGGAGTCGGCTCCCGAGCCGGAGGCGCCGGCTCTCGCCCCGATCGAATCACCGCTCCTCTCACCCCCGGAGATCCGCGCCGAACCGCCCCTCCCCTCCCCGGACACCCCCCAACCCTGATTGCTCCGCCCCCGGCCCGTCCCCCGGATCTGCCACAGTTCGCCCATCCCGCCGGTTCGGCCATGAGTGCGCCGCAATACCTCCTCCAGGCCGCCCTGAACCGTCTCAGTGCCCGTTTCGGTAGCCGTCTTGCCGATACTGCCGCCACGGTGGCTCTGCTGGCCCAGGATGCGCCCCGTCGCCTGCGCGAGGAGCTCGACCTGTTCCGTGAGGAGGTGGAGCGCGAGGCCGAGCGCCTGGAGCGCGGCGACGGCAGCGACGACGTCTCGCCGGTGGCGACCGCTGCCGGGGCCTCCCGGGGGGCCAGCCCCGATCCCCAGGATCAGATCGACGCCCTGCGGGCTCGGGTGGCGCAGCTCTCCCGCCGCCTGGAGCAGCCCCCCGGCGGTGGCTCCGCCCAGCGCTCCTGATGGGCGCCCCCTCCGGACTGGGGCGTCTGGCGCGGCTGACCCGTCCCCTGCGCATCTGGTGGCTGGCCCTGGGCCTGGTGGCAGGACTGTGGTGGGATCGCCGCCGTTGGACCTACCCCGGCGGCTTCAGCCAGGAGCGCCTGGCCGCCCGCCAGCGCCGCCGCGCCCGCTGGCTCACCGCCCGTTTTCTGGAGCTGGGCTCGGCCTTCATCAAGCTCGGCCAGCTGCTCTCCGCCCGCCCCGACGTGCTGCCGGCCGATGTGGTGGAGGAGCTGGCCCACCTGCAGGACCGGGTGCCCGCCTTCCCCTTCGCGGTGGTGGAATCGATCCTCGAGCAGGAGATGGGGGAGCGCCGGGCCGAGATCATCGACCTGGCCCCCGAACCGCTTGGCTCCGCCAGCCTGGCCCAGGTGCATCGCGCCAGCCTGCGCAGCGGCCGGCAGGTGGTGTTCAAGGTGCAGCGGCCGGGGCTGGAGCGCCTGTTCCGGCTCGATCTGGAGGTGCTGCAGCAGGTGGCCGCCGCGGTGCAGCGCCACCCCCGCTGGGGCCAGGGCCGCGACTGGGTGGGGATCGCCAAGGAATGCCGCCGCGTGCTCCTGCGCGAACTCGATTTCCGGCTCGAGGCCGAACACGCGGCCCGCTTCCGCCAGCAGTTCCTCGACGATCCCGGCATCCGCATCCCGGCGGTGGTCTGGGAGCTGAGCTCCCGCCGGGTGCTTTGCCTCGACTACATGCCGGGCATCAAGATCACCGACCGTCCCGCCCTGCTGGCGGCAGGCATCGAGCCGGCCGCGGTGGCCGAGAAGGGCGCCGCCAGCTACCTGCAGCAGCTGGTGCGCTTCGGCTTCTTCCATGCCGATCCCCATCCCGGCAACCTGGCGGTGGCCGCCGACGGCGCCCTCATCTACTATGACTTCGGGATGATGGGCCAGATCTCCGAGCGGCTGCGCTGCCGAATCGGCCGGATGGTGCGGGCCGCCGCCGCTCGGGATGCCGCGGCCCTGGTGGAGGAGCTGCAGCAGGCCGGCGTGATCGCCGCTGGCATCGACCCGGGCCCCGTGCGCCGCCTGGTGCGGCTGATGCTCAACGAGGCCCTCACCCCGCCGTTCTCCGCCAACGTGCTGGAGAAGCTCTCCGGCGATCTCTACGACCTGGTCTACGGCCAGCCCTTCCGCCTGCCGCCGGAGCTGATCTTCGTGATGCGCGCCCTCTCCACCTTCGAGGGGGTGGGCCGCAGCCTCGATCCGGCCTTTAGCCTGGTGTCGATCGCCCGCCCCTACCTGCTGCCCCTGATGACCGCTGGTGGAAACGGCCCCAACGACCTGCTGAACGAAATTTCCCGCCAGGCGGCCCAGGTGGGCAGCCGCGCCCTGGGCATCCCGCGCCGGCTGGATGAGAGCCTCGCCCGCATCGAGCAGGGCGACCTGCAGGTGCAGATCCGTGCCGGCGAAACCGATCGCCTGTTGCGGCGCCTCGCCCTGGCGCAGCAGAGCGCAGCCCAGTCGTTCCTGCTGGGCGGCCTGGCGGTGGCGGCGGCCCTGCTGGCCGCCAGCAGCCGGCCGCTGCTCACCGCCATTCCGCTGGCCCTCGGGCTGCCGGTGGGCCTGGGCTGGCTGAAGCTGCAGGGCCGCCTCAAGCGCGACGGCCGCATCGACCAGTTGCCGGGGCAGCCGCCCGGCACGGGGGGCTGAGCAGCCCCCGCCTGCCGCTCACTCGATGGCGCCGCTGGGGGTGAGCTTGTCGATCACCTGGGGCAGGGCCTTGGCGATGAAATCGGCGGTCTGCTGGGGATCGAGACCCATCTTCTGGGCCAGCTGCTGCACCTGGCCGCTGCCGAGCACCTGCTGGATCGTTTCGGCGGCGATCGCCTTGTTCTCGCCGCTGCTCACCCAGCTGCTGAACACCTCACCGGCCCCGCCGCTCTGAAACTTCTGGGCCAGGCCGTTGACGCCGCCGTTGTCCTGGAGGAACTCGTTGAGGGCGGGCGCTTTGTCGCCGGCCACGGCGGTCATCACGCCGCCGATGAGGTCATCGAGCAGTGCCATCGCGCGCAAGGAGCAGAAAGATCGCACTCACCATGGCCAGGTCCGCCCTGCAGCCCTGGGCCCCTCGCCTTTCCTTCAGGATTGTTGCGCCTCCCCATCCCGACCCTCTCCAGCCCTCCGCAGGGGCACCCGGCGCGGCCGCTGACGACTCCGTTGCAGCACCGCGGCGTGGAAGAGCAGCGCATCCATCCGGTTCTGGGCGGCGCAGGCCTCCAGCAGCGGCAGCGGCAGGGGCAGGGGGGCCTGACCGCCGTCGGTCGGCGGCGCGCGGTGCACCTGATGCTCCCGCAGCTCCACCCCCAGGCGTTCCCCCAGCCGGGCCAGGTCAGGGGCGTAGCTCTCCTGCAGGCCGATGAACCAGAAGGCGCCCAGGTGCGCGAGGGCCCGCTCCAGCAGCTCCCGGTCCCACGGGCTGCAGAGCGCCTCGTCGTGCCCACCGGCGGTATCCGTGCGGCCGAGGAAGACCGTCATGTGGTTCTGCACCACCGGCGTCAGCCGGCCGCTCAGGAAGGCCTCCAGACCCTGGAGCGGCTCGAGCTCCCCCAGCCGCCCATGCAGGTGATGGCTCGGCTGGCGCCGGATCTTCCAGTAGTTGGAGAGCACCCGGGCCACAGGATCCCGCAGCCAGGTGATGTAGCGCGGCCGCCGTTCCGGAAACAACCGATGAATGCCGAACCACACCTGGTGGCCCGAGAGCAGTCGCAACCGCCGCCGCGCGGCGTCCCCCAGGCCAGCCACCTGCCAGCGGATCTGCTCAGCGGTGCGAGCCGCCCCGTAGAGCCGCAGGCTGGCCTCCGGCGGCAGCTGCTCCACCAGCGCCCGCTCCAGCGAACTGCCGCCGGTCTTGGGGATGTGAAGGAAGATCAGCAGATCCTCCGGCTCCAGGGTGGGGGCGTCCAGGCTGCCCTCAGCCGCGCCCGCGCGGCCCCCGGTCGTCGACGCCGGCGTAGACGGCCTGGCTGCCGAGTTCATCCTCGATGCGCAGCAGCTGGTTGTACTTGGCCACCCGGTCGCTGCGGCTGAGGGAGCCGGTCTTGATCTGGCCGGCGCGGGTGGCCACCGCCAGGTCGGCGATGGTGACGTCTTCGGTTTCGCCGCTGCGGTGGCTGATCACGCTGGTGTAGCCCGCCCGGCCCGCCAGGTCGATCGCCTGCAGGGTTTCGGTGAGGGAGCCGATCTGGTTCACCTTGATCAGGATCGAGTTGGCCACCCCCCGGTCGATGCCCTGCTGCAGTCGCGTCACATTGGTGACGAACAGGTCGTCGCCCACCAGCTGCACGGTGCGCCCCAGCTTCTCGGTCAGCAGGGCCCAGCTCTCCCAGTCGTCCTCCGCCACCCCGTCCTCGATGGAGACGATCGGATAGCGGCTCACCAGCTTGGCGAGCTCCTCCACCATCTCGGCGCCGCTGTAGCTGCCGCCGCCGAAGGCGTAGCGGCCGTCCTTGTAAAACTCCGTGCTGGCCACATCCAGGGCCAGGGAGATCTGGTCGCCCGGGCGGTAGCCGGCCTTCTCGATCGCCTGCACCAGGATGTCGCCGGCGTCGTCGTTGCCAAGATCCGGAGCGAAGCCGCCCTCATCGCCCACGGCGGTGCTCATGCCCCGCTCCTTGAGCAGACCCTTGAGGGTGTGAAACACCTCCGCCCCCATGCGCAGCGCCTCCCGGAAGCTGCCGGCCCCGTGGGGCACGATCATGAATTCCTGGAAGTCGAGGCTGTTGGAGGCGTGGGCGCCGCCGTTGATCACATTCATCAGCGGCACCGGCAGCAGGTTGGCCAGCGGTCCGCCCAGGTAGCGGTAGAGGGGCAGGTTGAGGGCCTTGGCGGCGGCGTGGGCGGTGGCCAGACTCACCGCCAGGATCGCGTTGGCGCCCAGGGCGGATTTGTTGTCGCTGCCGTCCAGTTCGCGCATGGCGGCATCCACCGCCGCCTGGTCGAGGGCACTGAGACCGCAGAGGGCCGGTGCGATCCGCTCCTCCACATTCTCCACCGCCTGGCGCACCCCCTTGCCGAAGTAGGGCTTGCCGCCGTCGCGCAGCTCGTGGGCCTCATGGGCGCCGGTGCTGGCGCCGCTGGGCACGATCGCCCGCCCGAAGGCGCCCCCCTCCAGATACACCTCGGCCTCCACCGTGGGGGTGCCACGGGAATCGAGCACCTCCCGGGCCACGATCGAATCGATCACCAGGTCGAGGGAGTCGTACACAAGGCGGCAGCGGCACCGGGGAATCCTATGGGCCCTCCCTCCCCGGCCTTCTGTGCCCCTGCCTACCGGCGCGGGCTCCCCTCGTCAGAATGGCGGCAGCGGTTGGTCGCCATGCGCCTACTCCACACCATGCTCCGGGTCGCTGATCTGGAGCGCTCGATCGCCTTCTACACCGAGGTGCTCGGCATGCGCCTGCTGCGCCGCCGCGAAAATCCCGGCGGTCGCTACACGCTCGCCTTCGTGGGCTACGGGGAAGAGAGCGAGACGGCCGTGCTCGAGCTCACCTGGAACTGGGATACCGATCGCTATGACCTCGGCGACGCCTATGGCCACATCGCCATCGGCTGCGAAGACATCCTCGCCACCTGCGACGCTATCCGCGCCCGGGGCGGCCGGATCGTGCGCGAGCCCGGCCCGGTGAAGGGCGGCACCACGGTGATCGCCTTCGTGGAGGATCCCGACGGCTACCGCATCGAACTGATCCAGCTCGCCGCCGCCCCCGCCACGGCCGCCTGACATGGCCCTCGAGCGCCCTCCCCAACCCCCCGCCAGCCTCACCAGCGATCCCGATCGCTTCAGCGAC
This sequence comes from Aphanothece sp., assembly GCA_040381155.1. Lineage (GTDB taxonomy): Bacteria > Cyanobacteriota > Cyanobacteriia > PCC-6307 > Cyanobiaceae > Cyanobium. The sequence goes on from JBEIHT010000050.1 coordinate 12,138, forward strand.
GACGCCTGGGAGCTGCTGTTGGCCAGCCAGGACCAGGCCCGCCGCTGGCGCCACGGCACGATGGACGTGGAGCACCTGCTGCTCACCCTGCTGCAGGAGCCCCGCTTCGCCGTCTGGGTCGAGCCCCTGCCCCTCGACCCCGGCCGCCTGCTGGACCGGCTGGAATCGTTCTGCGCCGACCAGCCCAGCGCCCCCGGGGGGAGCCTTTACATCGGCGACGCCCTGGAGGATCTGCTGGAGGCGGCGGACCGCCGCCGCGCCGCCTGGGGCTCGCGGCTGCTCGACATCCCCCATCTGCTGCTGGCCCTGGTGGAGGAGCCGCGCATCGGTGCCGCCCTGCTGGCGGAGGAGGGCCTCAGCGAAGACCTGCTGATGCGTCAGATGCGGCCCGCGCAAAGCCGCGGCACCTCCCGCTCCGAACCCCCCAGGGGCGAACCCCCCAGGGGGGAACCGCCACGTGCCGCCCCGCCCCGGCCCACGCCGCCGCCCGCCGCCGGACTTCCCGCCGACGCCTGGATCGATGCCCCACCCGCCGCCGGCCCAGGCCCGACCCCGGCGGCCCCGGTCGGCCCCGCCGCCCCCGAGGGGGAGATGCGCCTCGAGCCGGTCGAGGCCGGCTCGGCCCTGGAGCGCTTCGGCCGCGACCTCACCGCCGCCGCCCGCGCCGGCGAGCTCGACCCGGTGATCGGCTGCGACACCGAGATCCGCCGCCTGATCCAGGTGCTCTCCCGCCGCGGCAAGAACAACCCGGTGCTGATCGGCGAGCCCGGCGTGGGCAAAACCGCGATCGCCGAACTGCTCGCCCAGCGGATCGTGGCCGGCGAGGTGCCGGACGCCCTGCGCGGCCTGCGCCTGGTGGCCCTCGACCTCGGCGCCCTGATCGCCGGCGCCAAGTTTCGCGGCCAGTTCGAGGAGCGCCTACGCAGCGTGCTCCAGGAGGTGCGCGACAGCGACGCCAGCGGCGAAGGCGTGGTGCTGTTCCTCGATGAGCTGCACACCGTGGTGGGCGGCGAGCGCTCCAGCCCCGACGCCGCCAGCATCCTCAAGCCCGCCCTGGCCCGGGGCGAGCTCCGCTGCATCGGCGCCACCACCCCCGAAGACTTCCGCCGCAGCATCGAGAAAGACCCGGCCCTGGAGCGCCGCTTCCAGCAGGTGACGATCCGCGAGCCCGACCGCGACACCTGCGTGCAGATCCTGCGGGGGCTGCGGGAGCGCTATGAGCTGCACCATGGCGTCACGATTGCCGATGGCGCCCTGGTGGCGGCCGCCCGCCTCGCCGACCGCTACATCAGCGACCGCTGCCTGCCCGATTCGGCGATCGACCTGGTGGACGAGGCCGCCGCCCAGCTGCGCATGGAGGTCACCTCCAAGCCCCAGGTGGTGGAGGCGGCGGAGCTGGAGCTGCGCGGCGTGGAGCTGGAGCTGGTCTCCGCCGAGGCCGCCCCCCTGGAGCGGCGCCTGGCCCTGCAGGAGCGGCGGCGGCGCGCCCAGGAGCAGCTTCAGGCCCTGCAGGAGCGCTGGTCGGAGGAGCGGGAGCGGCTGGCGGAGCTGCGGGAGCTGCTCCAGCGCGACGAAGACCTGCGCCACGCCATCGCCGAGGCGGAGCGGGACGGCGACCTGGAGGAGGCGGCCCGGCTCCAGGTCGACCAGCTCCACCATCTGCAGCAGCGGCGCCAGGCCCTGGAGGCGGAACTGCAGCGCGACCCGCTGCTGCGGGAGCAGGTGGAGGAGGGGGACATCGCCGATGTGGTGGCCCGCTGGACCGGTGTGCCGGTGCAGCGGCTGCTGGCGGGCGAGCGCCAGAAGCTGCTCGACCTCGAACGGCGGCTCGGGGAGCGGGTGATCGGCCAGCCGGAGGCGGTGGCCGCCGTGGCGGCGGCGATCCGGCGGGCCCGGGCCGGCATGCAGGCCCCCACCCGGCCGGTGGGCTCCTTCCTCTTCCTCGGCCCCAGCGGTGTCGGCAAGACCGAACTGGCCAAGGCGCTGGCGGCCTCCCTGTTCGATGAGGAGGAGGCGCTGGTGCGGCTGGACATGAGCGAATACATGGAGCGCAACGCCGTCGCCCGCCTGGTGGGGGCGCCGCCGGGCTACGTGGGCTACGAGGAGGGTGGCCAGCTCACCGAGGCGGTGCGGCGCCGGCCCTACGCGGTGCTGCTGCTCGATGAGGTGGAGAAGGCCCACCCGGAGGTGTTCAACCTGCTCCTGCAGGTGCTCGACGATGGCCGGCTCACCGACTCCCAGGGGCGCACGGTGGATTTCCGCCACACCGTGGTGATCATGACCAGCAACCTCGCCAGTCGCGCCATCCTCGAGAGCGCCCGCCGCGGCGGGGCGGAGGCCGGCGGCGAGCCCGACCGGGCCCTGGAGGAGGCGGTGGACCAGGCCCTGGCCCGCCAGTTCCGGCCGGAATTCCTCAACCGCATCGATGAGGTGATCCGCTTCCGTCCCCTCGGCCCGGCCGATCTGCAGCGGATCGTGCGCCTGCAGCTGGCCGAGCTGGCCGCCCTGCTGCGGGAGCAGCAGCTGGAACTCCTGGTGGACGAGGCGGTGGTCTCCTCCCTGGCGGAGCAGGGCTACGAGCCGGAGTACGGGGCCCGGCCGCTGCGGCGGGTGCTGCGCCGCCGCATCGAGAACCCCCTGGCCACCGAGCTGCTGGAGGAGCATTTCCGCGGCGCCGAGGGGGTGCGGGTGGAGCCTGGCGATCCGCTGCGCTTCGTTCCCTACCCCCCGCCCGCGCCCCCGGGTTCCGTGGACGGGGAGGGCATCCGGTAGGGTGTTGGTTTGCCGGTGTGCGCGGTTTCACCGCCACGCCTTGTTGGCCGCGCCTTCCAGCACTTCCCGCTCCTTGGCCCAGATCACCCCGTCCACCTCCAGTCAGAGCCAGCCCGAGCAGCCGGTCGGTCCGGTCGCGCTCGAGGTTGCCCAGGAGTCGGGTCCTGAGCCCCAGGAGGAGGAGGAGCCCGGCAGCTTCGCCACCGAGGCCCTGGCCGAGCTGCGCAAGGTGGTCTGGCCCAGTCGCCAGCAGCTGTTCAGTGAGTCGATCGCGGTGATCCTGATGGTGAGCCTGTCGGCCGCGGCGATCGCCGCCATCGATCGCTTCTTCGGCTGGGCCTCCGCCCAGGTGTTCCGCTGATGTCCCCTTCCCCCAAGGCCGTGCCCGAGACCGACACCGCGATCGCGATTGAGCAGGACAGCGGCCTGGATGCCGCCGCGATCCTGGAGCTGCCTGGCGGCGGCGCCGAGGCGCTGCCTTCCCCCTCCGGCGAGCGGGCTCCGGTGGCCCGTTGGTATGCGGTGCAGGTGGCCTCCAGCTGTGAGAAGAAGGTGAAGGCCACCCTGGAGCAGCGGGCCGTCACCCTCGGCGTGGACAACCGCATCCTCGAGATCGAGATCCCCCAGACCCCGGGGGTGAAGATCAAGAAGGACGGCAACCGCCAGTCGATCGAGGAGAAGGTGTTCCCCGGCTACGTGCTGGTGCGCATGATCCTCGATGAGGACACCATGATGGCGGTGCGCAGCACCCCCAACGTCATCAACTTCGTGGGTGCCGAAGACCGGCGTGCCACCGGCAAGGCGCGGGGCCACATCAAGCCCCGGCCGCTCAGCCGCCAGGAGGTGGATCGCATCTTCAAGCGCGCCGCCGAGAAGAAGCCGGTCGTCAAGGTCGACCTCAGCGAGGGCGATCAGATCCTCGTCACCGCCGGTCCGTTCAAGGACTTCCAGGGCGAGGTGATCGAAGTGTCCGGAGAGCGCAGCAAGCTCAAGGCCCTGCTCTCGATCTTCGGCCGGGAGACCCCGGTGGAGCTCGAGTTCTCCCAGATCAGCAAGCAGAGCTGATTTCCTGCCGGCCTGGCCGCCTCCCTGTGGAGGGCGGCCAGGGTCGGGACCTTCCGGTCCCACCGGCCCGTCGGTACCCCGGTTTCCTCCGGTCCCGGCGATCCGCAGTCTCCCCCCGACATCCGCTGATGGCCAAGAAAGTCGTAGCCGTGATCAAGCTGGCCCTCCAGGCCGGCAAAGCGAACCCCGCTCCACCCGTGGGCCCCGCCCTCGGTCAGCACGGGGTCAACATCATGGCGTTCTGCAAGGAGTACAACGCCCGCACCCAGGAGAAGGCCGGGTACGTGATCCCGGTGGAGATCTCGGTCTTCGAGGACCGCAGCTTCACCTTCATCACCAAGACCCCGCCCGCCTCGGTGCTGATCTCCAAGGCGGCCGGCATCGAGAAGGGTGCCGCCACCTCCGCCAAGGGTTCGGTCGGGGCGATCAGCCGCGCCCAGCTCGAGGAGATC
>JBEIHT010000051.1:0-16370 GCA_040381155.1 Aphanothece sp.
CGTCAACCCCCGCCGCAGCACCCCCAGCCGGCCCACCTACGAATCCCTCGGCGTCGCGGATTACGACGACGACTGATTGCTTGTTTGCAGCACCCCGCTGACTAGCCCTTCCTTCTGGATCACCGCGCGCCCCAATCCCGATGTCTAACAGCAATCTCCGCACCGAAAACCACTTCGACTACGTCAAGATCACGCTGGCTTCGCCCGAGCGGATCATGCAGTGGGGGCAGCGCACGCTGCCCAACGGACAGGTGGTGGGTGAGGTGACCAAGCCCGAAACCATCAACTACCGCACCCTCAAGCCCGAGATGGACGGGCTGTTCTGCGAGAAGATCTTCGGCCCCTCCAAGGACTGGGAGTGCCATTGCGGCAAGTACAAGCGGGTGCGCCACCGCGGCATCGTCTGCGAGCGCTGCGGCGTGGAGGTCACCGAGAGCCGGGTGCGGCGCCATCGGATGGGCTTCATCAAGCTGGCGGCTCCTGTGTCGCACGTGTGGTACCTGAAGGGGATCCCCAGCTATGTGGCGATCCTGCTCGACATGCCGCTGCGCGATGTCGAACAGATCGTCTACTTCAACTGCTACGTGGTGCTCGATGCCGGCGACCACAAGGAGCTCACCTACAAGCAGCTGCTCACCGAGGATGAGTGGCTGGAAATTGAAGATGAGATCTTCGCCGAGGATTCCGAGATCGAGAATGAGCCGATTGTCGGCATCGGCGCCGAGGCGCTCAAGCGCCTGCTCGAAGACCTCAACCTCGCCGAGATCGCCGAGCAGCTGCGTGAGGAGATCAGCGCCAGCAAGGGTCAGAAGCGGGCCAAGCTGATCAAGCGGCTGCGGGTGATCGACAACTTCATCGCCACCAATGCCCGGCCGGAATGGATGGTGCTGGATGTGATTCCGGTGATTCCGCCCGACCTGCGGCCGATGGTGCAGCTCGATGGTGGCCGCTTCGCCACCTCCGACCTCAACGACCTGTACCGGCGGGTGATCAACCGCAACAATCGCCTGGCGCGGTTGCAGGAGATCCTGGCGCCGGAGATCATCGTCCGCAACGAGAAGCGGATGCTGCAGGAGGCGGTCGACGCCCTGATCGACAACGGCCGCCGCGGCCGCACGGTGGTGGGCGCCAACAACCGGCCGCTGAAATCGTTGAGCGACATCATCGAGGGCAAGCAGGGCCGCTTCCGCCAGAACCTGCTGGGCAAACGGGTGGATTACTCCGGTCGTTCCGTGATCGTGGTGGGCCCGAAGCTGAAGATGCACCAGTGCGGCCTGCCCAAGGAGATGGCGATCGAGCTGTTCCAGCCGTTCGTGATCCACCGCCTGATCCGCCAGAACATCGTCAACAACATCAAGGCCGCCAAGAAGCTGATCCAGCGCGCCGACGACGAGGTGATGCAGGTGCTGCAGGAGGTGATCGAAGGGCACCCGATCCTGCTCAACCGGGCCCCCACCCTGCACCGCCTCGGCATCCAGGCCTTCGAGCCCAAGCTGGTGGATGGCCGTGCCATCCAGTTGCACCCGCTGGTGTGCCCCGCCTTCAACGCCGACTTCGACGGCGACCAGATGGCCGTGCACGTGCCCCTGGCGATCGAAGCGCAAACCGAAGCGCGCATGTTGATGCTCGCCAGCAACAACATCCTCTCGCCCGCCACCGGCGAGCCGATCATCACCCCTTCCCAGGACATGGTGCTGGGTGCCTATTACCTCACCGCCGAGCAGCCCGGCTCCATCCGCCCCAGCTTCCCGGTGCGCTCCAGCGATGACCGCTCCCGCCTGTTCGCCTCCCTCGACGACGTGCTCGCCGCCTTTGAGGAGAAGCACCTCAAGCTGCACGACTGGATCTGGGTGCGCTTTGCCGGCGAGATCGACAGCGAGGACGAGGACAAGGAGCCCCAGTCCGTGGAAACCCTCAGCGATGGCACCCGCGTGGAGCAGTGGAAGTACCGCCGCGACCGCTTCGACGAGGACGGTGCCCTGATCAGCCGCTACCTGCTCACCACCGTGGGGCGCGTCGTCATCAACCAGGTGATCATCGACGCCGTGACCACCGCATGACCCCGGCCGCCTGAGACCAGGCCCCCCGTCCCACCCCTTCCCCCCCTTCCGACCGCGCGCGTCATGACCGCCTCCCCCGCCAAGAAGTCCAGCAAAAAGTCGGCCCCCCGTGAACTCGAGGTGCCGGCGGCCGCTCCCGTGGCCGGCCCCCTCAGCCGGCAGGCCCCCACCTTCCGCAACCGGGTGATCGACAAGAAGGCCCTGCGCAACCTGGTGGCCTGGGCCTTCAAGCACCACGGCACCGCCGCCACCGCGGCGATGGCCGACGAGCTCAAGAACCTCGGCTTCCACTACGCCACCCAGGCGGCCGTGTCGATCTCGGTGGACGATCTGCGCATCCCCGGCGACAAGGCCGCCCTGCTGGAGGAGGCGGAGCAGCAGATCACCGAAACCGAGGAGCGCTACCGGCTCGGTGAGATCACCGAGGTGGAGCGCCACACCAAGGTGATCGACACCTGGACGGAAACCAACGAGCGACTGGTGGCGGCGGTGCGCCGCAACTTCAACGAGAACGATCCACTCAACTCGGTGTGGATGATGGCCAACTCCGGCGCCCGGGGCAACATGTCCCAGGTGCGGCAGCTGGTGGGGATGCGCGGCCTGATGGCCAATCCCCAGGGGGAGATCATCGACCTGCCGATCCGCACCAACTTCCGCGAGGGCCTCACGGTCACCGAATACGTGATCTCCTCCTACGGCGCCCGCAAGGGCCTGGTGGACACCGCCCTGCGCACCGCCGACTCCGGCTACCTCACCCGCCGGCTGGTGGATGTGGCCCAGGACGTGATCGTGCGCGAGGAGGACTGCGGCACCCTGCGGGGCATCCCGATCGCGGCGGAGGACGGCCGCTTCGGCAAGAAGCTGTTTGGCCGCCTGGCCGCTGAGCCCGTGCTCGATGCCGCCGGCGCGGTGCTGGTGCAGCGGGACGGCGAGATCGATGAGCAGGTTTCCGCCGCGATCGAGGCGGCCGGCGTGCGCACGGTGGTGGTGCGCTCGCCGCTCACCTGCGAAGCCTCCCGCTCGGTGTGCCGCAAGTGCTATGGCTGGGCCCTGGCCCACAACCAGCTGGTCGACCTGGGCGAATCGGTGGGCATCATCGCCGCCCAGTCGATCGGTGAGCCGGGCACCCAGCTCACCATGCGCACCTTCCACACCGGCGGTGTGTCCACCGCCGAAACCGGCGTGGTGCGCTCCCTGGTGGAGGGGGTGGTGGAATTCGGCTCCAAGGCGCGGGTGCGGCCGCACCGCACCCCCCACGGCGTGGAAGCCCACCTGGCGGAAACCGATTTCAGCCTGGAGGTGAAGCCGAGCGGCAAGGGCAAGCTGCAGAAGCTCAGCATCACCTCCGGCTCGATCCTGTTCGTCGACGACGGCGCCAGCGTGCCCTCCGACACGATCCTGGCCCAGATCTCCTCCGGCGCCCAGGTCAAGAAGAGCGTCGAGAAGGCCACCAAGGATGTGATCTGCGACCTGGCCGGCCAGGTGCGCTTCGAGGAGGTGATCCAGCCCCGGGAGGTCACCGACCGCCAGGGCAACATCACCCACAAGGCCCAGCGTCTGGGCCGCCTCTGGGTGTTCAGCGGCGACGTGTACAACCTGCCCCCCAACGCCCAGCCGGTGGTGGAGGGCAACAAACAGGCCACCACCGGTGAGGTGCTGGCGGAGAGCCGGCTGGTGAGCGAGTACGGCGGCGCGGTGCGGCTGCGCGATTCCGCCGGCGATTCCCGCGAGGTGCAGATCGTCACCGCCAGCCTCACCCTCAAGGATTGCAAGCTGGTGTGCGAATCCACCCACTCCGGTGAGATCTGGCACCTGGAGGGCAAGGACGACATCCGCTACCTGCTGAAAACCCAACCGGGCAGCAAGATCGGCACCGGCGAGGTGATCGCCGAGCTCGCCGACGACCGCTTCCGCACCCAGACGGGCGGCATCGTGCGCTTCTCGCCGGGCCTTTCGATCAAGAAGGCCCGCTCCGCCAAGCACGGCTATGAGGTGAGCAAGGGGGGCACGCTGCTGTGGATTCCCCAGGAAACCCACGAAATCAACAAGGACATCTCCCTGTTGATGATCGAGGACGGCCAGTGGATCGAAGCGGGCACCGAGGTGGTGAAGGACATCTTCAGCCAGACCGCCGGCATCGTCACCGTCACCCAGAAGAACGACATCCTGCGGGAGATCATCGTGCGCTCCGGCGAGCTGCATCTGATCTCCGACAGCAAGGTGCTCGGCCGCTACGGCGGCGAGGGCCTGATGGTGAATCCCGGCGAGGAGATCGCCCCGGGCCTCACCGCCAAGGCGATGCATCTGGTGGAGGCGGTGGATACGCCGGAGGGCGGCGCCCTGCTGCTGCGACCGGTGGAGGAATACACGATTCCCGATGAGGCCCACCTGCCGGAACTGGCGGCCGTCAAGCAGAACGGCGGCCCCTCCCTGGCCCTCAAGGCCAGCCAGCGGCTCACCTACAAGGACGGCGAGCTGATCAAGAGCGTGGATGGCGTGGAATTGCTGCGCACCCAGCTGATCCTGGAGACGATCGACACCACGCCGCAGATGACCGTCGACGTGGAGTTGGTGCCCGACAAGCGGGCCAAGGCCACCGATCGCCTGCAGCTGGTGATCCTCGAAACCCTGCTGGTGCGCCGCGACACCCTCTCCGACGCCAGCCACGGCTCCACCCACACCGAGCTCTCGGTCCAGGACGGTGACAGCGTCAAGCGGGGCGATGTGGTCGCCACCACCCAGATCCTCTGCAAGGAGGACGGGGTGGTGCAGCTGCCCGAGCTGGCCTCCGGGGAGCCGATCCGCCGGCTGATCGTCGAGCGCTCCACCGACACCCGTGTGATCGACCTGGGCTCCGCCACGCCCGAGTTGGGCGTGGGTCAGCGCATCGTCGATGGCGATCCGCTGGCGGCCGGCGTCGCCGCCCCCTGCTGCGGCGAGGTGGAGGCGATCGACGGCAGCAAGCTGCGCATCCGCCTCGGCCGTCCCTACATGGTGTCGCCCGATTCGGTGCTGCACGTGCGCGACGGCGAGCTGGTGCAGCGGGGTGATGGCCTGGCCCTGCTGGTGTTCGAGCGGCAGAAGACGGGCGACATCGTGCAGGGTCTGCCCCGCATCGAGGAGCTGCTGGAGGCCCGCCGCCCGCGGGAATCGGCGATCCTCTGTCGCAAGGGCGGCACGGTGCAGATCAAGCAGGGCGAGGACGACGACTCGCTCACCGTCACCGTGATCGAAGCGGATGAGGCGGTCAGCGAGTACCCGATCCTGCTGGGCCGCAACGTGATGGTCAGCGATGGCGAGCAGGTGAGCGCCGGCGAGCTGCTCACCGATGGGCCGATCAACCCCCACGAGCTGCTGGAGTGCTATTTCGACGACCTGCGCAGCCGCAAACCCACCCTGGAGGCGGCCCAGGAGGCGATCTCCAAGCTGCAGTTCACCATGGTGCAGGAGGTGCAGAACGTCTACCGCTCCCAGGGCGTGTCGATCGACGACAAGCACATCGAGGTGATCGTCCGTCAGATGACCAGCAAGGTGCGCATCGAAGACGCCGGCGACACCACCCTGCTGCCCGGTGAACTGATCGAGCTGCGCCAGGTGGAGCAGGTGAATTCCGCCATGGCGATCACTGGTGGCGCCCCGGCGGAATTCACGCCGGTGCTGCTGGGCATCACCAAGGCCTCCCTCAACACCGACAGCTTCATCTCGGCAGCCTCCTTCCAGGAGACCACCCGGGTGCTCACGGAGGCGGCGATCGAGGGCAAGAGCGACTGGCTGCGCGGTCTCAAGGAGAACGTGATCATCGGCCGCCTGATCCCCGCCGGCACCGGCTTCGGCGGCTTCGAGGAGGAGCTGCGCGCCGAGGCGGGCCCCCACCCCGACATCCTCGAGGAGGAGGCGGCGGGCTTCCGACGCATGCAGAACCTGCGGCCCGATTACACCGTGGATGAGCTGCCCGCCCCCGCCGTCAGCTCGGCGGCGGTGCTGGACGACCCCTCGGAGGAGGACCTGGAGGCGACCCGCAGCCGCCATGGTCTGGAGGCCACCAGCAGCAGCTTCGCCGCCTTCGCCCGCCCCAACCTGGAGGAGCTGGAGGAGGACCTGATCCCCGATCCCGACGCCCTGGAGGGTCTGCAGGAGGAGGGTCTGCTCAGCGATGACTGATTCCCTCTCCCGCGTCGCCGCCCAGCGCACCGAGCTGGGCACACCCATCCCCCAGCGGCGCCTGCCCCGCTGGGGCTTTCACAACCACAACGAACTGCTGCACGGCCGCCTCGCCATGCTCGGTTTCATCGCCCTGCTGGCGGTGGAATGGAAGCTGGGCCACGGCATCCTGATCTGGCAGTGAGCGCCGCGCCGCTGCTGGGCCTGGGGCGGCCGGCGCTGGAGGAGTGGGCGCTGGCCCAGGGCCAGCCGGCCTTCCGAGGCCGCCAGTTGCACGAATGGATCTACGAGCGGGGGGTGCGGGAGCCCCAGGCGATCACCGTGCTGCCCAAGCTGTGGCGCGAGCGGTTGGAGCCCTCCCTGATCGGTCGGCTGCCCCTGCGCCACCGCAGTGATGCCGCCGATGGCACGGTGAAGCTGCTGCTGGGCACCGGCGACGGCCTCAGCCTCGAAACGGTGGGCATCCCCGCCGGCGATCGCCTCACCGTCTGCGTGAGCAGCCAGGTAGGCTGCCCGATGGCCTGCCGCTTCTGCGCCACCGGCAAGGGCGGCCTGCAGCGCTCCCTGGCGGTGCACGAGATCGTCGACCAGGTGCTGAGCGTGCGGGAGGCGATGGGGCGCCGCCCCAGCCATGTGGTGTTCATGGGCATGGGCGAACCGCTTCTGAACATCGACGCCGTGCTGGCGGCGATCGACTGCCTGTGCGGCGATCTGGGCATGGCCCAGCGGCAGATCACCGTGAGCAGCGTCGGGGTGCCGGGGGCGCTGCCCCAGCTGGCGGAGCGGGCGCGGCAGCGGCTGGGGCGGGCCCAGTTCACCCTGGCGGTGAGCCTGCACGCGCCGAATCAGCGCCTGCGGGAGGAGCTGATCCCCACGGCCCGCGCCTACCCGATCGAGGCCCTGCTGGAGGACTGCCGCCACTACGTGGCGGACACCGGCCGGCGGGTGAGTTTTGAGTACGTGCTGCTGGGCGGTGTCAACGACCAGCCCCGCCACGCCGAGGCCCTGGCCCGGCTGCTGCGGGGCTTCCAGAGCCACGTGAATCTGATTGCCTACAACCCGATCGCCGAGGAGGATTTCCGTCGCCCCAGCCCGGAGGCGGTGGAGGCCTTCCGCCGCCTGCTGGGGGCGCGGCACGTGGCGGTGAGCGTGCGCGCCAGCCGTGGCCTCGACGCCGATGCCGCCTGCGGCCAGCTGCGCCGGCGGCTGGAGGCGGCGGCGAGTGGCGGACCGCTCAGGCTGGATCCCGCCGCGGATCGAACGCCCCCCGCACCCCATCGCCCCACCAGGGGGTGAGGCGGGTCATCAGCAGGAAGGCGGGCAGGGAGGCGGCCGCCGAGAGCAGGAAGAAGCGATCCCAGCCCACCCCCTCCGCCAGGAAGCCCGCCGGACCGGACAGCACCGAGCGGCTGAGGGCATAGACGCCGGAAAGCAGGGCGTACTGGGTGGCCGAGAAGCGGGGGTTGCAGAGGCTCATCAGCAGGGCCACGAAGGCGGCCCCCACCAGGCCGCCGCCGAGGTTCTCCAGGCCCACCGCCGCCAGCAGGCCGGCCATGCCGCCGCCGAAGCGGGCCAGGGCCGCGTAGCTGAGGTTGCCGGCGGCGCCGACGATGGCGAACAACCAGAGGCAGCGGTTCATGCCGAGCCGGCCGAAGAGCAGGCCCCCCACCACGGTGCCGACGATGGTGGCGGCGATGCCCCAGCCGGCGAGCACCGAACCCACCACCTCCGGGCTGAAGCCCTTCTGGAGCAGGAAAGGCACCGCCATCACCCCGAGCAGGCCATCGGGCCAGCGGTAGAGCAGCACCAGGGCCAGCAGCATCGCCGCCCGGGAACCGCCGGTGCGGCGCAGGAAGTCCCGGGCCGGCCCCACCACCGCCTGCCGCAGGCTGGTCACCTGCTGGGCCAGCGGCGGCAGCCGCGGGGCGCTGAGGGTGAAGGGCACCACCGCCAGCATCAGGGCCGCGGCGGCGGCGAAGGCCAGGGGCCAGCCGGCCCGGCCGGCCAGGATGAAACCGCCGGCGCCGATCGCCAGCATCGCGGCGCGGTAGCCGAGGTTGGTGGCAGCGGCCCCGGCGCCCCGCTCCGCCTCCGGCAGCAGATCGGTGCGATAGGCGTCGATGACGATGTCCTGGGTGGCGCTGACCACCGCCAGAAGCACGGCCATCAGGCCGATCGCCAACAGGCTGGCCTGGCTGCGGTCCGGCCGCAGCAGGGCCATGGCGCCGATCACCGCCACCAGCAGGATCTGCAGGAGCAGCAACCAGCCGCGGCGACGGTCGGGCCAGGGGATCGGCCAGCGGTCCAGCAGCGGCGCCCACACCATCTTCAGGGTGTAGGGCAGCTCGGCGTAGGCGAGCAGGCCGATCAGGCCCAGGGGGATGGCGCTGGTGGTCAGCCAGCCCTGCAGGAGCTTGGTGCCCACCATGTAGGGGCTGCCGCTGGCCACCCCCAGGGCCGCCACCGCCGCCAGCCGCCGCCAGGAGGGAACCGCGGCCGCCGGGATGGGGATGGGAGGGGAGGCCATCGGCCGGTGGCGGCTGGCGGCAACCCTAGGTGGGGGCGCCGGCCCTATAACCACACGATTCGCCGTCCCGCCGTGTCCTTTTTCCGATCCACCCTCCTGCCCGCCGCGATCGTGCTGCTGTTCGGCCTGGCCCTGTTCTCGGTCAGCGCCCGCATCTGGCTGCCCAGCGACATGGCCGCCCCGGCGCCCGGCGGCTGAGGCGGCCGCCGGCCGGCTTCTACGATCCCCCCGTGCCGCGTTCCCCTCGCCCCATGCCGGACGAGGTTCCGCCCTTCCCCGACCCCTTCCCGGAACGCCGCCCCGAACTGGCGCTCGATCCGGACGTTCTGGCGCGCGAGCTGGCCCAGGAGCTGCTCGGCGATCCGCTCGATGAGATCGAGGCGCTGGGGGCCGAAACGATCGACGTGGCGGCGGAATGCGACTTCGGCCTCGAGTGCCTGCGGGGCAGCCATGAGCAGCGCATGCAGGGGTTGCGCATCTTCTGCGAGCACCGCGATCCGCGCGCCATCCCCCTGCTGCTGCCCCTGTTGCAGACCAGCTGTCCGATCCTGCGGATGAGCGCCGTCTACGCCCTCGGTCGCAACCCCCATCCCCTGGCCGTTGAGCCCCTGCTGGCCCTGCTGAGCGCCGACGACAACGGCTATGTGCGCAAGGCGGTGGCCTGGAGCCTGGGCAACTATCCCGAGGCGCCGATCCTCAACCCGCTGATGCGGGCGCTGCAGATGGATGTGGCGGCGGTGCGGCTCTGGGCGGCGGGCTCCCTGGCCGATGCGGGGTCCACCAGCCCCGCCAAGGCCGATCCCGCCGCTGCCCAGCTGCTGCTCACCCTGCGGATCGACAGCGAGCCGGCGGTGCGCAGCAACAGCGCCTGGGGTCTGGGGCGCCTCTACCCGGATCTGGTGGAACCGCGCCAGCGGGATGTGGTGGAGGCGCTGCTGCAGGCGATGCTCCACGACGGCGACACCACGGTGCGGGATGAGGCCCGGCTGGCGCTGGAGCAGCTGGAGCAGCCGGAGGTGCTGGAGCGGCTGCAGACGCTGGTGGATGAGGGGCTGATCAGCTGAGCGGGGCCCGTCTCCAGAGCCTGGCAAACCCGGCTAACATCGTCTGATCCTTCTCCCGTTCGGGATGGCTCAGCGCACCATCCGCTTCCACATCCGGCCCGACGGCCGCGTGGAAGAGCTCGTGGAGGGCGTTCAGGGAGCCGGTTGCGAGCCGCTCACCGAACGCATCGAACAGCGCCTCGGCAAGGTGCAGCAACGCCGCAGCACCAGCGAAGCGTTCGCCGCCCTCCCCCTGCAGGCCCCCCAGGGCCAGCCCCTGAGCCAGCACTCCCCCGCCTGAGCGGGAACCCCCCTCCCGCACTGCTCCTTCCGCGATGTCGCACTTCAGCACCGTCCAGACCGAGCTCCGTGACCGCCAGGCCCTGGTGGAGGCCCTCACCGACCTGGGCCATCCCCCCGCCGAGGGGGAGCTCACCGTGCGCGGATATCGCGGCCAGACCGTGGTGGCCGACCTGGCGATCCGCCAGGACAGTGGTGCCGACATCGGCTTCCGCTGGAATGGCGAAGCCGGCTGCTACGAGCTGGTGGCCGATCTCGACCTCTGGCGCCAGCCGGTGCCGGTGGAGCGCTTCCTCGCCCAGCTGAACCAGCGCTACGCCCTGCGCGCCATCCTGGCCGCCAGCAGCGAGGAGGGCTTCCAGGTGATGGAGCAGCAGCAGCACGTCGACGGCACGATCGAGCTGGTGGTGAGTCGCTGGGACGGCTGAGCCCCCGGCCGTGAGCCTCCCTGACCCGTCCCTCGCCTTCTCGGTCGACCCGTCCCGCCCAGCCGGTCGCACGGGTCATGAACCGGTGCTGGCCGGTGCCCTGCGCCAGAAGGCGGTGTGGGTGGATGAGGCGGTGTGCATCGGCTGCCGCTACTGCGCCCACGTGGCCAGCAACACCTTCGTGCTGGAGAGCGAGTGGGGCCGCTCCCGCGCCATCCGTCAGGACGGCGACAGCAGCGAGCGCATCCAGGAGGCCATCGACACCTGCCCGGTGGACTGCATCCACTGGGTGCCGTTCGAGCAGCTGCCCAGCCTGGAGGAGCAGCTGCGCCAGCAGGAGATCCATCCCCTTGGCCTGCCCTCCCCAGCCCGGCCGCGGCGCACCCTGCCCCGGGCCGCGCCGGGGGCGTCGTGAGCGTCGCCACGCCGATCCCCTGCCGGCGCTTCGGCCGCACCGGCCTGGCGATGCCCCTGCTCTCCCTCGGCGGCATGCGTTTCCAGCAGAGCTGGAGCGATGTGGCGGAGGCGGAGATCCGCGCCGATGGCCAGGCGAACCTGCGGGCGATCCTGGAGGCGGCGGTGGCGGCGGGGCTGCACCACATCGAAACCGCCCATGGCTACGGCAGCTCGGAGCGGCAGCTGGGCCTGCTGCTGCCCCAGGTGAGCGATCCGCAGCGGATCCTGCAAACCAAAGTGGCCCCCGCCGCCGATGCCGACGCCTTCGAAGCGGAGCTGGCCACCAGCTTCCAGCGGCTGGGGGTGGAGCGGGTGGACCTGCTGGCGATCCATGGCCTCAACACCGCCGAGCTGCTGGAGCAGACCCTCAGGCCGGGGGGCTGCCTGGAGCGGGCGCGCCGCTGGCAGGCCCAGGGCCGGGTGGGAGCGGTGGGCTTCTCCAGCCACGCCCCCCTGCCGCTGCTGCTGGAGGCGATCGAGAGCGATGGCTTCGATTACGTGAATCTGCACTGGTACCTGATTCGCCAGGACAACCGGCCGGCGATCGACGCCGCCATCGCCCGCGACCTGGGGGTGTTCGTGATCAGCCCCACCGACAAGGGCGGCCACTGGCACAGCCCCTCGGCCCGGCTGCGGGCCCTGTGTGCACCGCTGGAGCCGATCGTGTTCCACGACCTGTTCTGCCTCAGCGCCCCGGGCATCCACACCCTCAGCCTCGGGGCCGCCCGGCCCGAGGATCTCAACCTCCACCTGGAGGCGGTGGCCCTGCTGCCGCGGGCTGGCGAGCTGGTGCCGCCGATCCTGGCGCGGCTGGAGGCGGCCCGCCTGGAGGCCCTGGGGGCGGACTGGCTGGCGAGCTGGGATCAGGGTCTGCCCACCTGGCAGGACACGCCGGGGCAGATCAACCTGCCGGTGCTGCTCTGGCTGCACAACCTCCTGGAGGCCTGGGATCTTGAGGGGTTCGCCCGGGCCCGTTACCGGCTGCTCGGCAACGGCGGCCACTGGTTCCCCGGCGAGAATGCCGATGCCCTCGATGGGGCGGTGAGCGAGGCGGAGCTGCGGGCGGCGCTGGCGGCCAGCCCCTGGGCGGAGGTCATTCCGGATCGCCTGCGCCGCCTGCGGGAGCGCCTCGGCGGCGCAACGGTGCGCCGCCTTCAGGCCGACTGATCTCGCCAACATCGCGGGGGGTGTCGCTGCCCAGGGGGGCCTTGAGGGCCACCCCGACGGGGCGTGGGTAGGCGGCCGGGCAGGGGGCCAGGGGCCGCAGGCGCACGGCGTGGCGCACGCCCCGCCCAGCGGGCAGGTCGATCGCCCGCACCGACTCCACCTCCGCCCGCAGGCGTCCGGCGGCGCGCTCGAGGGCGCCCTGGTCGCCCTCGCCCCACTGGCCGCGGTAGAGCACGGCACGGCCCTCGGGGCGCAACAGGGGCACCAGGTATTCAGCCACCACGGGCGCGCCGGCCACCGCCCGGGCGATCGCCCAATCGAAGCGGCCGCGGCAGTCGCGCGAGCGGCCGCTGCGCTCCACCCGCTCCCAGCGCAGGCTCACCCGGTCGGCCAGCTCCAGGGCGGCGGCCATCGCCCGCACGGCCTCGATCTTGCGCCCCACCGAATCCACCAGGGTGAGGCGCGCCTGGGGCAGGGCGATCGCCACCGCCAGGCCGGGGAAGCCGCCGCCGGTGCCCACGTCGATCACCTCCAGGCTCTGGCGGGGAGCGGCCGCGACGAGCAGATCGCGCAGGGGCCAGAGGCTGTCGAACACCTGGCCGATCCAGTAGTCGTCTCCCTCCACCAGGCGGGTGAGGTTGACGCGCTGGTTCCAGAGGCGCAGCTGCTCGTTGAGGGCCTGGAGCTGGGCGAGCTGGGCCGGCTCGGGGGTCCAGCCGAGGGCATGCCAGAGGGCGGGATCGGGGGGCGGGCCGGGTGGCCCTGGACTGGCGCCCATCCGTGGAACGAGGCAGCGATTCTCCCTAGGATCCCCCAATGGCCAGCCCCACCCCCAGTCACTACGAGCGTCTGGGGGTGGGACCGGACGCCAGCCTTCCGGAGCTGCGGGCAGCCTTCCGGGTGCTGAGCAAGCGCTACCACCCGGACACCACCAGCCTGCCGAGCGCCCAGGCGGAGGAGGCGTTCCGCCAGCTGCGCCAGGCCTACAGCGTGCTCAGCGATCCGCCGTCTCGGGCGGCCTACGACCTGCGCCTGCGCCAGAGCACCGCCCCAGCCCTGGTGAGTCCTGCCCCGGCGCGGCCTCCGCTGGTAGTGCCGTCACCGCGGCCAGCCTCGGTGCGCCGGTCCCTGTCGGGTGGGGAATGGTTCGCCCTGCTGCTGCTGGCCCTGGCGATGGCCTTCAGCCTGCTGCTGGGCATCGGCGTGGCCTGGGCGCGGGGCGCGGAACTGGTGCGCCAGCCCAGCTGGTGGCCGGAGGTTCCTGCGGCCGCCCCAGCCGCCACCTCTTCAGCCGCCACCTCCCCGGCCGTCCCTGCTGCCGTCCCCCAGCCGGCGGCGCCCACCACCTGAGTTCCCCGAACCCGCCGCCCCGCACCGCCTGCCGATGGCCAGCCTGCCCCCCGAGCGCACCCCCCTCTACAACCACCCCCTGCCGGCGCTGGAGGAGTGGCTGCGGCAGCTCGGCGCCCGGCCCGACGGTCCCCATGCGGAGAGCTGGGATCTGCACCAGCCCCAGTGGAGCGCCCGCATTGTCTTCGGCGTGGAGGAGCTGTCGGTCACCTGGCATCAGGACGGCCGCCAGGCGCTGCGCCAGTTCTCCTATGGCCTGCCGCGGCTGGATGTGGAGGCGGCGATCCTGGCCGGCCCCTGACCTGGCGGGACCAGGCCTGGGCGGGCGAGGGGATCAGTCCAGGGCGGCTTCGATCGCTCGCCAGCAGCGCTCCAGCTGGAGATCCGTGAGGCAGAGAGGCGGCAGCAGGTAGACCACATCCCCCAGGGGCCGCAGAAACACCCCGTGCTGCCGCACCCGCCGCTGCAGGGCGGCGCCGGCGGGGTGGAAGTAGCCGGGGCGCTCCACCGCCAGATCGAAAGCGGCGATGCAGCCGCGGAGGCGGGGCCGCCGCACGGCCGGATGGTGGGCGAGGCGCTCCAGGTGGGGGCGATGGCGCTCCGCCATGGTGGTGTAGCGCTGGGGGTGGGCCTCCAGCAGGTCGAGGCTGGCGAGGGCGGCGGCGCAGCCCAGGGGATTGGCGGTGAAGCTGTGGCCGTGCAGGAAGGTGCGGGCCGGATCGGGGTCGTGGAAGCCCTGGAAGAGGGCGT
Source organism: Aphanothece sp. (assembly GCA_040381155.1). Taxonomy (GTDB): domain Bacteria; phylum Cyanobacteriota; class Cyanobacteriia; order PCC-6307; family Cyanobiaceae; genus Cyanobium. The sequence continues at coordinate 14,243 of JBEIHT010000051.1, forward strand.
CGCTGGCGAGGGTGACCCCCATGGGCAGGAAGCCGCCGGTGAGCCCCTTGGAGAGGGCGATCAGGTCGGGCCGCAGGCCGCAGGCCTGGCTGGCGAACAGCTCGCCGGTGCGGCCGAAGCCGGTCATCACCTCATCGGCGATCAGCAGCGCCCCCGCCTGGCGCACTAGGGCCTCCACGCCCCGCAGGAAGCTGGGCCGCACCATGGCCATGCCGCCGGCCCCCTGCACCAGCGGTTCCAGGATCACCGCAGCGGTGGGGGTCTCCAGAAGCTGGGCCAAGGTGGCAAGGGCCGCCGCCTCCCGCGCCTCGATGGCGTCGTCGCCCCACCAGGTGCCGGGCCAGGGGGCGCGGGCCACCGCAAAGAGCAGCGGCTCGAAGGGAGCATTGAACAGGCAGCGCTCCCCCAGGGCCATGGCGCCGAAGGTATCCCCGTGGTAAGCGCCGTCGAAGGCGATCAGGCGGGGGCGGGGGCTGCCCTGGTTGTGCCACCACTGCCAGGCCATCTTGAGCGCCACCTCCACGGCGGTGGAGCCGTTGTCGGAGAAGAAGAGGCGGGGCAGGCCGGTGAGGGTGGACAGGCGCTCGGCGAGGTGCTCGGCGGGGGGATGGCAGAAGTCGGCGAAGATCACCTGCTCGAGGCTGCGGGCCTGCTCGGCGATGGCCGCGGCGATGCTGGGCTCCCCATGGCCATGCAGGGTCACCCACCAACTGCTGATGGCGTCGATCAGGCGGCTGCCGTCGTCGAGCACCAGTTCGGCCCCGTCGCCGCGCACCGCCCGCAGGGGCGGATCGGCGGTGGCCATCTGGGTGAAGGGATGCCAGAGGTGGGGATGCCAACCGGGCGATGCAGTCACCGGCACTGTCTGGCGGGGGGGAACAACTGCCATGATGAAGCTATGGAGGAGTTGTTGAGGCCGGCGCACCGGCTTTCGGCTCCCGTGGGTTGTGCCGAAGTCCAGCGGAGTCGTCCGATGGTCCCGAATCCCGACAACCAATCCCGACGCTTTCTCTCCGCCCAGGAGTTGAGCCGCCGCCAGCCGCACAGGGCCTGGGGCCCGGTGGAGATCTTCGCCGAGGGCCAGTGGCAGACGATCCGGGCGCGGCTGGAGTGCGAGGGCTGGAGTCACTCCCAGATCGAGCAGGTGCATGACCAGCTGCGTCAGGGCTGGCCGCTGGCGATGGCCCGGCACAACGTGGCGGTGATCAGCGGCCGTTGCCCGCTCTCGGCCCGCCGCGAGGGCTGAGAAGCGAAGGCGCGGAGCGGCGAGACAGGATCAGTGGCCGGGCTCAGCGGCAGAGATCGCGGTTGTTGCGTTGGGCCGCCGGGGCGAAGGGGCCGCAGTTGATGAGGCGCACCACGGTCACCTCCACATCCGTGAAGAGCACCAGGATGCTGGCGCAGAGTCCGGCGACGATGGCGGTGACGATCCAGTGGCGCTGACTCATGGAGTCAGGCTACGGGGAAGCTCACTGGCGAGCCACTGCTGCTGCAGGGCGGCGGCGGTAAGGGGATCGAGGGGGGGCAGCTGGGCGAGCACCGGCACGGCGCCGAGCTGCTCGAGGGTGCGGGGGTTGTCGTCGTGGGAGGGGCCGTTGAGCACCAGGCCGAGCACGGCGATGCCGCGCTGGCGCAGGGCTTCGAGGGAGAGCAGGGTGTGGTTGAGGGTGCCGAGGCCGCTGCGGGCTACGAGCAACACGGGCAGGTTCCAGCGGGCGAGTTGCTGGATCTGCAGCCAGTCGCGGCGCAGGGGCACCAGCAGCCCGCCGGCCGTTTCCACCACCAGCGGGCCGGGATGGAGAACGGGATCGGGCAGGGCCAGGCGGTCGGGGTCGATCGTGATCCCCATGCGCTCGGCGGCCCAGTGGGGGGACACGGGGGCTTCGAGGCGGTAGGCCTCCGGCAGCAGCCGATCGGGGGGCAGCTGGAGCAGGGCCTGGAGACGGCCGCTGTCGCCGCCGCCCTCCAGGCCGCTCTGCACCGGTTTCCAGTAGGTGGCGCCCAGTCCCTGCACCACCAGGGCCGAGACCACCGTCTTGCCGACGTCGGTGTCGGTGCCGCAGATCACGAGGCGCATCAGGGGTGCTCCGGTTGTTGGGCGATCAGCAGCAGCACCTCCCAGGTGAAG
>JBEIHT010000052.1:0-16043 GCA_040381155.1 Aphanothece sp.
CGCTTGCCGCAGCGGGGATGGTTCGACGTCCTCGACGACTGGCTCAAGCGCGACCGCTTCGTTTTTGTGGGCTGGTCCGGCCTGCTCCTGTTCCCCACCGCCTACCTGGCGCTGGGGGGCTGGCTCACCGGCACCACCTTCGCCACCTCCTGGTACACCCACGGCATCGCCTCCTCGTACCTGGAAGGCTGCAATTTCCTCACCGCCGCCGTCAGCACCCCCGCTGACGCCATGGGCCACAGCCTGCTGCTGCTCTGGGGCCCCGAAGCCCAGGGCGACTTCGTGCGCTGGGTTCAGCTCGGTGGCCTCTGGCCGTTCGTGGCTCTCCACGGCGCCTTCGCCCTGATCGGCTTCATGCTCCGCCAGTTCGAGATCGCCCGACTGGTGGGCATCCGCCCTTACAACGCCATCGCCTTCTCCGGCCCGATCGCGGTGTTCGTCAGCGTCTTCCTGATGTACCCCCTCGGCCAGAGCAGCTGGTTCTTCGCGCCCTCCTTCGGGGTGGCGGCGATCTTCCGCTTCCTGCTCTTCCTGCAGGGCTTCCACAACTGGACCCTCAACCCCTTCCACATGATGGGAGTGGCCGGCATCCTGGGCGGTGCCCTGCTCTGCGCCATCCACGGCGCCACGGTGGAGAACACCTTGTTTGAGGACAGCGAGCAGGCCAACACCTTCAAGGCGTTTGAGCCCACCCAGGAAGAGGAGACCTACTCGATGGTCACCGCCAACCGCTTCTGGAGCCAGATCTTCGGGATCGCTTTCTCCAACAAGCGTTGGCTGCACTTCTTCATGCTGTTCGTGCCGGTGATGGGTCTGTGGACCAGCAGCATCGGCATCATCGGCCTGGCCCTCAACCTGCGGGCCTATGACTTCGTGAGCCAGGAGATCCGGGCGGCGGAAGATCCCGAATTCGAGACCTTCTACACCAAGAACATCCTGCTCAATGAAGGTCTGCGCGCCTGGATGGCTCCCGCCGACCAGCCGCACGAAAACTTCGTCTTCCCTGAAGAGGTTCTGCCCCGTGGAAACGCCCTTTAATTCCGGTCTGATTTCTGTCGGGGGCAAGGACCTCGACTCCACCGGCTACGCCTGGTGGGCTGGCAACGCACGCCTCATCAACCTCTCTGGTCGTCTGCTGGGCGCCCACGTGGCCCACGCCGGTCTGATGGTGTTCTGGGCCGGCGCCATGATGCTGTTCGAGGTGAGCCACTTCACCTTCGATAAGCCCATGTATGAGCAGGGCCTGATCCTGTTCCCCCACGTGGCCACTCTTGGCTATGGCGTGGGTCCCGGCGGTGAGGTCACCGACCTCTATCCGTTCTTTGTGGTGGGCGTGCTGCACCTGATCAGTTCCGCCGTGCTCGGCCTCGGTGGCCTGTACCACGCCCTGCGCGGTCCTGAGATTCTGGAGAACTACTCCAACTTCTTCTCCCAGGATTGGCGGGACAAGAACCAGATGACCAACATCATTGGGTACCACCTGATCCTGCTCGGGGTCGGCGCCCTGCTGCTGGTCTTCAAGGCCATGTTCTTCGGTGGCGTCTATGACACCTGGGCACCCGGTGGCGGCGATGTCCGACTGATCTCCAACCCCACCCTCTCGCCGGCGGTGATCTTCGGCTACCTCACTCGCGCCCCGTTCGGGGGTGAAGGCTGGATCATCGGTGTCGACTCGATGGAGGACATCATCGGTGGCCACATCTGGATCGGCCTGATCTGCATCTTCGGCGGCATCTGGCACGTGATCACCAAGCCCTTCGGCTGGGTGCGGCGCGCCTTCATCTGGAACGGTGAGGCCTACCTGAGCTACAGCCTCGGGGCTCTGAGCCTGATGAGCTTCATCGCCTCGGCCTACATCTGGTTCAACAACACCGCCTATCCCTCCGAGTTCTACGGCCCCACCAACGCCGAAGCCTCCCAGGCCCAGAGCTTCACCTTCCTGGTGCGCGACCAGCGCCTGGGCGCCAACATCGGTTCGGCCATGGGCCCCACCGGTCTCGGCAAATACCTGATGCGCTCCCCTTCCGGCGAGATCATCTTCGGTGGTGAAACGATGCGCTTCTGGGATTTCCGCGGCCCCTGGCTTGAGCCCCTGCGGGGCCCCAACGGCCTGTCCCTGGACAAACTCCAGAATGACATCCAGCCCTGGCAGGTGCGCCGTGCGGCCGAGTACATGACCCACGCGCCGAATGCCTCCATCAACTCGGTGGGCGGCATCATCACGGAGCCCAACTCCGTGAACTACGTGAACATCCGCCAGTGGCTGGCCTCCACGCAATTCGTGCTGGCCTTCTTCTTCCTGGTGGGTCACCTCTGGCATGCCGGCCGCGCCCGCGCCGCCGCCGCCGGTTTCGAGAAGGGCATCGACCGTAAGGCCGAGCCCACCCTGGCGATGCCGGATCTCGACTGATGATCCCGGCGTGACGCCCACCATGACCCCGCCTTCGGCGGGGTTTTTTATGGGGCACGACCTGGCCGGCGCCGGATAAGGTGCCGGAGGTTTCACCACACGTCATGAAGCCTGCATCGACCGCCTGTCCCGCGCTGCTGGCCGCTTTGGCTCTTTCACCGATCGTCCTTTCGGTCGGGGCACAAGCCGGTGGCGCGATCGACACCAACGAGCCTGGTGTGGTCTGCGACACAAGCGAACAGCTCTGCTACAACCAAGCCGGGCTGAGCGTCGAGACCACGCGCCGCAATTTCGGCCGCTCCGGTGCCGACAAGGCGCGTCAGCTGATCCGCAGCGGCGAACGGGGCCGCACCTTCAAGCTCAGCAACGGTGTCGCCTGTGATGTGAACGCCCGCACCTGCTGGGACGACGGCTGGAAGCGGCGCAACATCTCGGGGAAGCTGACCCGCCATCTGTTCGGCTCAGGCTCCCAGGGCTCCGGGTCGAGCACCAGCTCGCCGAGCTGGAATGACGGGTGGAGTGGGGGAACCAGCGGCTACACGGCCGACTGCCTGCTGCGGCGCGGCGGCCGCACCCTTTTTCAGGGGAGCTGCGAGCTGCAGGAGCAGAACAACGGGCGCGAGCGGCGCTTCATCGCCACGATGCGCAATGGCCCCCGCTATGTCTTCCAGAACCGGGGCGGCGATGTTTCGATCAGCGACGGCACCGGTGGCAGCTGGCCGGTGCAATACCGGGACTACGGGCGGGCGGCGGTGTTCCGCTGGGCGGACATGAGCCTGGAGACCCGCCAGGGCCAGGGGGCCGATGGCGGCTCCTCCAACAACCGCAACCGCACCCTGGAAGAGGTTCTCCGCCAGTTGTTCAACTAGGGCGGAGCCGCCGGGGACGGGGCCGCAGCCAGCCAGCGGCGCAACAGCGGCAGGCTCAGGCCGATCACGTTGCTGAAACAGCCCTCGATCCTCTCCACCAAAGCCCCGCCGCGGCCCTCCAGGGCGAAGCCGCCCGCACTGGCGAGCGGTTCCCCCGTAGCCACATAGGCCGCAATCTCCTCGGCACTGAGGGCCGCGAAGAGCACCCGCGTGGTCACGGTCTCGCGTCTGGCCGCGTCGCCGGCCACCAGCAGGCAGTGGCCGGTGTGCAGCTCCCCCCAAGCGCCCGCCATCCGCCGCCAGCGGGCGCAGGCCTCCTCCGCATTCGCCGGCTTGCCGAACACCTCGCCCTCGAAAAGCAGCAGGGAGTCGCAGCCGAGCACCGCAGCGCCATCCCCTGCCATGGCGTCGACCACGGCGCGGGCCTTCGCCTCCGCCAGCCTGAGCACCAGCCGGCGGGGATCCCCATCCCGGATGCTCTCCTCGTCGACGCCACTGACCCGCACCCGGTGGGGGATGGCCGCCTGCAGCAGCAGGCGGCGGCGGGCGGGGGAGGCGGAAGCGAGCACCAGCATCAATGGCGTCCCGGTTCCCCCCATTCGAGCCGATCGGTCGCCCGACACAATGGGGTGATGACCTCCAGCGGCGCCGACAGCGGGATCAGCGTGGCCGAGCCGGCGCTGCGCCGCGCTGGCCACTCCCTGCGCTGCCTGCCCTTCCGCCGCGCCTTCTACGAGGAGGTGGACTCCCGGGCGATCAGCGCCAGCGAACTCTGCGCCCGGCCGGACTGGCCGCTGCTGGTGTTCGCCCCCTTCGGGCCGGAGCGGGCCGAAGCCCACTTCCGCTGGCTGATCCGTCTGGGGGTGTTGCGCCGCGAGGTGGACGGCCAGGGGCTCACCGAGCGGGTGCGCCTGACCCCGATGGGCCGCGGCCTGCTGGGCAGCTGGCCCGGCGAGGTGCCGCGGGCGGGCCTGCGGGAGCGGATCCGGGAGAACTTCCGGCGCCACCGGCCGCGCTTCTGATGGCCGCCCCCGGCTCCCATCCCCCCGCCTGCATGGTGCTGGGCACCAGCAGCGGCGCGGGCAAGTCGTTGATGACCGCGGCCCTCTGCCGGGTGCTGCGGCGCCGCGGCGAAACGCCCGTGCCCTTCAAGGGGCAGAACATGAGCCTCAACGCCTGGGTGGATGGGGCCGGTGGCGAGATGGCCTACTCCCAGGCCCTGCAGGCCTGGGCCGCGGAGCTCGAGCCGGTGGCGGCGATGAATCCGGTGCTGCTCAAACCCCGCGGCGACCACACCAGCGAGGTGATCCACCTGGGGCGCTCGGTCGGCATGGCCCGGGCCGAGCACTACTACCGCGATTGGTTTCGGCCCGGCTGGGCCGCGATCCGCGGGGGCCTGGAGAGCCTGCGGCGCGACCACCCCGAGGGTCGGCTCGTGCTGGAGGGGGCGGGCAGTCCGGTGGAGATGAACCTCCAGCCCCGCGACCTCACCAATCTCCGACTGGCCCAGTATCTGCGCGCCCGCTGCCTGCTGGTGGCCGACATCGAGCGCGGCGGGGTGTTCGCCCAGGTGGTTGGCACCCTGGAGCTGCTGCGGCCGGTGGAGCGTCCCCTGATCCGCGGCATCTTGATCAACCGCTTCCGCGGCCGGCGCGAGCTCTTCGACGAGGGGCGCACCTGGCTGGAGCGGCGCACCGGCGTGCCGGTGCTCGGGGTGATGCCCTGGCTGGACGAGATCTTCCCGCCGGAGGATTCCCTCGACCTGCTGGAGCGGCGCGGCCGCAAGCCGACGGCGGAGATCACCGTGGCGGTGCTGCGGCTGCCGTCGCTGAGCAACTTCTCCGACCTCGATCCGCTGGAGGCCGAACCCAGCGTCCAGGTCCGCTGGGTTCGGCCAGGGGAGCCGCTGGGCAGGGCCGATGCGGTGATCCTGCCGGGCAGCAAGCAGACCCTGGGCGATCTGTTGGCCCTGCGCGCCAGCGGCCTGGCCGAGGCGTTGATCGACCATCTGGCGGCGGGGGGCCAGGTGTTCGGGCTCTGCGGCGGCCTGCAGATGCTCGGCTTGAGCCTGGTGGATCCGCAGGGATTGGAGGGGAGCGGCTGCGGAGCGGTGGCCGGCCTGGGTCTGCTGCCCCTGCACACCCGCTTCGCGGCCGCCAAGACCCTGCGGCGCCGGCGCAGCCGCGCCCTCTGGCCGGTGGGGGATGGCCTGGAGCTGGAGGGCTTCGAACTGCACCATGGCCGCAGCCATGGCGAAGCCCAGCCCCTGTGCGAGGCGGAGGGGCTGGGCTGGTGGCAGCCCTGGGGCGAGGGGGGGGGGCTGGTGGCCGGCACCTACCAGCACGGCGTATTCGAGAACGGGGCCTGGCGGCGCCGCTGGCTCAACGGCCTGCGCCGGCGCCGGGGCCTGCCACCCCTGAGCGAGGCCCAGCCCCACCACCACCGCCAGCGCCAGGAGCTGCTGGATCGCCTGGCCGAAGCCTTCGAGCGCCACATCGACCTGGGGCCACTGCTGGAATGACCCAGGCCCCCGCCCCCCGCGTCCCGTGACCACCCTCCTGATCCATTGGCCCGATGGCCGCAGCAGCCGGGAAGCCCCGGGCCGGGACTGGCTGCTGGCGGCACGGGACGCGGGGGTGCTGATCCCCACCGGCTGCCTGGGCGGCAGCTGTGGCGCCTGTGAGATTGAAGTGAACGGCCAGGTGGTGCGCGCCTGCGTGGCCACGGTGCCCGCCAGCCGGACGGGGGAGCTGCAGGTGGAGCTGGCGGTCGATCCTCACTGGTGATCCGGCTGAATCAGGCCCCCCCCCAGCAGCGCTTCCCCGGCGTAGAACACCGCCGCCTGGCCGGGGGTGATCGAAAACTGGGGCTCGCGGAACTCCAGGCGAACGCGGTGGGGCCGCTCCTGCTGCCGATCCGTCGCCGTGGGCTCCAGGGGGATGAGCAGGGCGGGGACCGGCCCGCTGCGGTAGCGCACCTGCACGGCCAGCTCCAGGGGCTCGGCGGGAGGCGCCATCGACACCCAGTTCACCGCTCCGACGACACAGCCGCCCTTGGCGGCCTCGGCGCGGGGGGCCACCACGACCCGGTTCATCGCCCCATCGAGGCGCACCACATGCAGGGGCTCGCTCCAGGCCACGCCGAGGCCCTTGCGCTGGCCGATGGTGAAGTGCTCGAGGCCGTCGTGCTCGCCGACGACCGTGCCATCCGCCAGCACGATCTGGCCCGGGCGGGGGGGGAGATGGGCGTCGAGGAAGGCGCGCATCGAGCCATGGTGATCCGCCAGGCAGAGATCCTGACTTTCCGGTTTGCGGGCGGTCCGCAACCCCAGCCGCTCCGCCTCGGCGCGGGTGTCCTGCTTGCTGAGCTCGCCGAGGGGAAACACCAGGCGGCCGAGGTGCTCCTGGGGGAGGTCGTAGAGGAAGTAGCTCTGGTCCTTGAGGGGATCGAGGCCGCGCAGCAGCTGGTGGCGGCCCACCCCGACGCCGGGCACCGGCAGCGGGTCAGGGGCCGTGGCATGGCGCACCCGGGCGTAGTGGCCGGTGGCGAGCCGCTCGATGCCCCGCTCCTGCTTGGCCCACTCGAGCATCGGCGCAAACTTCACCCAGCGGTTGCAGCGGGAGCAGGGCAGGGGCGTGACGCCGCTGGCGTAGCCCTCCACCAGGAAGTCGACGATGCGCTCGCGAAAACGCTCGCGGGAATCGAGCAGATGGTGGGGAATGCCCAGCTCCTCACACAGGGCGGCCGCATCCACCAACCCCTCGGCACAGCAGGCCCCTTTCCCGCTCATCAGCCAGAGGGTGAGACCTTCCACCTCCCAGCCGGCCGCCTGCAGCAGCGCCGCCGTCAGGGAACTGTCGACCCCGCCGGAGAGACCCACCACCACGCGATGTTCCCCCGGCCAGCCCCGCAGTCGCTCCAGGGCGGTCGCCGCCGCCCCCATGGCGGGGTCGGGAGGGGGAACGGGGGAGATGACGGCGACCATCACGGCACCTGCGCTGGGGCCCATGGTCCTGCAGCCTAGAAGTGGCTCCCCACCTCTCCGCGATGCTGCCCACCACCCCGCCGGCCGCCTGGCCCCACCGGGATGCCGATCACCTGCTGATCAGCGCGGCGGGGATGGCGGATCTGGAGGCCCAGCTGTTCGCCAGCGGCATGCCGGTGGAGGCGCTGATGGAGAAGGCGGGGCTGGCCCTGAGCGCCCGCCTGCTGGCCGCGCCACCCGACGCGGCGCTGGTGCTCGTCGGCCCCGGGCACAACGGCGGCGATGGTCTGGTGGTGGCCCGGGAACTGCACCTGGCGGGCGTTCCGGTGCGGCTCTGGAGCCCGTTCGAGCGCCATAAACCGCTGACCGAGGCCCACCTGCGCCATGCCCGCTGGCTGGGCGTCCCCGTGCTGGCGGAGGAGCCCGACCCCGGCGATCCGGCCCTGTGGATCGACGCCCTCTTCGGCATCGGGGCGAGCCGCCCGCCGGGGGAAGCGATCGAAGCCCTGCTGGGGGAGCGGGAGCGGCGGCGCCCCGGCGGGCTGGTGGCGATCGATGGGCCCACGGGCCTCTGCGCCGACAGTGGCCGTCCGCTGGGACGAGGGGCCGCCCGCGCCCGCCACACCTACTGCCTGGGGCTGCTGAAGCGGGGCCTGCTGCAGGACGACGCCCTGCGCTGGGTGGGCCAGCTGGAGCGGCTGGATCTGGGCCTGCCCCAGCCCCTGCTGGCTGGTCTGCCACCGGAGACGCCCCTGGCCCTGCGGGCGGGGGACCGGTTCGGGGCCCCCTGGCCGGACCTGGATCCGGCGGCGGCCAAATACGGGCGCGGTCGCCTGCTCGTGGTGGCGGGCAGTGCCCGCTTCCGCGGCGCCACCCATCTGGCCCTGAGCGGGGCCAGCGCCTCCGGCTGCGGCAGCTTGCGCTGTGCCCCGCCCGAGCCGCTGGCGGACCAGCTCTGGAGCGTTCATCCCCACGTGGTGCTGGAGCCGCCCCTGGCGACCAACGGGGCCGGCGGGCTGGACCTGGCGGGCCTGGGGGAGGGCTGGCTGGAGCGGCTGGACGCGGTGCTGCTCGGACCGGGTCTGGGACCCGCGGAGGCGGGGGCGATGGCAGCGGGCTCAGCGGAACTGGAGCGCTGGCGGCAGCTGCGGGACTTCGCGGGCCTGCTGGTGCTCGATGCCGACGGCCTCAACCGCCTGGCGGCCCTGGCGCCGCTCGGCGAAGCGCCGATCCGCTGGCTGCGCGCCAGGGGCGGGCCCACCTGGCTCACCCCCCATGCCGGCGAATTCGCCCGCCTCTTCCCCGACTGGGCGGAGCGCCAGGCGCTGGACGCGGCGGCTGGGGCCGCCCAGGCCAGCGGCGCCTGCGTGCTGCGCAAAGGGGCCCGAAGCGTGATTGCGGCTCCGGATGGGCGGCTGTGGCAACTGGCGGACGCCACCCCGACGGTGGCGCGGGCAGGCCTCGGTGATGTGCTGGCCGGCTACGGCGCCGGGCGCGGCGCCATGGCCGTGGCGGCGGCAGGCGTCAGCCAGGGATGGCCCGATGCAGCGCTGCTGGCGGCGGCGGCCCTGGACCATGCCGAAGCCGGCAAGAGGGCCAGCGCGGCCCGGGGGGCAGGGGGCGCCACGCCGCTGGCGGTGGCCGAAGCGCTGGGCGATCAGGCCAGCCACGCATGACGAATCCAACACACTCTCAGCGCAGGAATGAAGGGTATCGGCAAGATTTTGCGCGCACACTGGGCCGAATGGACCGTGTGTTCGGGAGGGAACATGCGGTTTTGCAACGCAAAGATAAAAGATTGCTGAAAGAAACCCTGGCGGCCTTGACGGGCCCCTGATAGTTGTCCAACCCGCCCTTTTTCATGACTGCTTCCCAGGTTCGTGCGAGCGAAGGTCTCAGCCGCAGGAGCAGCGATCCCATGACCTGGTATCTCGCCTCCATCGGGCGGGAACCGCTGTTGACCGCCTCCGAAGAAATCGAGCTCGGCAACCAGGTGCAGGCGATGATGCAGCTGGTGGAAGAAAAGCGCGAAGATTATTCACCACACGAGCGAAAGATTATCAAGATTGGCCGCCGCTCCAAGGAGCGCATGATGAAGGCGAATCTTCGCCTGGTGGTCAGTGTTGCCAAGAAGTACCAGGGCAAGGGGCTCGAGTTGCTCGACCTGATCCAGGAGGGCTCCCTGGGGCTGGAGCGGGCGGTGGAGAAATTCGATCCCACCCGCGGTTACAAGTTCTCCACCTACGCCTTCTGGTGGATCCGCCAGAGCATGACCCGCGCCATCGCCTGCCAGAGCCGCACCATCCGGCTGCCGGTGCACCTGAGCGAGCGGCTCACCACCATTCGCAAGGTGAGTCTTGATCTGGCCCACAAGCTCGGGGCCATGCCCAGCCGCCAGGAGATCGCCGAAGCCCTGAACATGCCCGTCGACGAACTCGACTCCCTGCTGCGCCAGTCCCTGACCACCTCCAGCCTGGATGCGCCGATCAACGCCGACGAGGGGCGCAGCTTCCTGGGCGACCTGATCGCCGACGCTTCGGCAGAGGAGCCCCTTGACCAGGTGGAGCGGGGCATCCATCAGGAGCAACTGGGCCGCTGGCTCGGCCACCTCACCGACCAGGAGCGTGAGGTGCTGGCCCTGCGCTTCGGCCTGGACGGCAAGGAACGCCACACCCTGGCGGAGATCGGCCGACTGCTTGAGGTGTCCCGCGAACGGGTGCGCCAGGTGGAGCTCAAGGCCCTCAGGAAGCTGCGTAACCTCACCCGCAAGATTCCCCCCAGCCTCTGAGGCTCGGTTGATTCCGTCCCCATCCCAACCCGCGGTCTGAACCTCCCCCTCGTTTACCACCCGGCCTACTCCGCGCCGCTGCCCAGCAGCCATCGCTTCCCGATGGCCAAGTTCCGGCAGCTCCATGACCTGCTGCGGCGTCGGGGCTTTGAGGAGGAGTCCCACTGGCACCAGCCGTTGCCGGTGCCCCGGCGCTGGATGGAGTTGGTGCACGGTCGCGCCTACCTGGAGGCGTTCGCCCAGGGGCGCCTTGATGCCGCCGCCCAACGGCGCATCGGCCTGCCCGCCACCGTGCCGCTGGTGCGGCGCACCTGGCTGGCGGTGGGGGGCACGCTGCTGACCGCCCGGCTCGCCCTGCGGCATGGCATCGCCTGCCATCTGGCCGGCGGAACTCACCACGCCTTCCCCGACCACGGCAGCGGCTTCTGCATCGTCAACGATGTGGCCGTGGCGATCCGGGTGCTGCTCAGCGAAGGCGCCCTGACGCGGGTGCTGGTGGTGGATCTGGATGTGCATCAGGGGGACGGCACCGCCTGGATCTTCGCGGGGGATCGGCGCGTGTTCACCTTCTCGGCCCATGGCGCCACCAACTTCCCGGCTCGCAAACAGGCCAGCGACCTGGATCTGCCCCTTCCCGACGGACTGGAGGACACCGCCTATCTGAGCGAGCTGCAGGGGCGGCTTCCGGATCTACTGGATCAGCTCAAGCCGGAGCTGGTCTTCTACAACGCGGGCGTCGATCCCCATCGGGACGACAGGCTGGGGCGCCTCTGCCTGAGCAGTGAAGGGCTGTACCGGCGCGACAGCCTGGTGGTGAACGGCTGCCTCCGGCGCGCCATCCCGATTGCCACGGTGCTGGGCGGCGGCTACGACGCCATCGAAGACCTGGTAGAGCGGCACGCCCTGGTGTTTCAGGCAGCGGCCGAGGCGCAGCGGCGGCGGTGAGTCCTCAATCCTCCGCCCAGATGTAGCGGGTGAGTTCGCTGCCGTCGGGCTCGGGGGCGGCCAGGGCGAATTCCACGCAGTCAGCGATCTCGGCATCCACCTCGCGGTCCATCTGCTTGAGCTCGTCGGCGGTGGCCAGGTTGCGGCCTGTGAGCTGGCCAGCAAACTGTTTGATCGGATCCCGTTGGGCCCAGAACTCCTTTTCCGCGGCTGAGCGAAGTTCATCGGGATCGGCCAGGGAATGGCCGCGGAAGCGATAGGTGAGGCACTCCAGCAGGGTGGGACCCTCGCCAGCCCGGGCCCGCTCCAGGGCCCGCTGGGTGGCGGCGCGCACCGCCAGCACATCCATGCCGTCCACCTCCTCGCCGGCCATGCCGAAGGCGGCGGCCTTCCGCCAGATCTCGGGGTCGCTGGTGGCGCGGTTGTGGTCCATGCCGATCGCCCAGCGATTGTTCTCCACCACGAACAGAATCGGCAACTTCCAGAGTGAGGCCATGTTCAGGCACTCATAGAACTGACCCACGTTGCAGGTGCCATCGCCAAAGAAGGCCGCGGTCACCGAATCGCTGTCACCCTGGCCCAGGGCCTCACGCTTGTAGCGGCTCGTGAAGGCAGCGCCGAGGGCCACCGGGATGCCCTCGCCGATGAAGGCATAACCACCGAGCAGGTGATGCTCTTTCGAAAACAGGTGCATGGAGCCGCCGCGACCCTTGCTGCAGCCGGTGGCCTTGCCGAAAAGCTCGCTCATCACCTCCCGGGCCGGGACGCCGCAGCTCAGGGCGTGCACGTGATCGCGGTAGGTGCTGCAGAACCAATCATGCTGAAGCTTCATGGCCCGGATCACACCGGTGCTGACCGCTTCCTGACCGTTGTAGAGATGGACGAAGCCGAACATCTTGCCGCGGTAGTACATCTCCGCGCACTTATCCTCAAAACGCCTGCCAAGCATCATGTCGCGGTAGAGCATCAGGCCCTCCTCGCGGCTGATCGAGAGCAGCTCAGGGGGGTAGAGGGACTGATGGCGCAGGGCATGGCTGCCGGCCTCCGGTGGAGCCGCCGGCGGGGTGGCGTTGGCGGCGGCCATCTCCTGGGTCATGGCAGGCAGGAATCGGGTCGATCAGCCGACTGTAGGAGGTCCGTCCCCGCGGAACGGTCAGAACGGCTGCCGCTGCCTACAGTCGCCGGTCAGACACCCGGACGCGTTGGACCTGCCGATCGATCATTTCCGGCTGCTCGGGGTCGGACCGTCGAGCGACGCCCAGACCGTGCTCCGCACGCTCCAGCTGCGGCTGGATCGGCCGCCTGGCGAGGGATTCACCGCTGAAACCCTGCAGGCCCGAGCCGATCTGCTCCGCTCCAGCGCCGATCTGCTCAGCGACGCCCCCAGGCGCGCCGCCTACGAGGCCGACCTGACCGCCCTGGCCGGCAGCGCCGCGCCCGTGGTGCCAGTGCTGGAGATCCCGAGCAGCAAGGAGGTGGGTGGGCTGCTGCTGCTGCTCGAGGCCGACCTGGCCCTCGAGGCCTTCGAGATGGCCTGCGCCACCCTCCAGCCCCCGCAGGCGCCGGCCCTGGGCAGCGGCCGGGAGGCCGACCTGGCCCTGCTGGCCGGCCTGGCCTGCCTCGGAGCCTGCCAGGAGTTCGAGCAGCAGCGCCGCTACGAACGGGCCGCCCTGATCCTGCAGCAGGGCCTGCAACTGCTCCAGCGCATGGGCCAGCGCCCCGACCTGCGGGAACGGATGAACGGCGAGCTGGACCGGCTCACCCCCTACCGGGTGCTCGATCTGCTCAACCGCGACCTGGGCTCCACCGCCGAGCGGCGCGAGGGCCTGGCCCTGCTGGAACAACTGGTGGAACGACGTGGGGGGCTGGAGGGCGATGACGACCACGCGTTTCCCAGCGATGAATTCCGCACCTTCTTCAAGCAGATCCGCACCCTGCTCACCGTGCAGGAACAGGTCGACCTGTTCAGCCGCTGGGGGGACGCCGGCTCGCCCACGGCGGACTTCCTGGCCACCACGGCCCTCACCGCTTCGGGCTTTGCCCAGCGCAAGCCCGAGCGCATCGCAGCGGCGCGGGAGCGGCTGCTGGCCAGCCAGCGCTCCGGCGTCGAACCCCTGCTGGCCAACCTCAGCCTGCTGCTGGGTGAGGTGGATACGGCCCGGGCCAGCTTCGAGACGGGCGCCTCCCGCGAGCTGCACGCCTGGGCCGCCCGGCAGAGTGGCGACCCCCTGGGCCAACTGTGCGCCTACTGCCGCGACTGGCTGAGCCGGGATGTGCTTCCCGGCTACCGCGACCTTGAGGCGGATGCCGACCTGGACGCCTACTTCAGCGACCGCGATGTGGTCGCCTATGTGGAACGGGAGGACAGGATCAGCGGCCGCAGCTATGCCGCGGGCTCGCCGCCATCGCCGCTGGCGGCTGGTGCGGCGGAGGCCGGCAGCGGGGAGTTCACCTGGGACTTCCCGCCCCTCGACTTCGGCGAGGGTCCTCCCAGCCCCGTCTCGAAGAATCCGAGCGGCACGGCGGATGACGACGACGAGGCCCCCCTCGGCCTGTCGCTGCCACCATGGTCATGGTCCGGATGGTCGGCTTCCAGGCTGCCGGGACTGGCCGCCGGCGCGGCGGCCCTGGCGGCCCTGGCCCTGGCCGGCGGCTGGCTGCTGCGCCAACGGCCGGCCCAGCCACCCCGGACAGCCCCGGTTCCCACCGCCGCCCCCCGGACCCTGGCCCGGCCGCCCGCCCCGGCGCGGCCCGCCAGCCCTCCCCCCCCGCAGGAGAAAAGCAAGGCAGCCGCGATCGTGCCGCTGCGGGATCCGCAGCCCAGCGAAGACCAGATACGTGGGCTGCTGGAGAGCTGGTTGCGCGCCAAGAGCCAGGTGCTCGGCGGCGGGGCCATGCCGGCGGGAATCGATGCCATCGCCCGACCCACCCAGGTGGAGCGACTGGCCTCCGAACGCAGCGCCGATGCGGTGCGGGGCGAGATCCAGGAGATCGACGTCAGCGTGGCTGACCTGAAGATCAAGCAGACCTCTCCCGGCCGGATCGCCGCCACCGCCGAGCTGCGCTACGGCGACCGGCGCAAGGCTGAAGCGGGTCGCGTGCTGGAGAGCACCCCCGTCCAGACCATCCGCAACGTCTACGTCTTCGGGCGCGACGATGGCCAATGGCGCTTCGCCGCCCAGTCCCCCGCCCCCTGAATCCTCCCCCCGCATGTTCGACGAGCTCTCCCAGCGTTTCGAAGCGGCCGTCAAGGGCCTGCGCGGCCAGGCCACGATCTCGGAAACCAACGTCGACGCCGCCCTGAAGGAGGTGCGGCGGGCCCTGCTGGAGGCCGATGTGAGCCTGCCGGTGGTCAAGGACTTCGTCGACGAGGTGCGGCGCCGCGCCATCGGCGCGGAGGTGGTGCGGGGCGTCAGCCCGGATCAGAAGTTCATCCAGCTGGTGCACGAGCAGCTGGTGGACACCATGGGGGGAGAGAACGCTCCCCTGGCCAGGGCCAGCGACGGGCCGGCGGTGATCCTGATGGCGGGCCTGCAGGGGGCCGGCAAGACCACGGCCACCGCCAAGCTCGGCCTGCATCTCAAGGAGCAGGGACGCCGCGCCCTGCTGGTGGCGGCGGACGTCTACCGGCCGGCCGCCATTGAGCAGCTCAAGACCCTGGGCGCCCAGATCGGGGTGGAGGTGTTCAGCCTGGGGGCCGACGCCCGCCCGGAGGACATCGCCGCCGCCGGGGTGAGCAAGGGGCGCTCGGAGGGTTTTGACACGGTGCTGGTGGACACCGCCGGCCGACTCCAGATCGATGAATCGATGATGGAGGAGATGGTGCGCATCCGTGAGGCCGTCCACCCCGATGATGTCCTCCTGGTGGTCGACGCGATGATCGGCCAGGAGGCGGCCGAGTTGACGCGCGCCTTTCACGAGCGGGTGGGCATCACCGGAGCGGTGCTCACCAAGCTGGACGGCGATTCGCGCGGTGGGGCGGCCCTCTCGATCCGCAAGGTGAGTGGTGCGCCGATCAAGTTCATCGGCACCGGTGAAAAGGTGGAGGCGCTGCAGCCCTTCCATCCCGAGCGGATGGCCAGCCGCATCCTGGGCATGGGCGATGTGCTCACCCTGGTGGAGAAGGCCCAGAAAGAGGTGGAGTTGGCCGATGTGGCCCGCATGCAGCAGAAGTTGCAGGATGCCAGCTTCGACTTCTCCGATTTCGTGCAGCAGATGCGCCTGATCAAGCGCATGGGATCCCTGGGGGGCCTGATGAAATTGATCCCGGGCATGAACAAGATCGATGACGGCATGCTCAAGCAGGGAGAACAGCAGCTCAAGCGGATCGAAGCCATGATCGCGTCGATGACGGAGGGGGAACGCTGCGATCCCGATCTGCTCGCCGCCTCCCCCTCCCGCCGTCGCCGCATCGCCGCGGGCAGCGGCCACACCGCCGCCGATGTGGACAAGCTGCTGGCCGATTTCCAGAAGATGCGCGGCTTCATGCAGCAGATGACCCGTGGTGGCCTGCCCGGAATGCCAGGCATGGGGGGGGGCTTCCCCGGGATGGGCGGCTTCCCCGGGATGGGGGGCTTGCCGGGAATGGGAGGGGCGCCCGGGGCGGGGGCTCAGCCCGGAGCGCCTGGCCGTGGCCAGCCCGCCAAAGCGCCGCGGCCGAAGAAACCTCGCAAGGGGTTTGCTGATCTCTGAACGGCAGGCGATCAAGCGGCCCAGCCCGATCTGCCGGGCCCGATGGTAGGTTGATCTGTCGCCAGATTCCTGATCCAGAGCCAATGATCAAGCTCCGCCTGAAGCGGTTCGGCAAGAAGCGGGAAGCGAGCTTCCGCCTCGTGGCCACCACCAGCACGTCCCGTCGAGACGGCAGGCCGCTCGAGGAGCTGGGCGTCTACAACCCCCGCACCCAGGCGACCCTGCGGGACACCGCAGCCATCCGGCTTCGCCTGAGCCAGGGAGCCCAGCCCACCGATTCCGTCCGCTCGCTTCTGGAGAAGGGCGGCCTGTTGGAGCGGACCACTCGGCCTGGGGAGACCATCGGCAAAGCCA
>JBEIHT010000053.1:0-16020 GCA_040381155.1 Aphanothece sp.
GAGAACATGAGCGCCTTCGTGCCGCCCGACGCCCCGGACCGCCGCTATGAGCTCTTCGGCCGCGGTGGCGGCGCCCTGCTGGCCTCCGAGGCCGACGTGCCCCTGCTGGCCCAGCTGCCGATGGAGCTGGTGGTGGTGGAGGGCGGCGACCGCGGCCTGCCGGCGGTGCTGGCCGCCCCCGCTTCGCTCACGGCCCAGGCCTTCCACGACCTGGCCCGCCGGCTGAGCGAGAGCTGCGCCCTGCGCCCCGCCCTGGCCTGATCCGATGCTCCTCGGCGCCCGTCGCGGCCGTTACGCCGCCGGGGGAAGGGCCCGCCGCCCGCCCGTCTGGCGATCGCTGGACTGGATCCTCTGGGGTGTGCCCGTGGGCCTCAGCCTCCTGGCCGGCATCCTGATCGCCAGCACCCAGCGCCAGTCCCCGGAGGCGGTCTGGTGGCAGCACTGGGTCACGGCGGCGGTGGGCCTGGCCCTGGCCCTGGGCCTGGCCCCGGTGCCTGTGGCCCGCCTCGCTCGCCTGCGCTGGCCGATCTACGCCGCCACCGTGGTCAGCCTGATCGCCGTGCGCCTGATCGGCACCTCCGCCCTCGGCGCCCAGAGCTGGATCGCCATCGGCGGCTTCTATGTGCAGCCCTCGGAATTCGCCAAGCTGGCGGCCATCCTGCTGCTGGCCGAGGTGCTCGCCCGCCATCCGGTGGAGAGGCCGGTGGATCTGCTGCGCCCCATGGCGATGATCGGCGTGCCCTGGCTGCTGGTGTTCGTCCAGCCCGACCTGGGCACCTCCCTGGTGTTCGGCGCGGTGCTGCTGACCATGCTCGTCTGGGCCGGCATGCCCCTGGCCTGGTTGCTGCTGCTGCTCTCGCCCCTGGTCACGGCCATCCTCTCCGGCACCTTCGCCTGGGCCCTGCTCGCCTGGATCCCGCTCCTGGGGGTGCAGGCCTGGCGCAGCCTGCCCTGGAAGCGCACCGGCCTGGCGGTGGTGCTGGCGGTGCAGGGGCTGGTCGCCCTTGCCACCCCCTGGCTCTGGCAACACGGCCTGCGCGCCCACCAGCGGGAGCGGCTCACCATGTTCCTGGACCCGTCCCAGGATCCGCTCGGCGGCGGCTACCACCTGATCCAGAGCCAGATCGGCATCGGCTCCGGCGGTCTCTGGGGCACGGGCCTGCTGCAGGGTCAGCTCACCAAGCTGCGCTTCATCCCCGAGCAGCACACCGATTTCATCTTCAGCGCCCTGGGGGAGGAACTGGGCTTCGTCGGCAGCGTCCTGGTGGTCGCCGCCTTCGCCCTGCTGATGGCCCGCCTGCTGCAGATCGCCGGGCGGGCCGGCTCCGATCTGGAGTCGCTGGTGGTGGTGGGCGTGGGGGCGATGCTGATGTTCCAGGTGGTGGTCAATGTCTTCATGACCATCGGCCTCGGACCGATCACCGGCATCCCCCTCCCCTGGCTGAGCTACGGCCGCTTCGCCATGCTTGTCAACTTCCTCGGCCTGGGCCTGGTGGCCTCCGTGGCCCGCGCCAACCGCACGGGGCAGCGACGGTGGTGAGCCTCGCCCAGCTGCGCCGGCGCCTCACCGAGGGAGCGCCCGCCGGCCGCGGCGATGAGGACAGCGTGCGACGGCAGTGGTGGGCAGCCCTGGCCACCCTCCAGGACGATCTGCTCGGTGGGGAGGGGGATGCGGAAGGCCGGGGTCTGTGGTTCGCGGCACCCCTGCCCGCCCTCTACGAACCGGCCCTGCTGGCGCGCCTGCGGGGCTGGGTGTGGGCCCCCGCCGCCATCGACCAGCTCCTGGCTCCCGGCGCCCCCCTGCTGCCCGCTGGCCTCACCACCCCCCGCCGCGGCTCCCCCTCCCTGGCAGAGGGATTTCAGCGGCTGCCGCTGCGGGAGGCGGACGGCACCGATCCCCTGCTGCTGCTGATCACGGAGCGGTTGCAGGTGGCCCTCGCCGTCGACGGCCCCCCGGAGCAGCGGCGCCTGCTGGTGCGCTTCGACGCGCCGGTGCTCTCCGCCGCCCTGGCCCTGCTCGACCAGCGGCTGCAGCAGGACGATCCCGCCGCCGCGGCGCGGATGCGGCGCAGCCTGCGGGATCTCGGCACCCTGCACAACGACCCCTCCCTGGCCCTGCGCTTCTGGCCCCTGCTCGCCCAGCGGCTGGCGGGGATGGCCCCCAGCGTGACCCTCCAGCCTGTGGCGCCGGCACCGGCCCGGGGGGGACGGGAGCGGCGGGAGGGAAACGGGGAGCTGGCCCTGCTGGAGGCCCTCACCCACGAGGTCCGCACCCCCCTGGCGACGATCCGCACCCTGATCCGCTCCCTGCTGCGCCGCGCCGATCTGCCCACGGTGGTGCGCCAGCGGCTGGAGCAGATCGACGGGGAGTGCAGCGAGCAGATCGATCGCTTCGGCCTGATCTTCCTGGCCGCCGAGCTGCAGCGCCGCGGCGGCGGCCGCCCGCCGGTCAGCGGCGAGCTGGCCCGCACCGACCTGGCCCAGCTGCTGCGCCAGCTCGAGGAGCTCTGGCGGCGCCAGCTGGGCCGTCGCGCCCTGGAGTTCCGCCTCGAGATCGCCCCCGACCTGCCGCCGGTGCTCAGCGATCCCGCCCGTCTGGAGACGATGCTCGGCGGGCTGATGGACCGCTTCAGCCGGGGTCTGCCCAGCGGCAGCCAGGTGCGGCTCAGCCTGCAGCCCGCCGGTTCGCGGCTGAAGCTGCAGCTCAGCGGTACCGTCGCCGGGGCCCAGGCCGGCGATGGCGCCATCGCGGCCGGCCGCAGCGAGCAGGTGGGGCCGGTGCTGAGCTGGAACCCGGACACCGGCAGCCTGCAGCTCAGCCGCCAGGCCACCCGCCAGCTCTTCCACCAGCTGGGCGGCCGCCTCACCGAGCGGGGCGGCAGCAGCCTCACGGTCTTCTTCCCCCTGGCGGAGCGGAGCGGTTGAAGCGCCGATTTGTTGACGGGTGTGAAGACTCCGCGGCCTTGGTGGAGGGGTCAGAAAACACGGTGCTAGCTTCCGCCTGAAGCGAACAGCGAGCCATGCCTGCTACGGCCCTGACCGGTCAACTTCCGAAGTACATCGGCAGCACGGGTGGTCTGCTGAATGCGGCCGAAACCGAGGAGAAGTACGCCATCACCTGGACGAGCCCCTCCGTGCAGGTGTTTGAGCTGCCCACCGGTGGCGCCGCCGAAATGAACGCCGGCGAAAACATCATGTACTTCGCCCGCAAGGAGCAGTGCCTGGCCCTGGGCACCCAGCTGCGCACCAAGTTCAAGCCGCGGATCGAGGATTACAAGATCTACCGCATCTATCCGGGCGGCGACACCGAATTCCTCCATCCCAAAGACTGCGTCTTCCCCGAGAAGGTGAATGAAGGTCGTGCCATGGTGGGCCACAACCCCCGTCGCATCGGCGACAACCCCAATCCCGCCAGCCTGAAGTTCAGCGGCAAGGAAACCTACGACGCCTGATCAACCTCCCACCATCCTGTAGAAAAGCGGGGCGGCAAGCCCCGTTTTTTTTGACCGCCCGTCACCCTGATGTCGGCACCCGCCCGCAGCCCTGACCGCGCCGCCTTCCTCGAACAGGTGGGCACGGGTCTGGTCGGCGGGCCCCACACCCCCAGCTTCGTGCCCCTCTGGAAGCGCTGGCCGGCCGACCTGGAGACCCCCCTCACCACCTGGTTGAAGGTGGGAGCGTGCAGCCACCACGGCGCCCTGCTGGAGTCGGTGGAGGGGGGTGAGACCCTCGGCCGCTGGAGCCTCGTGGCCTGCGATCCGCTCTGGACCCTCACCTGTCGCGGCGAGCGGGCCGAGCGCCAGTGGCGGGATGGCCGGCGCGACCAGTTGGCCGGCAATCCCTTCCAGTTGCTGCGCCAGTGCCTGGCGCCAATCCGGCCTGCGCCCGTGGCCGGCCTGCCCCCCTTCGGCCAGCTCCTCGGTTTCTGGGGGTATGAGCTGATCCACTGGATCGAGCCCAGCGTGCCGATCCACCCCCGGGATCCGGAGGCCCCGCCCGATGGTTGCTGGATGCTGGCGGACAGCCTGCTGGTGTTTGACCAGGTGAAGCGGCAGATCACCGCCGTGGCCTACGCCAACCTCAGCGAGGGCGCCGACCCGGAGCACGCCTGGGACCACGCCGCCGCCCGCATCGCCCAGCTGGAGGCGCGCATGCACGCCCCCCTGCCGCCGGAGGTGACCCCCCTGATCTGGCACGACGCCGATCCCCGTGACGTGGCCGCTGGCCTGGGCGCCACCAGCAACATGGGGGAGGAGGCGTTCAAGGCGGCCGTCGGCCAGGCCGCCGCCCACATCCTCGCTGGCGATGTGTTCCAGCTGGTGCTCAGCCAGAGGCTGGAAACCACGATCGCGCGGGAACCGTTCGACCTCTACCGCAGCCTGCGCATGGTCAACCCGTCCCCCTACATGGCCTTCTTCAACTTCGGGGACTGGTATCTGATCGGCTCCAGTCCGGAGGTGATGGTCAAGGCGGAGCCCCGCCCCGACGGCAGCGTGCTCGCCTCCCTGCGACCGATCGCCGGCACCCGCCCCCGCGGCGAGGATGGGGCGGAGGACGCGGCGATGGAGGCTGATCTGCTCGCCGATCCCAAGGAGCGGGCCGAGCATGTGATGCTCGTCGACCTCGGCCGCAACGACCTGGGGCGGGTCTGCCGGCCGGGCAGCGTGCAGGTGAAGGATCTGATGGTGATCGAACGCTATTCGCACGTGATGCACATCGTCAGCCAGGTGGAAGGGGTGCTCCAGCCGGATCGCGACATCTGGGACCTGCTGATGGCCAGCTTCCCCGCCGGCACCGTCAGCGGCGCCCCCAAGATCCGGGCGATGCAGCTGATCCACGCGCTTGAACCCGACGCCCGTGGGCCCTACGCGGGGGTGTATGGGGCGGTTGATCTCAACGGTGCCCTCAACACCGCGATCACGATCCGCACGATGGTGGTGCGGCCCGCCGGCGAGGGCCGCTGGCGCGTGCAGGTTCAGGCCGGAGCCGGGGTGGTGGCCGATTCCCGCCCCGAGGCCGAGCACCAGGAAACCCTCAACAAGGCGCGGGGCATGCTCAAGGCCCTCGCCTGTCTGCTGCCCCTGCCGGCGGAGGGCGTCCGATGAGCAGCGCCCTCCTCACCAAGGGCTTTGAGGTGGAGATGTACACCGGACGGCCCGACGGCACGATCGTGGGCTGCGCCGCTGAGGCGGCCGCGGCCCTGGCGGGATTCGTCACTGAACCCGACCAGCGCAACCTCGAATACATCACCCCGCCCGACCCCAGCTACCGCCGCCAGCTGGAGCTGCTGCTCGAGCCCCGCCGCCGCCTGCGCCGCTGGCTCGCCCCCCGCGGACTCACCCTGCTCCCCGGCAGCACCCTGAGCACCGGCGACAGCCAGCGCTTCGAGCGCTCAGACCCGCAGAACGCGTATCACGCCTCGATCGAGTCCAGTTATGGCACCCGCGTCGTCACCGCCAGCGTGCACATCAACCTGGGACTGCCGGCGATGCCCGATCTCTTCGCGGCCCTCCGGCTGATGCGCTGCGAGGGGGCCCTGCTGCTGGCGCTGAGCGCCGCCTCCCCCTTCCTCGACAACCACGTGACCGGCGCCCATTCGCAGCGCTGGCTCCAGTTTCCCCTCACCCCCGCCCAAACGCCCCTGTTCACCAGCCACGCCCACTACATCGCCTGGATGGAGGGGCAGTTGCGCAGCGGCGCCATGGTCAATGTGCGCCACCTCTGGAGCTCCGTGCGACCCAATGGCGACGACCGCCCCTATGACCTCAACCGGCTGGAGGTGCGCATCTGCGACCTGATCCACGACCCGCTGCTGCTGCTCGCCGTCACCGCCTTCGCCGAACTGCGGCTGTGGCAGTTGCTGGCCGACCCCGACCGCCACGATCCCCTGCGGGCCGCCGGTGTTCCCGCCGATCAACTGGCCGATCTGGCGGATGCCAACGACCGGGCCGCCGCCCAACGGAGCCTGGATGCCACGCTGCGGCACTGGCGCACCGGTTTGGCCCTGCTCGCCCGCGACTGGATCGCCGCCGAGCTGGAGGAGATGGCCCCCCTGGCCGCCGAGCTCGACCTGGCGGAGCTGCTGGAGCCCCTGCAGGAGCTGCTGCTGCCGGTGGGGCATGGGGGAGGAAACACGGCGATGCGCTGGCTGGAGCGCCGTCGGGCCGGGGAGAGTGTGGCCGCGATCGTGGCGGCGGAGGCCGCCGCCCTGCAGCGCCGCGAGCAGCAGCTGGAGGCATGGCTTGCGACAGACGCGCCCCGCGCTTTGGGATGATCATGGCTCCTTTCTCCCCCCGCCTGCCCCCATGCGGCAGCCCACTGCAACTGTGATCGCGGCATCCCCGGGGGGAGCGGCGGAGCCCAGCGAAGGCGCCATCCGCCTGCTGGGGGAGCGTCTGGAGCTGGTTGAGGAGCTCTGGGAAAACGTGGTGCGCAGCGAATGCCCGCCGGAGCAGGTGGAGAAGCTCCTCCAGCTCAAGCGCTGCAGCTCGCCCCGCCCGCCGGCGGAGCTCGGCCAGGAGCCGGAGGGCACCAGCCTCCCCAGCGGAGCCAGCGAGGCGATCGTGGAGGTGATTCGCTCGATGGACCTGGCCGATGGCATCGCCGCCGCCAGGGGCTTTTCCCTCTACTTCCAGCTCGTCAACATCCTCGAGCAGCACATCGAGGAGGATAGCTATCTCGAGAGCCTCAACCGCAGCTCCGGCCAAGCCAGCAACAGCCCCTTCCTGCCCCCGCTGGCCAGCCAGAGCGATCCGGCCACCTTCCGCCAGCTGTTCGAGCGCCTGCGCGCCCTCAACGTGCCGCCGGCCCAGCTGGAAAATCTCCTGGGCGAACTCGATATCCGCCTGGTGTTCACCGCGCACCCCACCGAAATCGTGCGCCACACGGTGCGCCACAAGCAGCGGCGCGTGGCCGCCCTGATCCAGGCCCTGCAGGGGGAGCGCACCCCCAGCCTGGATGAGCAGGCCAGCCTGCGCCAGCAGCTGGAGGAGGAGATCCGCCTGTGGTGGCGCACCGATGAACTGCACCAGTTCAAGCCCTCGGTGCTCGACGAGGTGGATTACGCCCTGCACTACTTCCAGCAGGTGCTCTTCGATGCCATGCCCCAGCTGCAGAATCGCTTGCGCACTGCCCTGGCCGCCAGCTACCCCGACGTCGAGCCGCCGGTGGACGCCTTCTGCACCTTCGGCTCCTGGGTGGGGGCGGATCGGGATGGCAACCCTTCGGTCACCCACGACATCACTTGGCGCACCGCCTGCTATCAGCGCCAGCTGATGCTCAATCGCTATGTCCGCGCCGTCTCCGACCTGCGGGATCAGCTCAGCATCTCCACCCAGTGGAGCCGGCCATTCCAGCCGCTGCTGGAGTCGCTGGAGATGGACCGGCTGCGCTTTCCGGAGATCTACGACCAGCGGGCGGCCCGTTATCGGCTGGAGCCCTATCGGCTCAAGCTCAGCTACATCCTCGAGCGGCTGCACCGCACCGATCAACGCAACCGCCAGCTATCCCAGGCCGGCTGGGAGGCGCCGTTCGAGGGGCCGCTGGCGGCGGATGCCGGCATGCTCCGCAGCGGCTTCACCCCCTCCGACCAGGAGCTGCACTACGCCAGTGTCGACGAATTCCGCAGCGATCTGGAGCTGATCCGCGACAGCCTCGAGGCCACCGGCCTGGGCTGCGCTCCCCTCAATGATCTGTTGTCCCAGGTGCATATCTTCGCCTTCCACCTGGCCAGCCTGGACATCCGCCAGGAGAGCACCCGCCACAGCGATGCGATCGACGAGCTGACCCGCTACCTCCAGCTGCCGGTTGCCTACGGCGCCATGGAGGAGGAGCAGCGCGTCGCCTGGCTGCTCAGCGAGCTCCAGACCCGCCGGCCGCTGCTGCCGCCCGCGGCCCGCTGGAGCGAGGCCACCGCCGAGACCTTCCAGGTCTTCCGCATGCTGCAGCGCCTGCAGCAGGAGTTTGGGGCCCGCATCTGCCGCAGCTATGTGATCTCGATGAGTCACACGGTCTCCGATCTGTTGGAGGTGCTGCTGCTGGCCAAGGAGGCTGGTCTGGTCGACCCCGCCGCCCAGCACTGCGACCTCCTGGTGGTGCCGCTGTTCGAGACGGTGGAGGATCTGCAGGGGGCGCCGGCGGTGATGGATCGCCTCTTCCGGGAGCCGCTTTACCGCAGCCTGCTCCAGGGTGGCGGCTCGGCGGAGGCGCTGCAGGAGGTGATGCTCGGCTATTCCGACAGCAACAAGGACTCCGGCTTCCTGTCCAGCAACTGGGAGATCCACCGCGCCCAGATCGCCCTGCAACGGCTGGCGGAAACCCATGGCGTGGCGCTGCGGATCTTCCACGGCCGCGGCGGTTCGGTGGGCCGCGGTGGTGGCCCCGCCTACCAGGCGATCCTGGCCCAGCCCAGCGGCACCCTGCGGGGCCGGATCAAGATCACCGAGCAGGGCGAAGTGCTGGCCTCCAAGTACTCCCTGCTCGACCTGGCCCTCTACAACCTCGAAACGGTCACCACCGCCGTGCTGCAGAACAGCATGGTGACCACGCCCCTCGATGACACGCCCAGCTGGAACGCCCTGATGGTGCGGCTGGCGGCCACCTCCCGCGACCACTACCGCGCCCTGGTGCACGACAACCCCGATCTGGTGGCCTTCTTCCAGCAGGTCACCCCGATCGAGGAGATCAGCAAGCTGCAGATTTCCAGCCGGCCGGCCCGCCGCAAGGGGGGCGCCAAGGACCTCTCCAGCCTGCGGGCCATTCCGTGGGTGTTCGGCTGGACCCAGAGCCGCTTTCTGCTGCCCAGCTGGTACGGCGTCGGTCACGCCCTGCAGGCCGAACTGGCCAGCGACCCCGGCCAGATGGAATTGCTGCAGCTCCTCTACCAGCGCTGGCCCTTCTTCCGCATGCTCATCTCCAAGGTGGAGATGACGCTCTCCAAGGTGGATCTGGAGCTGGCCCAGCACTACGTGCGCTCCCTCGGCCGGCCGGAGAACCGGGAGGCCTTCGAGGCGATCTATGCCGCCATCGCCGAGGAGTTCGCCCTCACCCGGGATCTGGTGCTGCAGATCAGCGTGCACAACCGCCTGCTCGACGGTGACCCGGGCCTGCAGCTCTCCGTCGACCTGCGCAACCGCACGATCGTGCCCCTGGGCTTTCTGCAGGTGGCGCTGCTGCGCAGGTTGCGGGATCAGAACCGCCAGCCGCCGATGAGCGAGAGCCCTGCCGCCGATGGCGACGGCGACGGCCGCACCTACAGCCGCAGCGAACTGCTGCGCGGGGCCCTGCTCACCATCAACGGCATCGCCGCCGGCATGCGCAACACCGGCTGATTTCCGCACTTTCCTCTTGCTTCCCTTCCGCAGCCAACCCTCGAGTCCCCGTCTGCGCGAGGGCTACAGGCTCGTGAGCGACGAGTCGCCGCCGCTGGAGGAGCTCAACCGGCTTCTGGTGGCCTGTGGGGAGCGGCCCCGGCCGCCCGAGCGCTGGCGGCGCGCCCTGCAGCGCAGCCATGGCCAACTGGCCCTGCTGAATCCCCAGGGCCGGCTGAGCGGCTACATCCGCCTGACCAGCGATCAGGCGCTCAACGCCAACCTCTGGGACCTGCTCAGCGATCCGACGGACCCCTTCCGGGACGAGGTGATCACCATCCTGGTGCAGGCGGCCCTGGCCCGCCTGCGACGGGAGCTGAACGGCTGCAGCATCTCGGTGTCGGCGCCGCAGGAGGCGCTGCAGGCCCTGATCCGTGCCGGGTTTGTGGTGGACCCGGGGGGAATCAGGGCCATGGGCCTGCGCCTGGAGGGCGGCTGAGGGACGCCCCTCATTCTGGAAAGGTTGGGGGGCTGGGGGCCAGAAGGCCCCGGCAGCGAGCATGGAGGGACTCGAACCCCCGACACTCAGAACCGGAATCTGATGCTCTATCCAACTGAGCTACATGCCCAACATCAGAATCGGCGCCGCGCCCGATGGCTCGGGTTTGGCCGCCGCTGCTGATGGCTCTACCTTAGCGGTCGACCGCCCCTGAACCATCCGGCTGCAACGCCTGGAACTGCTGCACTTCCGCAACATCGCCGGCCTCACCCTGGAGTTGACGCAGCCGCGTCTGCTGGTGATCGGGCGCAATGGCGAGGGGAAGTCGAACCTGCTGGAGGCGGTGGAGCTGCTCACCAGCCTGCGCTCCCACCGCTGCAGCCAGGATCGCGACCTGATCCGCCATGGCCATCCGGGGAGCCGTCTCTGGGCGGGGGACGACGAGGGGGACGGCTGGGAACTGCGCCTGCGCCGCAGCGGCGGCCGGCAGGCCCTGCGCAACGGCAGGCCCCTGGAGCGGCAGCTCGACCTGATCGGCCCCCTGCGCTGCGTGGGCTTCAGCACCCTCGATCTCGACTTGGTGCGGGGCGAGCCGGCCCAGCGCCGCCAGTGGCTCGACCGGGTGGTGTTGCAGCTTGAGCCCCCCTATGGCGCCCTGCTGAGCCGCTTCGGGCGACTGCAGCGCCAGCGCAGCCAGCTGCTGCGCCGCGGCCTGGCGGCGGGGCAGCGGGAGGCGCTGCTGGATGTCTTCGATCAGCAGATGGCGCTGGTGGGCACTCGCCTCCATCGCCGCCGCCAGCGGGCGCTGCGGCGCCTCGAACCCCTGGCGGCCCATTGGCAGGAACGGCTGGGGGGCGGCGGCGAACCGCTGGCGCTCCATTACCGCAGCGGCACCCCCCTTGATCCGGCGGCGGCGGTGGCGGAAGACGAGGAGGAGGCCTGGCGCCTGGCGCTGGAGGAGCAATTGCGGCGCCAGCGCAGCGAGGAGCTGCGGCGCGGCTCCTGCCAGGTGGGTCCCCACCGCGATGAGATCGAGCTGCGGCTGGCGGAGCAGCCGGCCCGCCGCTATGGCTCCGCCGGCCAGCAGCGCACCCTGGTGCTGGCCCTGAAGTTGGCGGAGCTGGAGCTGGTGGGCCAGGTGGTGGGCCATCCGCCGCTGCTGCTGCTCGATGATGTGCTGGCGGAGCTGGATCCGGAGCGCCAGCAGCTCCTGCTCGAGGCCGTCGGCGAGGGCCACCAGTGCCTGGTGAGCGCCACCCATCTCGATGCCTTCCGCGGCGGCTGGACACGCGCGGCCCAGGTGGTGCGCATGCGGGGCGGAGAGATCAGCGCCGCCTGAAGGTCGCCCACCCCCCACTCCGCTCCCCATCCCGTAGGGTGAGGTGTCTCTGCCTGGATTCGATGAACCAGAGCCTGTCCTGCCTCCACCCCAACCCCGGATGGTCCGCTGCCGGCGACACGCCCACCAACCCCAGCCCTAGCCCCAGCTCTGAAGCGGTCGGTAAACACTGCATCCTCGAGCTTTACGACTGCGACCGATCGAAGCTCGACGACGAAGCCTTTCTCAGGGACACCATCACCACGGCAGCGAGACGCGCCGGTGCCACCCTGCTCAATCTGATCACCCACCGTTTCGAGCCCCAGGGCGTTACGGGTCTGGCCCTGTTGGCCGAGTCCCACATCTCGATTCACACCTGGCCTGAATCCGGGTACGCCGCCGTGGATGTGTTCACCTGCGGCGACCACACCATGCCCGAGCGGGCCTGCCTCACCCTGGCGGAAGGGCTCGGTTCGCGCCAGCACAAGCTCACCAGCTTCCGCCGGGAAACCCCCGCCGGGGTTGACGGTGCGGAGCGGGAGCCCAGGCTCGCCGGCGGCATTGGTGTGAACTGAGCTCAGGCGGCCTTCAGGCTGGCGGTTGGTCTCCCGCGCGGCGGAGGGCACGGTTGAGCTTGCCGCTCACCAGCCCCTCCAGATCCAGCCCCACCGCCTGGAAGCCGAGGGCGAGGAAAGCGGTCACCAGGTCGCTGCGCAGTTCGCCCTCGGCGAGCCGCCGCAGGGCCTCCCCCAGACCCGCGGCCGGCAGTTCGATGCGGGCCACCTCCCCCTGGCTGCGGACCCTCAGCTCGGGGAAGCCCCGCTGCCGCAGCCAGTCCTCGGCGGCCGCCACCCGGCGCAGACGGGCGGCGCTGATCGATTCGCCATAGGGGAAGCGGGAGGCCAGGCACGGCTGGGCCGGCTTGTCCCACCAGGGCAGCCCGAGGGCCCGCGACAGCTGGCGCACCCCCGCTTTGTCGATGCCGGCCTCCGCCAGGGGGGAGATCACCCCGTGCTCGCGGGCGGCCCGCAGGCCCGGCCGATGGTCGCCGAGGTCATCCAGGTTGACCCCGTCCACCACCCGGGCCCCGCCGGCCGCGGCGGCGATCGGGGCCAGCAGGCTGTGCAGCTCCCGCTTGCAGGCGTAACAGCGGTCGTCGGGGTTGCTGGCGTAGGCGGGATCGGCCAGCTCGGCGGTGGCGATCTCCCGGTGGCGCAGCCCCAGCCAGGCGGCCTGGCCGCGCGCCTCCTGCCGCAGGTGGGGGGCCAGGGCGGGGGAGACCCCGGTGATCGCCAGGGCCCGCTCCCCGAGGCGCTCCACCGCCAGGGCCGCCACCAGGGCGCTGTCGACGCCGCCGGAATAGGCCACCACCACCCGGTCGAGGCCGTCGAGGCGGGCCCTCACCTCCTGCAGGCCGCGCTCCAGGGGCGCAGGGAGGGACTCCAACAGGGTGAGGGCAGCATCCCGATTCATGGACAGATCCTGGCAAGTCGCGGCAAGGGACGGAGTGGCCTCCGGTCGGGCTCGGTAGCATCCCCATCCGCCCCCCCGGCCGATGACCCCCCCCCCAAGCACCACCCCCCAGACGCCCCAGCGGGGAACCGGTCGCGGCATCGGCATTCGCACGGCCGCCGGCGGCGACGAGCGCGCCCTTGGCCAGCTGCACGTCTACGACGGCGATGGCAAGGGCAAGAGCCAGGCGGCCCTCGGGGTGGTGCTGCGCACGATCGGCCTGGGCATCTGCGAGCAGCGCCGCACGCGCGTGCTGCTGTTGCGTTTCCTCAAGGGCCCGGGGCGCTCCTACGATGAGGATTCGGCCATCGAAGCGCTGCAGCAGGGTTTCCCCCACCTGATCGACCAGGTGCGCACCGGCCGCGCCGAATTCTTCACCGCCGAGCAGGCCACCCGTTTCGACCGCCAGGAAGCCCAGCGCGGCTGGGACATCGCCCGGGGGGCGATCGCCAGCAACCTGTATTCGGTGCTGGTGCTCGACGAACTCAATCCCGTCCTCGATCTCGATCTGCTCGATCGCGCCGAGGTGGTGCGCACCCTGGCGGCCCGTCCGGCGGGGATGGAGATCATCTGCACCGGCCGGGGGGCACCGCGGGAGCTGATGCAGCTGGCCGACCTCCATTCCGAGATGCGCGCCCACCGCTGCCAGGCCCCCGCGGATGACCTGCCGGCAGGGGTGGCGGCTCTGGAGGGCATCGAGATCTACACCGGGGATGGCAAGGGCAAGAGCACCAGCGCCCTGGGCAAGGCTCTGCAGGCCATCGGCCGGGGCATCAGCCAGGACAAGAGCCACCGGGTGCTGATCCTGCAGTGGCTGAAGGGCGGCAGTGGCTACACCGAGGATGCGGCGATCGCGGCCCTGCGGGAGAGCTATCCCCACCTGGTCGACCACCTGCGCTCCGGCCGCGACGCCATCGTCTGGCGGGGTCAGCAGCAGCCGATCGACTACGTGGAGGCGGAGCGGGCCTGGGAGATCGCCAGGGCGGCGATCGCCAGCGGGCTCTACAAAACGGTGATCCTCGATGAGCTCAATCCCACCGTGGATCTGGAGTTGCTGCCGGTGGAGCCGATCATGCAGACGCTGCTGCGCAAGCCCTCGGAAACCGAGGTGATCATCACCGGCCGCTGCAAGAGCCGCCCCGCCTATTTCGACCTGGCCAGCGTGCATTCTGAGATGGTCTGCCACAAGCACTACGCCGAGCGGGGCGTGGATCTCAAGCGGGGAGTCGATTACTGAGCCCGCCCGCTGGGGTGAGGCCCTGATCAGGCGCCCAGGGAATCCACCATGTCGATCGACAGGCGACGGATCGAGGCGTTGGCGCGTCGCTCCAGGCCGCGGGCCAGGTCGCGGGTGATCCCCATCCGACGGGCGGCGGCACTGAGGCTCAGCGGCTCGCCCCTGCCGATGCCGTAGCGCAGGCGGAGCAGTTCGGCCTCCTGCTCCGGCAGCTCCGAGAGCCGGCGGTGCAGATCCTGACGCACCAGGGCGGTCTCCACCCGTTCCTGGGGGGTGCGGATCGGACAGACCAGGGTGTCCATCAGGGTGAGGTCGGTGCCGTGGCCCTGGTGGGCGTCGAGGCTGAGGGGCTGCTGGGCCCGGAACAGCACCTCTCGCACATCCAGGGGGCTGAGGCCGGAGGCGGCGGCCAGCTCCGCCAGGCCGGGATCGCGGCCCAGGCGCTGCCCCAGGCTCTGCTGGGCCTGCCGCAGCCGGTGGAGCTGGGCCACCATCGTGGAGGGCAGGCGGATGGTGCGGCCCCGGGTCATCAGGGCATGGCCGATCCCCTCGCGGATCCACCAGGTGGCGTAGGTGGAGAAGCGATAGCCGCGGCTGGGATCGAAGCGCTCCACCGCCCGGATCAGGCCGATCGTGCCCTCCTGGATCAGATCCTCCTGATCGACAGGCGCCTGCCGATTGCTGCGGGCCATGCTCACCACCAGTCTCAGGTTGGCCAGCACCATGCGGTCGCGGGCCTTCTCGGCCCGGCGCAGTGTGCGCCGCAGGCGACGGGCATCCATGCCAGCCTCCAGGGCCCAGCACTCCAGACTTGGGGCGATGCCGCCGGAGCGCAGTTTCATCTCCTCCGCCACCTCCCGCAGCTGGCGGCCCGCCTGCACCAGGCGCCCCAGGCTGATCTCCTCCTCCGCCCGCAGCAGGGGCACGCGGCCAATGGCGCGCATGTGCTGGGACAGTGCGTCGCAGCCGCCGCTGGGGCGCTTCTGTGGCGCAGGCATTGGGGGAGAAATTTAGGTCGGCAAATGGTATCGACTGACTTCAGGAGATGACGACTTCGTCGCCTGCTTCAGCACCAGCAGAATCGATGGGGGGGATTAGAAGACTTTATCGATTCCCCAGGTCGGCTTGTTGCAGCCTATGCCGATTCCCCCTTCTCCAGCTCCAGCGGCAGGTCGGTGTTGTTGCGGGCCTGGCCGGCGATGCGCACCAGCCAGTAGGCAGCCGCGATGCCCACCACGATCAAACCGAAGCTCGCGAGCAGCGGCGCTTTGTTTTCCGTGCCAGGGGAGAGCACGATCACCTTTCGCGCCACAGCGGTGAGGGCGGTGAGCAGCACGAGTTCGATCTGCACCACCTGGTCGCGCAGGTAGGCCGTGACGTTCTGGAGAACCTCCAAAGCGATGAAGATCAGCAACAGCCGATCCAGCAGTTTGATCATGCTGCCGTCGAACCAGTCGGTCTGCCACTGAATCACCTTGAAGCCCGACTGCATGACGAGTTCAAAGGTGGCGAAGCCGATCACCACAGCCAGCAACAAGGCCAGAATTTTGGCCAGTTGCCGCTCATAGGCATGGATGGCGCTCAGGAAGCGCTTGTCGCCGAAGATGTCCATGGCAAAGGAGGAAGAATGAGGCTGGAATCCGCCGCTGATGCCGGGACAACTGTCCCTGGAGAGCAGGATTGTGGGGCTGTCCCGCCACCAGCGGCAGCACGGAGGACGCGAGCGAGGAGAGTTCTGCCCCACTGCGTTGGCATAGAGATCCTAAGGAACTCTCCGTCTGCTGGGGGGGGCTGTGCGGATATAACAATCATTATAGACAAAAAGCCCCCGGCCCGTGGGCCGGGGGTGCTTTGGGGAAGCTCCCCGCAGTGGCAGGGATCAGAACTTGTGATCGCGCAGGGCTTCCACTGGATAGATGTAGGTGATAATAGAGTAATCAGCATAAAACTTGGCCGCGATTTCACTGGTGATCTTGTCAGCCAGTTCGCGGGTGCCCGTGAGCACTTCAATTTTCACGTTGGAGAGGGTGTGCGACACGCTCGGCTCTCCAGTGGAGCGAACGTTGCGGCTTCCCTCGCCACCGGCCGCATTCACGGTGTAACCGGTTGCGCCGGCCGCCTTGATGAGCTTGGCGAGTTTCTTGGA
>JBEIHT010000054.1:0-15856 GCA_040381155.1 Aphanothece sp.
CGATCAGCAGGTCGCGGGAGCCGAGAATGCTGCCGCTGCTGTCCAGGCTGTCGCTGCCGCCGCCGCCGTTGATCTGGCCAGCCAGCCTGAGGGATCCCAGCACGAAGCGATCCTCTCCATCGCCCCCCTGAACCAGCCCCCCCAGGCCTTCTTGCGCGATCAGGCTGCCGCCGCCGTCCCCCAGGAGGATGCGGCTCTCGCCGAGCACAGGTCCCTCCAGCAGCAGGGTGTTGCGCCCTGAGCCCAGATCAATGGTGGAATTGATGACGCTGCCGTTGACACGCACAACGTCATCGCCATCCCCGGTCATCAACTGGGAGTCGAGCAGACCGATGCGCTCCAGCTGGATGCGGCTTTCCAGGCCACCAGGCAGGATCCCCCGCAGATCACCGGCCAGATCTTCCTGGATATGGGTGAGGATCGAGACGGCGTCGTTGCCGGCACCGGTGTCGATCCAGCTGTTGTCCAGGCCCACGGCCCTGGCGTTGAGGCTGAACTGGAGCGATTCCAGAGGCCGGAGGGATTCATCCATCCCCATCGGGGCCCGGAGCTGGAAGGACAGCCCACGCCCTTCCGCCAGACCGCTGTCTTGGCGACCCGCGACATCGAGGAAGCCGCTGCTGATGGTGAGCGTGTCGTCGCCACTCCCCAGGAGCACTCCGCTGTTCTTGAGACCTTCGGTGAGCAGGTCGAAGCTGAGCCGGGCACGCTGGCTGTCGCCAAGGCCCGTGAAGGTGAGCTGCGTGATCGCCTCCAGATAGAGACCATCGTTGCCGCCACCACTGTCCACCCGGCTCTGCTCCATCGCGGTGGTCCGGGAGCGAACGTCGGCTCTGGCGTCGCCGGCGGAGAGAAGTCCCAGCTCCAGGAGATCCTGCGCGTTCAGGATCAGGAGATCCACCTCCTCACCATCCAGAACGGTGCTGCGCAGGAGGCCCACATGCTCCGCGATCAGCTGGAGATCAGCGTCGCCGAGCTGGGAGGAGGCCATGGAGGGCAGAATCCGCTCCGATTGGATTTCGAGCTGAGGAATGCGGGCCTGGCGCAGATCCAGCAACGAGTCGCGGATGCCTTGCTGACGGAGTTCGGCACTGGCCTGCGCCAGACCCTCAACCGTGCGGCTGATGGCTCCACTGTTGGTGCGCACCAGCACCAGCACCACCTGGGGGAGGGGGCCGGAGCGGAGGTCGGGGCTGGTCGGATCCGAGCGGGGGCTGCCGGGGCCAGCGGGCCCGGGGAGGGCCACCGGAACGGAGGGGGATGGCGCTGTCGGCGAGAAGACCGGCCGATCATTGCTGAAGCCGCCACCACCCCCACCACCCCCGCCACCACCGCCGCCGCCGCCGCCGCCGCCCCCTGAAAACGGCGGGAGTGCGCTGCTGCCGAACCCTGGATCGGCCGAGGAAAAAGGCGGGATGCGGGGTGCGATCCCAACAGATGGGACTCCCCCGGAAACACCTGGCGCCGATGGAGTCCCAGGAGCATTGGAGAGAGGCTCAGGCCTGGCCAACGATCCAGGATCAACATCCCACTCCTGCAGGGGCGCGGCCCGAATTCGCCCGGGACGGGCCTCCATCTCACCAAGATCGAGCGGTCCGGGATCTTCAACCGCTCCTCCTCGGGAAGGCATGCCCGCTGCGGCCGCCTCCTCGACGAGATAGAGCAGCATGATGCCTAGGGCTGCGCCCGTGAGCACACCCTCGAGGGACACACGGCGGCCGTCCTTGCGCAGGCTGACCGTGTCGGTGAAATCGCTCAGAGAGCGAGCGATGGCGCCCAGAAAGAAACTATGTTCATGATGAACTGTTCAGGCCCATCGCCGACGGCTTCCGTGTGCGGATTCGGTAATTTGCGCAAAAGCGCATGAGCGGTTCCCCGTCCAAGCGGTCGGCAGGCTGGCTGCGCGGGGGCTTACTCGAAGACAATGGGGCAGCCTGAACCGAGTGGATGGACCATCGAGCTCGCACGAAGCTGCGTATTGGCCACGTCTCCCTCATCCACCGCCTGAGCGTCTCCCCGGCGCTGCCACCAGCGTTGACCTTCACCCTTGCCCAGGGTCAACTGCGTCCCTGCACCTGGGCCCATGCCTTCGTGATCCTGCCCGGTCACCCCCATCCCTTTTCACGCCATTTCGGCTTCGACGGACCCGAAATCCTCTACTTCCGTCAGCAGCGGCCCCAATACTCTCTCGACTGGCTCGACAGTGCCTTCATGCTGGAGCTGGCGATGCAGCAGGTGCTGCGTCAGATCCCGGAATGGCTTCCCTGCAGACGGGCTGAGCTGGGCAGTCCTGAATTGATCGATCGAACCCAGCTGATGCTCCATTACCTCAATGGTGATTTCCCCCAGCTGGACAATCTGCTCGCGGTTTGCGGCGATTTTTATCTTCTGCACCAGGAATTGCAGGCCCTCAAGGGGTTCCCCTCCCTGCAGACTCACTGACGGTCGTTGACAAATCAACTCCTTCAGCGCCGTGCGGGCGCCGCAGGCTTCTCCCAGCGCAGGAATGCCCCCGGCTCCAGGCGCAGCCAGGGGCACAGGCGTTCCCCCACCTGATGAAGATCCGCCAGGGGCCGCCGCTCCGGTTCAAGGCTGCCGCTGGGGTGTCCGATGCGCTGGTCATCAGGGGCGAGCAGCAATCCGATCGCTCGCGTCTCTTTCCAGCGCGCCAGCCGTCCGAGGAGTTCCGCCAGATCACCCGCCGTCAGCGATCTGGCCTGGGAGGCCTCCAGCAGCAGAGCGAGCCGCGGCTGGGCCAACAGCGCCAGCAGCCGGGGATGGTGCTCCTGCTCAAGCCTCAGTCCGCGTTCGGCGGCACAGCGACGCAGCTCCTCCATTCGCGGCGAGACATCAGGGCTGTCCAGGGCACCATCCCAGGCCAGCACGGCGCTGAGGCCACAGCTCTGGAGGCTTGGATCTTCGCCGAGGAGATGGCCCAGCTTCGTGCCCTTGGTGCGCAGGTAAGCGGCGTTGTCGGCGCCTGGATCCATCACCAGGGGCACCCGGTCGACCACCTCCAGCCCGTAACCGCCAAGCCCGGCGATTTTGCGCGGGTTGTTGGTGATCAACCGCAGCCGCTTCACCCCCAGATCGCTGAGGATCTGGGCGCCGACGCCGTAGTTGCGCAGGTCGGCGGGAAACCCCAGGCGCTCGTTGGCCTCCACGGTGTCCAGGCCGCCATCCTGGAGGCTGTAGGCGCGCAGTTTGTTGATCAGGCCGATGCCCCGTCCCTCCTGGCGCAGATACACCACCACCCCTTCGCCAGCGCTCTCGATCAGCCGCAGGGCCGCCTCCAGCTGGGGGCGGCAGTCACAACGCAGCGACCCGAAGGCATCGCCGGTGAGGCATTCGGAGTGCACCCGCACCAGCACCGGGCCGCTGGCCCGCTCGGGATGGCCCTTGACGATTGCCACATGCTCGCTGTTGTCAATCTCGTTGCGGTAGCCGATCGCCCGGAAGCGGCCGAAGGCGCTGGGGAGGCTGGCCTCCGCCTGGCGGCGCACGAAGCGCTCCGTCTCCAGCCGGTAGCGGATGAGGTCGGCGATCGAGATCAGACGCAGGCCGTGGCGGCGTGTGTAGTCCACCAGCTGGGGCAGGCGCGCCATCGAACCGTCCTGGTTCTGGATCTCGCAGATGACGCCGGCGGGATAGAGACCCGCCAGGCGGGCCAGGTCCACCGCTGCCTCGGTGTGCCCCGCCCGCTTCAGCACCCCGCCGGGGCGAGCCCGCAACGGGAACACATGGCCGGGTCGGCGCAGGTCATCCGGGCGGGTGGCCGGATGGATCGCCACCTGAATGGTGCGGGCCCGATCCTCGGCGGAGATGCCGGAGGTCACCCCATTTTCAGGACCGGCGTCCACGCTCACGGTGAAGGCTGTCTGGTTGCTGTCGGTGTTGCGATCCACCATCAGGGGCAGATCAAGGCGGTCGAGACGCTCCCCCTCCATCGCCAGGCAGATCAGGCCCCGCGCCTCGGTGGCCATGAAATTGATCTGCTGGGGTGTGGCGAACTGGGCGGCACAGATCACATCCCCTTCGTTCTCGCGGTTCTCGTCGTCGACGACCACGATCGCCTCGCCGTTGCGGATCGCCGCCAGGGCATCGGGGATGGGGTCGAAGCGGATCGCGGGGACAAGGCCCGGATCGCGGTCGGAGCGGGTGAGCAGGGTCAGGCAGAGCTGCGACGTCCTTTATAAAGCCCGGTACGATCCCGATTGC
Source organism: Aphanothece sp. (assembly GCA_040381155.1). Lineage (GTDB taxonomy): Bacteria > Cyanobacteriota > Cyanobacteriia > PCC-6307 > Cyanobiaceae > Cyanobium. Next base: position 4,219 of record JBEIHT010000054.1, read on the forward strand.
TTTTCCAGGCCCATGGCAGCCAGCAGCGTCGCGGTGATCGGTGCCAGCGGTTACGGCGGCCTGCAGACCCTGCGGCTGCTGCAGGGACACCCCAGTTTTGAGGTCACCTTCCTCGGCGGCGAGCGCAGCAGCGGTCGCCGCTGGAGTGAGTTGGTGCCGTTCCTGCCCCTGAACGGCGATCCGGTGGTGCGGTCCCCCGATCCGGATGCCATCGCCGCCGCCGCCGACTTTGCGGTGCTCAGCCTGCCCAATGGCCTGGCGGCGGGCCTGGTGCCCGCCCTGCTGGAGCGTGGTGTGCGGGTGGTGGACCTCTCCGCCGATTACCGCTACCGCGATCTGGCCTACTGGCAGGAGGTGTATGCCAGCGAGGCCCGGGAGGTGCCCCGCGACGATGCCGATCTCTGCCGTGAGGCGGTCTACGGATTGGTGGAGTGGCAGGAGGAGAGAATCCGCGGCGCCAGGCTCGTGGCGGCGCCGGGCTGCTTCCCCACCGCCAGCCTGCTGGCCCTGCTGCCCTTTCTCAACCAGGGCCTGATCGAGCTGGGGGGGATCATCATCGACGCCAAGACGGGCACCTCCGGCGGCGGCCGGGCCGCGAAGGAGCACCTGCTGCTGGCCGAGGCCGCCGAGGCGGTGGCCCCCTACGGCGTGGTGGGCCATCGCCACACCAGCGAAATCGAGCAGCTGGCCTCGACGGTGGCGGGCCAGCCGATCCGCCTGCAGTTCACCCCCCATCTGATGCCGATGGTGCGGGGACTGCTGGCCACCGTCTATGCCCGCCTGCGGGATCCGGGCCTCACCGCCGAGGACTGCACCACCCTGGTGCGGGCCGCCTACCGCAACAGCCCCTGCGTGGATGTGCTGCCCGCGGGCACCTACCCCTCCACCAAGTGGGTGCGCCAGACGAATCGTTGCCTGCTTTCGGTGCAGGTCGATGAACGCACCGGCCAGCTGATCCTGATGAGCGCCATTGACAACCTGATCAAGGGCCAGGCCGGCCAGGGGGTGCAATGCCTGAACCTGATGGCGGGCCTGGAGGCCAGTGACGGCCTGCCCCTGCAACCCTTCTATCCCTGAGCCAGGCGCTGGGCGGCGATCCGCACTGCCAGCGGCAGGATGCGGTGCTCCTGGATCCGGATCCGCGCATGCAGGCTGGCGCGGTCGTCATCGCTGAGCACGGGCACCGCGGCCTGCACCAGGATCGGCCCGGCATCCACCTCCGGCACCACCAGATGGGCGGTGCAACCCGCCAGGGTCACCCCCGCCGCCAGGGCTGCGCCGATGCCGTCCGGTCCCCGGAAGCTGGGAAGCAGGGAGGGGTGGAGATTCACCAGCCGCCCGGGGAAGGCGTCGATCAGGACGGGCGTGACGATGCGCATCCAGCCCGCCATCACCACCAGGTCGGCCTCCACCTCGCGGAAGGCGGTGATCAGCGCCCCATCCAGCGCCTCCCGACTGGCGAAGGCGCGGTGGTCCAGCAGGCGCCAGGGGATGGCCAGCCGCTCCGCCCGCCCGCGGGCGCCACAGTCCGCTTCGTTCACCACCAGCAGGGCCACCTCCGCCGCCAGGGCGCCGGAGCGACAGGCCGCCACGAGCGCTTCAAAGTTGCTGCCATCGCCGGAGGCCATCACCCCCAGCCGCAGCGGCGGTCCCTGGTGGCCGTCGGCCGCCGCCTCGAACGGCGGCGGCGGCCACTGAATGCTCACCCCGGGCCATTCCTGCGGGGAATTGCCGCTACCGTCTGACAAAGCGGGCATTGGCTCCATGTCCCACCTCTCCATCCTGCCAACGGTGCTGCGCGATGCCGAGCGCCTTGCCGCCAGTCTCGAGGGTCTCGGGCTCCAGCCGATCCGCGGCGGTCAGCTGGAGGGCTTCCAGCAAACCGAGCCGGTGGAGCTGCGGGTGGAGCTGGAAGCCGGTCAGGCCCTGGGTTGGCGGCGTCAGGCGGATGGCTCCCTGGCCCTGGTGGGGGATCTGCAGCGCCTGAGCCGCTCGCGGGCGATCCAGAGGTTGCTGGGCCGCATCACCCAGGCCTACGCGGCCCGTCAGGCGCTTGAGGAAGCGGCCCTGGAGCTGCCCCAGGCTCTCGTTCACCTCCATGCCTGAAGGGGGCGGCGCCGAGAACGGCCCGCTTCTCGACCTCGACCTGCGCGAGCCCGGCCGCCATCTGGTGCACGCCTGCCTCAGCCTGCGGCCCCACCAGCCCCTGATCCAGCTGCGGCTGCCCGCCTGGACCCCCGGCTCGTATCTGATCCGCGACTACGTCCGCACCCTGGAGGGCCTGGAGATCGAGCAGGCGGGCCGCCGCCTGATCCCCCGCCGTCGGGGGGTCGCCCATTGGACGTTGCCCCTGGAGAGCCTGGAGCCGCTGCGGATCCACTGGCGCATCCTCGCCACCGAACTGACGGTGCGCACCTGCCATCTCAACGCCGACCACGCCTTCCTCGCCCTAGCCGGGGTGGCCCTGCTGGTGGACGGCCAGCGCTGGCAGCCGCACACTCTGGTGTTGCGCCTGCCGGAGGGCTGGCAACCCTTCGTGCCCCTGCCCCGCCAGAGCGACGGCTCCTGGCGCGCCAGCGACTTCGACACCCTGATCGACAGCCCGATCGAGGCCGGTCCCCACCCTTGCCACCAGTTCGCGGTGGCCGCGGTACCGCACCGCTGGGTGAGCTGGGGCGAGGACCTGCCCCGCGACGACCCCGCCTGGTTGGCGGATGTGGAGAAGATCTGCCTGGCCTGTTGCCGCCTGATGGCGGTGAGCGAACCGCCGGCGGACGACTACCTGTTTGTCATCCACCTGCTGGAGCAGGGCTATGGCGGCCTGGAGCACGACCGCAGCTGCGTGCTCCAGTACGGCCGGCGCGCCCTGGCCCGACCGGAGGGACGCCGCAGGCTGCTGCAACTGGTGGCCCACGAATACCTGCACCAGTGGAACGTGCGGCGGCTGCGCCCCGCCGAGCTGGCGCCGATCGATCTGGAGCGCCCGGCGATCGTGCCGACCCTCTGGTTCGCCGAGGGGGTGACGAGCTACCTCGACCAGTTCCTGCCCCTGGCGGCGGGCCTGGGGGATGAGGCCGCCCTGCTGGAGGACCTGGGCGCCGATCTGAGCCGGTACCGTCTGACGGCGGGCCGGCGGGTGCAGAGCCTGCGCGCCAGCGGCGAGGAGGCCTGGGTGAAGCTCTACCGCCAGGACGCCCACTCCCACGACAACCAGATCAGCTACTACCTCAAGGGGGCGGTGCTCACCCTGGTGCTGGATCTGCACCTGCGCCGCCACGGCTCCTGGATCGGCGCGGTGCTGCGCCAGCTCTGGCGGAGCCACGGCCGCTGGCGACGGGGTTACCGGGAAGCCGATCTGATCGCCGCCTTCGCCGACCACGCCTCCGATCTGTCCATTCTTCTGCCGCAGTGGCTGGAGAGCACCGATGATCCGCCCATCGATGATGTCCTGCTGGAGGTGGGTCTGCGCCTTGTGCCCGAAATGGGATCCCAGCCCTTCGCCGGTTGGCAGCCCGAAGCCAGTGCTGGAGCCGGCCTGGTGCTGCGCCGGGTTGACCGGGATGGCCCGGCCCAGCGGGCCGGGCTGCAGGTGGGGGATGAGCTGCTCGCCCTGAACGGCCAGCGGGTTCGCAGCGACGACGAGCTGGCCAGCCTGCTGGGGAAGCCGGAGCAGCCGCAGCCGCTGGAAGTGCTGTTCTGCCGGGACGGAATGGTGCGTAGCCTGCCGCTGACGCCCGATCCCCCCGTGGTGGTGCGCTGGCGGCTGGAATCGCTGGAACAGCCTGATGGGGCCTGCCTGGATCGGCGCCGCCGCTGGCTGGGACTGCGGCCATGACCAGCCGCCCCCACCCCCTGATCTGGGCCGCGATCAGCGCCTCCCTGGTCAGCATCGGGGCGCTCGGCTGGCTGGCGCGCGAGATGCTCAGCGGTGGCGGCGGACGGGCCGATGCCCGCCCCAGCCTGCTCGATCTGCTGGATGACGTGGGTCGCTCCGGCGGCAGCACCACGCCCAGCGCCCCACGCCGCCCGGCACCAGCCCCCCCCGATCCCCTCCGCTGGACAAGCCCCCTGGCCCGTGCCTGCCCGGCTGTCGATCCCACCATCCGCCAACGCCTGTCCGTCGCCTTCGCCCAGCTGCCCGCCCTGCGCGAACGGGTGCTGATCGACCCCAGCAATTACGGCCGTCGATTCCGCCAGGACGCCTTCGGCAACCCCCTCGATCCCACGCCCCGGGTGGTGGTGCTGCACGAAACGGTCTCCAGCCTCAACTCGGCCATCAACACCTTCAAAACCCCCCACCCCCGGGATGAGGACCAGGTGAGCTACCACACCCTGGTGGGCCTGAACGGCGAGATCGTGGAGACGGTGCCGCCGGAGCGGCGGGCCTTCGGTGCCGGTTACTCCGCTTTCAACGGCCAGTGGGCGGTGACCAACCCGGCGGTGGGGGGCTCCATCAACAATTTCGCCCTGCATCTGAGCCTGGAAACCCCCGAGGATGGCGAGGACGACGAGGGGGGGCACAGTGGCTATACCACCGCCCAGTACGACGCCGTCGCCCTGGTGCTGGCCGATTGGATCCGCCGCTTCCACATCTCGCCGCAAGCCATCACCACCCACCGGCATGTGGATCTGGGTGGGGAGCGGGGGGATCCCCGCAGTTTTGAGTGGTCGGAGCTTCAGATCCGCCTGGCGGCCCTCGGGGTGCTCTGCTGAGCAGGGAGGACTGCTGGGGAAGAGGGATTCAGATCAGGGGGCTGATCGGTTCGCGACGGCTGCCGTAGAGCAGGGCATGGAGGGCCGGGTCCTGCATGTGGCGCAGAATCCGGTTCGGATAGTCGAGCTTGCCGTTGTGCAGGTAAGCGAGGGTGGCCAGGGCCTTGGCATCGCGCGGCGAGCGGCTGGCGCTGAAGGTGCGGCCACTGGGTAGACCCAGCTCACGGCGCAGGCGCACGAATTTACCCACCAGCACCGCCACGTTGCCGTTGGGATCGAGCAGGCGATCCCGGGCCACCATCTGCTCCTCCGGGGTGGCATCCTCCGGAAGCAGTCCCTGCTTCACCAGCTCGCCAAGGCTGAGCTGACCGGGGCCATGGGTGCTGAACAGGCCGGAGTGGGCCGCCAGCGGAACGCTCTCACCGGGTTTGGCGTGCTGCATCTCATCGAAGAGCACGGCGGTGACCAGCATCGGATTGATGCGGTGGCGCGCGCACTCCCGCAGGATCACCGGCCGCAGCGCTTCCAGCTGGGAGAGGGTGTGGGAGCGGAGGGGCTGGAACTGGTCCAGCCCCTCGCTGAACAGCTGGGCCAGCCGCGGCTGGGGGCCATGCACGCCGAAGCGGCGCTGCAGCTCCTGAAGTTCGGCGGCGCTGAAGTCGGTGGGATCGGCCCGCAGACCTTCGCTGGGATAGGCATTGGGGTTATCGCCATGGCTGCCCATGCTCTGCAACAGGCCGGGGTCGGTGACCAGCACCGGCGAGGTGACGCGCGGCAAAAGAAGAAGCGCGAACAGGGGCAGGGCCAGCAGCGGAGCCAACAGCGGCTGCGTGCCCGCCCGGCGGCGGATCCGGAGGAGATGGGGGAGCTGGCGACGCAGGGACACGGACCGCGGGGGGACAGGAGGTCGTGAGCGGAGGAGGACGGAAAAACAACCAGCAAATCAATCGTAACGTTCTTTTTCGGGTATGCCCCAGAGCCAGGCGCAGTGCGTCCGCTGGCCCACACACAGCGCCAACGGCTTGCCGAGCTGGGACCCGTCTGGATACGGTCTGAAGGCCTAGGAGCGGCGACGCTGTGGCCATACCCCCTCTTCCGCCGCTGGACGGCCAGGATCCCGCTGGCCTCTGGCAGCGCTTCCGCTCCCTGCTCTGGCACGACGGCGAGCTCGGCTTCTGGCTGGACATCAGCCGCATGGCGGTTGGTTCCGACGATCTGGAGGCGCTGGAACCGCGCTTCGAGCGGGCCTTCGCGGCGATGAGCGCCCTGGAGGGCGGCGCCATCGCCAACGCCGATGAGCAGCGGATGGTGGGCCACTACTGGTTGCGGGCGCCGGAGCTGGCCCCCGATCCCCAGACCGCCGCCCACATCGACGCCGAGATCGAGCGGATCGAAACCTTCGGCCAGGAGTTGACCCACGGCAGCCTGGCCGCACCGGCGGGTCGCTTCAGCGACGTGCTCTGGATCGGCATCGGCGGCTCCGGGCTCGGCCCCCTGCTGATGATCCGCGCCCTGCAGCGGGAAGGGGTGGGCCTGCCCTTCCACTTCCTCGACAACGTGGACCCCCAGGGCATCAGCCGCACCCTGGCCGGCCTCGGGCCGCGGCTGCGCACGACCCTGGTGATCGTGGTCAGCAAATCCGGTGGCACGCCGGAGCCGCGCCTGGGGATGGAGCAGAGCCGGGCCCGCCTCGAGGCGGCGGGGGGCTCCTGGTGTCAGCAGGCCGTGGCGGTGACCATGCTCGGCAGCCAGCTGGATCGGCGGGCCGAATCGGAGGGCTGGCTGCGCCGTTTCGACATGTTCGATTGGGTGGGGGGTCGCACCTCGATCACCAGCGCCGTGGGTCTGCTGCCCGCCGCCCTGATCGGTGCCGACCTGCGGGCCTTCCTGGCGGGTGCCGCCGCCATGGACCGACTGACGCGGGTTCCGGCGCTCCTGGACAACCCGGCCGCCCTGCTGGCGGCCGCCTGGCACGTGGCCGGCGACGGTCGGGGACGGCGCGACATGGTGGTGTTGCCCTACCGCGACCGGCTGGAGGTGTTCAGCCGCTACCTGCAGCAGCTGGTGATGGAGAGCCTCGGCAAGCGGCTCGATCGCCAGGGCCAGGTGGTGCACCAGGGTCTGGCGGTGTACGGCAACAAGGGCTCCACTGACCAGCACGCCTACGTGCAGCAGTTGCGGGACGGGCTCGACAACCACTTCGTCACCTTCCTGGAGGCCCTCGACGATCCGGCGGATGTTCCGACCCTGGCGGGGGAGCAGCCGGCCGATTTCCTCGAGGGTTTCCTGCAGGGCACCCGCGCCGCCCTCGGCGAGGGGGGCCGCCAGAGTCTGACGATCACCATGGAGCGTTTCGATGCCCGCAGCCTGGGCGCCCTGATCGCGCTGTTCGAGCGGGCGGTGGGCCTCTACGCCGAGCTGGTGGACATCAACGCCTATGACCAGCCGGGGGTGGAGGCAGGCAAGAAAGCCGCCACCGTGGTGCTGGAGCTGCAGGGGCGCCTGGAGGCGGCCCTGGGCGATGGCCGCGAACGCACCCTGGCGGAGCTCCAGGATCTGCTGGCCCTTCCCAGTCCGGAGCCGCTCTACTGGGGTCTGCGCCACCTCTGCGCCAACGCTCGCGGCTACGGGGCGAGCGGGTCGTGGGGGGAACCGGAGAGCCTGCGGGTGCGCCGGCTCTAGGGAACCAGATTCACCAGCTTGCCGGGCACCACGATCACCCGTCGGGGCGGTCGCCCCTCCAGCCAGCGCTCGGCCACCTCGCTGGCCAGGGCCAGCCGCTCCAGGGTGGCGGCGTCGCAATCGGCGGGCACCTCCAGGCTTCCGCGCACCTTGCCCTTCACCTGGATCACCAACGGGATGGTGTCGCGCCGCAGGGCGGCTTCATCCAGCTGCGGCCAGCGCTGGCGATGCACGCTCTCGAAGGCGGCACCGTCGGCCTGGGGGGCATCGCTGGTGTGGCCATGGAGCCGCTGCCAGAGCTCCTCGGCCAGGTGCGGTGCGAAGGGGGCCAGGAGCAGCAGCAGGCTGCGCAGCGCCTCGCGGGCCACCGGCTCGCCCACCGCCTCCAGGTGGGTGGCCATGGCGTTGGCCAGTTTCATCAACTCCGACACCGCCGTGTTGCACTGCAGGGAGCCCAGCAGGTCGGCGCTCACCTCCTGGATGGCGGTGTGAACGGCGCGGCGCAACTCCCGCTCCGGCTCCGTGAGCTCGACCGCCGCCGCATCCCCCTCGACGCCCGCAGCCGCCAGGCTCAGGCCCCGGGCCTGGGCCGCCTCCACCAGGCGCCAGATCCGCTGCAGGAAGCGGAACTGACCCTCCACGTCGGCGTCCTCCCACTCCAGGTCCTTCTCCGGTGGGGCCTTGAACAGGATGAACATCCGGGCGGTGTCCGCCCCATAGCGCTCGATCACAGCGCCCGGATCGACGCCGTTGTGCTTTGATTTCGACATCTTGTCGAAGCTCACCTCCAAGCGCTGGCCGTCCACCGGATCGCGTGGATCGTTCGCATCGACCACGTCGGCAGGGGCCACGTAGCGGCCGGTGTGGGGGTTGCGGTAGGTGATCGCCTGCACCATGCCCTGGGTGAGCAGGCGGGCGAACGGCTCATCGAAGCCCAGCAGACCCCGATCCCGCAGCACGCGGGTGAAGAAGCGGGAATACAGGAGGTGGAGGATCGCATGCTCGATGCCGCCCACGTATTGATCCACCGGCAGCCAGCGATCCACCGCGGCGCGCTCGAAGGGCAGGGAGTCGTTGTGGGCATCGGCGTAGCGCAGGTAATACCAGCTGGAACACATGAAGGTGTCCATCGTGTCGGTCTCCCGCCGGGCCGCCGCGCCGCACTCGGGGCAGGGCACCGCCACCCAGTCCTCCAGCTTCGCCAGCGGCGAGCCACCCCGCCCCTCCAGCCGCAGCCCGGTGGGCAGCCGCACCGGCAGCTGGTCCTCGGGCACGGGCACCACCCCGCAGCTGGGGCAGTGGATCACGGGGATCGGACAGCCCCAGTAGCGCTGGCGGGAGATCAGCCAGTCGCGCAGGCGGTATTGCAGCCGGGCCCGGCCCCAGCCGGCGGCCTCGGCATCGGCCACGATGCGCTGCTTCGCCTCCGGCGAGGCCAGGCCGTCGTAGGGGCCGGAGTGGATCATCACACCGTTCTCCAGCCAGGCTCCGCCCTCAAAGGCGTGCTCGTCGCTGCCCTCCGGGATGATCACCTGGCGCACGGGCAGCTCGTACTGGCGGGCGAAGAGGAAATCGCGCTGGTCGTGGGCAGGCACCCCCATCACCACGCCGGTGCCGTAGTCGGCGAGCACGTAATCGGCGATCCACAGGGGGATCACCTCGCCACTGGCAGGATTGCGCACGTGGGCGCCGATCGGTACCCCCCGCTTGGGACGGTCCTCGGCGGTGCGCTCCTGTTCGCTCTGGCGGCCGACCAGATCGATGAAGGCGGTCACGTTCTGGCGCCGGTCGGCGCTGGTGAGGGAGGCCACCAGCCCATGCTCCGGCGCCAGCACCACGTAACTGGCGCCATAGACGGTTTCCGGGCGGGTGGTGAACACGGTGAGGTGCTCGCCGCTGGGTTGTCCGTCGGCGTCGAGCAGGGGGAACTGCAGTTCCGCGCCGGTGGAGCGGCCGATCCAGTTGGCCTGCATCGTGCGCACCCGCTCCGGCCAACCCTCCAGCTTGGGCAGATCATCCAGGAGTTCGCCCGCATAGGCGGTGATGCGCAGGAACCACTGCCGCAACCGCCGCTTCTCCACCAGGGCGCCGGAGCGCCAGGAGCGCCCCTCGCCATCCACCTGCTCGTTGGCGAGCACGGTTTGGTCCACCGGATCCCAGTTCACCAGGGCCTCACCGCGGTAGGCCAGGCCGGCGTCGAGGAACTGGAGGAACAGCCACTGGGTCCAGCGGTAGTAATCGGCGTGACAGGTGGCCACCTCCCGCTCCCAGTCGATCGAGAGGCCTAGGCGCTGCAGCTGGGCGCGCATCTGGGCGATGTTGCGATCGGTCCATTCCGCCGGATCGCTGCCCCGCTCGATCGCTGCGTTCTCGGCGGGCAAGCCGAAGCCATCCCAGCCCATCGGGTGGAGAACGGCATGGCCCCGCAACCGCTGCAGTCGGGCGATCACGTCGGTGATCACGTAGTTGCGCACATGGCCCATGTGCAGCGTCCCCGACGGGTAGGGGAACATCGACAGGGCATAGAAGGGAGGGCGGCCATCGCTGTCAGCCGGCGTGGCGTCGAGGCGCAGCTCCTGCCAGCGCCGCTGCCAGCGGGCCTCAATGGCGGCGGGCTCGTAACGGGAGGGTTCGCTCACGGCAGGGGCGCGGGGCCATGGGGCTCGTGGCGATCGTGCCACAGCGGGCCCGGGCGGCGCCGCCTGGTCAGGGGAGAGCGCGCAGCAGCAGGACCGCGTCGCGGTTGATCAGCACGAGGGGCTGGTCGGCGTCCTGGCGGAGGGCCAGGAACTGGTTGTCCTGCCACTGGATCGTGCCGGCCAGCTCAACGTTGCCAACCGTCTGGATGCTCACCATCGTGCGGGAGCGGATCAGCTCCTGCACATGGCGGACGCTGGGCAGGCTGGTGTCGAGTCGGGGCCCACGACGCTCGAAGTAGCTCTGCATACGCGGGGAAGCTCTGCATAGGATCGAGCCAGCGATTCAGGTTAAGACGGTGCTTCCCTTCAGCAAATACCAGGGGCTCGGCAATGATTTCCTCATCCTGGATGGGCGCCAGGAAGGCGGCGCCAGCGGCGACTTCGGCCTCACCCCAGCGGCGGTGCGCCAGCTCTGCGATCGGCGCTTCGGCGTTGGTGGCGACGGCGTGATCCTGGCCCTGCCTCCCCAGCAGGGGGGTGAGCTGCGCATGCGCATCTTCAACGCCGATGGCAGCGAGCCGGAGATGTGCGGCAACGGCATCCGCTGTCTGGCCCGCTTCCTGGCTGACAGCGATGGCGATCAACCGGGACGCCGCTGGCAGGTGGAAACCCTGGCCGGCCGGATCGTGCCCCAGCTGATGGAGGACGGTGCCATTGAGGTGGACATGGGCCCGCCCTTCCTCGAGCCCTCCCATGTGCCCACCACCCTCGAGCCGGGTCGCCACGGCCTGCCGGAAGGGGAGCTGGAGGTGAAGGGGCAACGGTTGGCGGTGGCGGCCGCCGGCATGGGCAATCCCCACGTGGTGATCCCGGTGGCGGACCTGTCGGCGGTCGACCTGGAACGCCTCGGGCCTGCCCTGGAAATCCACCCCGCCTTCCCCGCCCGCACCAACGTGCACTTCGTGCAGGTTCTGGCCCCGGATCATCTGGTGATGCGGGTGTGGGAGCGGGGCGCCGGTCCCACCCTCGCCTGCGGCACGGGGGCCTGCGCCACCCTGGTGGCCTGCCGGCTCCTGGGGCTGTGCGAGGCCACGGCCCGCGTCGACCTCCCCGGCGGTGCGCTGCAGATCCACTGGGAGGGCGTAGGCAGTCCCGTTCTGATGCGGGGCCCCGCCGAACCGGTGTTCGACGCGGTGATCGCCCCGTCCCTGCTGGAGGGTCTGCTGGCGGAGGAGCAGAACGCTCCGGCGCCCCCCGCCACGCCGGAAACCGCGAGCGCCGTTGGGTCCGCAGTCGACCCGGCGGCGGACGCTGGGCAGGAGCCGATCGACTGCGCCACCGCCTGTGTGCAGGGCTGCCGGCGACCCGAGAACTGCCCCAGCGCCGAGGCGCGTGCCAGGGTGGAAGCCCTGCTCGGCAGCCGCTCCCTCGACGAACTGGTGCAGATTGCCACCAGCACCGCTGAGACCCGCAGCCGCGAGCGGATTCTGCGCGACCTGGAGAACAGGATCTGAGATGGCGATCTACCTCGACGCCTGCGCCACCACGCCGCCGGCCGCGGAGGTGCTGGCGGCGATGGCGGCCGCCAACGATGAGGCCTGGGC
>JBEIHT010000055.1:0-15745 GCA_040381155.1 Aphanothece sp.
CAAGGAGCTGGTGCGGGAGCTGGGGCTGGAGGATCCGGCCCGCCCCGAAGGGGTGGTGCTGCGCAGCAAGGCCGACTGCCTGAGGGTCTGCCGGGATGGCCCCGTGCTCTGGATCTGGCCGGAGGGGGTGATCTATGGCGGCGTCACGGCAGCGCGGATCGAGAGGATCGTGCGGGAGCACGTGCTGGGCGGCCAGCCGATTCACGACTGGATCATCCGGCGCACAGCCTTCGCCCCAGCCAGCGGGCGGTGAATCGATCACTCCAGCTGCCATCAGGGGTGTCCCCCACCGCGTGGAAGCCGTTATGTCCACCGCCGGGGACGAGGCAGATCTCGAGCCCGGCGGGCGGGGCGATCCCGCCTGACTCAAGGAGGCGCTCCAGCGGGGCGACCGGAACCCAGGGGTCATCCACCGCATGCAGCAGCAGGGTCGGTGGAAGATCGCCAGTGCTGCCCAGCCAGTGGACGGGGCTGGCATCCCGGTAGTAGTGCTCCAGGGATTGATATCCCCAGCGGGGCACGGTGATCAGGGCGTCGAAGCCGCTGATGGTGGTGGGCCGCCCTGATCCTGTGAGCGCACGCCGCTGCGCGGGCGACAGAGGCTCGGGATCCGCGAGCACCTGATCACGCAACCTGCGCACAAGCCAGCGCCGGTAGAGATGGTTCCGGACCCTGTCGAACTGCCTGGAACATTCCTCCAGATCGAGGGGGCTGCTGAGACAGACCAGGGCATCCAGAGCTGGCTCCCCCTGCTGCAGGCCCCGACGGATGGCATTGAGCATAACCGTGCCACCCAGCGACAGGCCGACCCCGACCAAGGGCAGCGGGGTCCTGGCCGGGCCAAGGTCGGCGGCCAGCCGGCGGAGCTGGTGAAGCACGGGCAGCAAATCAACGCTGCAATCAGCGGCATAGCTCCCCGGGGCGAGGGCCCGTCCCGCTCCGGCGCCCCGGAGATTGAGCCGCAGAGCCGAGAACCCCTCCAGGCGAAGCGCCCTGGAGAGCCGCAGTGGGCCAGGGGAGTCACCGGATCCCCCCAGGCCATGGAGGATCACCACCAGAGCGCGGGGTGGATGCAGCGGGGGCGGATCCAACATCCCCAGCAATGCCGCCCCCGCCTCGATCGGGAAAGGGATGGCACGGGCCTGCCCGCTGGGCGCAGGGGGACTCCTGAAGCTGTCGCGCAGGGTCTGGAGATCCGGGCCCCACCATGGAAAACGCGGGCTGAAGGGTGGCAGGCCAAGCTCCGCGAGTAACCGGTCATCCCAGTGGTTCACCCGCAGGATTGGGCTGGGATGGGCCAAGAGCAGAGGGTCGTCTCCGCTGCAGGATCGCAACCCATGCCGAAGCTGGGGTGGATCGCTGAAAAAGAAGGCCTAGGATTCACGGAGTGGGTAACAGACTCGCCATGAGTCTTGCGAGTCTTGAATGTTTTCCGATTTTTAACCCTGTCCCGTCTCGCCATGGCCAGATCAGTCCATGCTGAGAACGTTCGTTCGCACCCTGCCAGGGCTGCCGCACTCGGAGGCTTAGCGCTTCTCTGCCACATCCATTCTCCCTGGACAGCCCTCGCTGAAACCAGCCGAAGATCGGGGCTGCTCATGGACGAGCTGGCTCCGGCCCCGACCTGGTCCACCATCCCAACAGGCTCCACGGCTCCAGGCTGGCGGACGGTTGCAGCCGGTCGCGACTCGAAACCCCAGTGGGTGCTGCGCGATGTCGCGCCCAGCGCCCCGGGTGAAGCCAAGCCAACCCCTGGACTGGCCACCGATCCCGCCTCCGTCACTGTCGCCACCTTGAGCGGTCGCCCCACGGTGATGGGGATGTCGAATGCCATCTCCGTCAATCGGGTGCTGTATCCAGATGCATCCATCACGGTACCGAACGGATTCAAGAGAGATCCTCAACATTTCTTCTCGATCGGCGTCAATGGCGTCAATCAGGAGCGAAAAGTCTCCTGCAATATTGAGTCATGCCTCAACGGTGAATTATTTGCTGAAATGGCCCTGCTCCAGTCAGGCGCAGCAAGTCTGGAAATGCTCTACAATGCTGAAAGTGGAATTTACAATCGCTTCGGCTATCAGAGCCTGGGTTTCCGCCTTGCCCTGAACGTCTTACCAAATCTCGGAATCGCCTTTGGTGGTAATTCCGTTGCTTATCTTGATACCTCAAACCCCTGCTCAATCTATGATACTTGCGCTCCCTTCAAGGGTCGCAGTCTTTTTGCGGTCGCCAGTTCATCCTTCCCTCTCAACAGCAATCCCGAGCCGCCGGTCGTCACCCTGACCGCAGGGGCAGGCAACGGCTACTACGGGTACAACGGCTCTAGCGACGACAAACAATGGGGACCAATCGGAAGCGCTTCACTGGCATTTAATAAGCATATATCGATTGGAGTTGAATACACTGGTTATGTGATTTCTGCCGGCGTCTCCCTCAAGCCCTTTACCAACATCCCCCTTGTCACCTCGGTCTATGCCCAAGACTTTCTTGGTCATTTCCCGGACTACATCAAGACCAATTGTTACGGCGGCAATGAATCCTGCGGCACCCGCTTTTTTGGACGTTTGACCTACTCCTACTAAGGGCAACGCCCAACGCCGATCAAACCGCGGCTTTCTCTTTGCCGACACCCATGCTTCGCAGTTCGGAAAGCAGACCATTCAGCACCGCCTTGGCATCGCCGAACACCATCGCCGTCTGGGGCAGCTCAAACAGGGCGTTGGCGATTCCGGCGTAGCCGGCCCCCAGGCTGCGCTTGACCACGAACACCTGGCGGGCCTGGTCCACCTCCAGAACGGGCATGCCGTAGAGGGGGCTGCTGGGATCGGTCTTGGCCTGGGGGTTCACCACGTCGTTGGCTCCGAGCACGATCACCACATCGGTGCGGGGAAACTCGGGGTTGATGGCCTCCATCTCCACCAACTGCTCGTAGGGAACATCCGCCTCCGCCAACAGCACGTTCATGTGGCCCGGCATGCGGCCGGCCACCGGATGGATGGCGTAGCTCACCTCCACCCCATGGGCCTCAAGCAGCTTGGCCAGCTCCCGCAGCGCGTGCTGGGCCTGGGCGACCGCCAGGCCGTAGCCGGGAACGAACACCACCCGTTCCGCCACCTCCAGGGCCATGGCGCATTCCTCGGCGCTGCAACTGGTGATGCGGCTGTAGTCGGAGGCCCCGGCGGCGGTGGCGCCAGCGCCGGAGGCAGCCATGCCAAGGGCACCGCCGAAGAGCACCGACACCAGCGAGCGGTTCATGGCCGTGCACATCACCTGGGTGAGGATCAGGCCCGCGGCCCCCACCATCGCCCCGGCCACGATCAGCAGCTGACTGCCGACCACGAAGCCGGCGGCGGCGGCGGCCACCCCGGAATAGGAATTGAGCAGGGAGATCACCACGGGCATATCGGCACCGCCGATCGGCAGGGTGACGCCCACGCCCAGCAGGGTGGCGCTCGCCACCAGCAGCCACAGGGGCAGGCCCGCCGGGTCGCTCAGCAACAGCACCGAGCCCACGAGGGAACTCACGGCAAGGGCGATGTTGACCACGTGGCGCACCCGGCTCTGGGTCCAGCTCGGGGTGTCGAGCCAGCCCTGCAGCTTGGCCATCGCCACGATCGAGCCGCTGAAGGTGATCGCACCCACGAACACAGAGATGGCGATCGAGATCAGGGCCACCAGATCCGCGGGCTCGACATCGAAGAGGGCGACACCCACCGCCACCAAAAGCGACGCCATGCCCCCACAGCCGTTGAAGAGCGCCACGGTTTCGGGCATGGCGGTCATCGGCACCCGCTGGGCCGTCAGCAGACCGGCCAGGCCGCCGGCGGCGGTGCCGATGGCGATCCACAGCCAGGCCTGGGGATCGGGGCGGATCTGCAGCAGAAGCCCCAGCACCGCCAGGCCCATGGCCAGGGCGGCCAGGCCGTTGGCGGACCTCGCGGAGCGCACCGTGGAGAGGCCCTTGATGCCCAGGGCCAACAGCAGCACCGCCGTCAGATCGATGAGCTGGGCGAAGCCGTCGCCGGAGAGGAGGGCTTGGATGGACAGGGCGAAGGGGAAGGGCATCGGGGCGTCAGCGGCGGCGGAACATGGCGAGCATGCGGTCGGTGACCAGGAAGCCTCCGATCACGTTGTAGAGGGCGAAGCCCAGGGAGAGGGCGCCGATCAGCAGCAGTGCCTGGTTATCGCCCGCCTTCTGGATCAGGGTGAGCGAGGCGAGCACGGTGATGCCGCTGATCGCGTTGGCGCCGGACATCAGCGGCGTGTGCAGGGTGGGGGGCACCTTGCCGATCAGTTCAAGGCCCAGGAGGCTGCCCAGCAGCAGCACCCAGAGGGCCTGGGACAGGGAGCTCATGCGGGGGTGGCGGTGGGTGTGGCGGTGGGTGCGATGGCGTTGGCGGCGCGGGCGGCCGGGCGCACCACGTCCTCGCGGCGGCACTGGCCGCCATGGGTGAACAGGCAGCCGTCGAGGATCGGATCCTCCGGATCGAGGCGCAGACCGCTTTGCTGCTCCGGATCGTGCAGGTGCTCGATCAGGGCGGAGAGGTTGCGGGCGTAAAGGGCGCTGGCGTGGTTGGGAACGCTGCTGGGCAGGGCATCGGCCCCGATCAGCTGCACCCCGTTGCGCACCACGGTCTCCCCTGGACTCGTGCCGAAGCAGTTCCCCCCCTGGGCCACCGCCAGATCGACCACCACAGCGCCGGGGCGCAGGCCGTCAAGCATCGCCTCATCGATCAGGCGCGGGGCGGGGCGACCCGGCACCAAGGCGGTGCAGATCACCATATCGGCCAGGGAGAGCTGCTCCGCCAGCTGGCGGCGCTGGGCGGCGAGAAAGGCCTCCGAGGCCTGGCGGGCGTAGCCCCCGGCCTCGGCGGGGCGCTCCTCCTGGCTGGGGGGATCGATGAAGCGGCCGCCCAGGGATTCCACCTGCTCGCGGGCCGCCTCGCGCACATCCGACACATAGACCACCCCGCCCAGCCGGCGGGCCGTGGCCAGGGCCTGCAGCCCGGCGACACCGGCGCCCAGGATCAGCACCCGCGCCGGCTGGATCGTGCCCGCGGCCGTCATCAGCATCGGCACGTAGCGGTCGAGGGCCGCGGCGGCCAGCAGCACCGCCTTGTAGCCGGCGATGTTGGCCTGGGAGGAGAGCACATCCATCGGCTGGGCGCGGCTGATGCGGGGCAGCAGCTCCAGGGCGATGGCGGAGGTGCGGCGGGCGCAGAGCAGCTCGCTCAGCTCCACGGCCCCGTGGGGGGCGAGCAGACCCGCCAGCAGGGCCCCCTCCCGCAGCCGGCTGAGCGCCGCCGCCGTGGGCGCCTGAACGCAGAGAACCCCATCGACCCGATCCCAGGCGCCTTCCTCGGTGAGCTGGGCTCCGACTTCGGCGTAGGCGGCGTCAGGGAAGCCGGCCGACTGGCCCGCCCCCCGTTCCACCTGCAGGGTGAAGCCACGGGCCCCAAGGCGGCGCGCGGTCTCGGGGGTGGCGGCCACCCGCCGCTCCCCAGGAGCCCTCTCACGGGGGATCAGCAATGTCGGCAAGGCGCTCTCCAGCAGAAGGACCCGTCCTGCTCTCGATAGGAGGCCCGCCCCGCCTCCGACAAGCGATTGCCGGCCAATGTGCGGACACCCCCACAGGAGCCCGGCCTGCCCCCAGCACCGACCCGACCCCCGTCGCCGGAAATGCGCAGATTTCCGGAAGCCGGCTGGCCCGCCGCAAAACCGCTGGCTAAGGCTTGGGTTCCTGCGTCCGGTTTCCCCCGATGGCCCTCACCGCCCTGGAATGTCCCGATGGCGTCTGCCACAGCCACCACGGCGGCCATGCCGTGGCGGTCGAGGATGTGCGCCGCAACCTCGACGCCCATGGCGACCAGTGGTGCGAACGGCTGGCCGAGCGGATCTACGAAATCTCCGTGGACAGCTTCAGCCAGAACGTGATGCCCCACCTGCACCAGCAGGGCTGGCAGCGCCGCCATCTCGACTGGGAGTTCAAGCTCGCCGAGGCGCCGGCCGAGGTGGAGCGCACCGTGGTGGAAGGGGCGATCAATGCCATGGAGAGCTTCCTGCGCAGCCATGAGGTGCAGCGGCTGTTCGTGAAGGAGCTGGTGCAGGGCACCCTGGCCGAGGCGGGGCGCAACCCCCACAGCGGTCGGGGCGTGCGCTGGCTGATCGAGCAGGAGGTGCTGGGCTGGCTGGAGCGGGAGCGGGAGAGCCTGCTCGACCGTCTGGCGATGGAGACGCTGGAGGAGAACGGCGGCGACTTTGAGCTGGCGCGGCAAGGCGCCCTGCAGGACCTGCGGCAGGTGGAGCACCTGCTGGTGAACCACGCGGAGGCAATGGGCTGAGCCCCTTGGGCAGCCTCAGAACAGGGGCAGAAGTTCCTGCTCCAGGCTGCGCGCCTGGGGCAGGGAGCCCCGATGCCGCAACAGGCGCAGGATCATCGGATCGATGTCGCATTCCTCGCCCCAGCAGCGCTCCAGGTGGCGGCGGGGATCGGGAACCGGCTGGCGCGGGATGGCCATGGCGAGGACCGACAGGGGGATGGCCGGAAGGTAGGTGGCTCCGCGGCCGGGCCCATCGGAATCCATACCTAATTTTCAGTTTGCTGCCCGCGCGCCGGCCGCCGGTTCGGCGCCGGCGAGCGGGTGACGCGAAGCGACTTCGGAGCCCGCGGCGGGCAAAATATCGTCCAATCCCCGTCCCCACTACTCGATTCGGGCTGCTTGTGTGCGACGTTGTGTCAACCAACACCATCGGCTGGCTCGCCAACCGGCAATCTGTGAGCCATCCGGGGGACGAGGGTGACGAAAGAATCCAATCGCCAGTCCGGCGAAAATCCGCAGCCTGATCGGGCAAACGCCAGTCAGAGCGAAGGCTTACCCCCGTTTCTGCATCGGCGCCTTGAGGTGGCGGTCTGTTGGGCGCTGGCCCGCCGGGTGGCCCTCGACAGCCGGGAGCTCTATGAGGAGAGTTTTGCTCTCAGCGAGGAATTCCGGGAATGGTTGCTCTGTCTGGAGGAGCATCCTGAGTTGCTGCAGGCCAATCTGCTGATGGTTCCCCATTCCCTGCATCCGGGGCAGCGGCCGGAAAGCGACGGACTCCTGGAAATCTAAACCAAATCTATAGGCGCGGGTCGCGGTGGCTCACGGGCCCGCGGAAACTTCACCTGGCTTCACACCAACCACCCACCTGCCCCTCCGCCCAGGTCGGCCCGCCATCTCCTAGGCTCAACTCATAGTCATTCCGCTTTAGAGCCATGGCTGAGGCAAGCCCAGGGGCCGCGACCAGTCCCCACTCCAACCCGGAACCCACGGCTGACCCCGTGGAGAACCTGGTGATCGTGGGCTCGGGACCGGCGGGCTTCACCGCCGCCATCTACGCCGCCCGGGCCAACCTGCGGCCCCTGCTGATCACCGGCTTCCAGGACGGGGGCATCCCGGGGGGCCAGCTGATGACCACCACCCATGTGGAGAACTTCCCGGGCTTCCCCGATGGCATCCTCGGCCCGGAGCTGATGGACCGCTGCAAGGCCCAGGCCCTGCGCTGGGGCACCCGCCTGCTGGAAGCGGATGCCGAGGCCATCGATCTGACCCGGCGTCCGTTCCGCGTCACGGTGGAGGGCCGCCCGGTCGAGGCCCACGCCCTGATCCTGGCCACCGGCGCCAGTGCCAACCGTCTGGGAATCCACCAGGAGGAACGCTTCTGGAGTCGGGGCATCAGCGCCTGCGCCATCTGCGATGGCGCCACCCCCCAGTTCCGCAGCGCGGCGCTGGCGGTGGTGGGCGGTGGCGACTCCGCCTGCGAGGAGGCGGTGTACCTCACCAAGTACGGCAGCCATGTGCATCTGATCGTGCGCGGCCAACGGCTGCGGGCCAGCGCGGCAATGGCCGACCGGGTGCTGGCCAATGCGGCGATCACCGTGCACTGGAACCGCCAGGTGGTGGCCGCCGAGGGCGGCGACTGGCTGGAGACGATCCAGCTGCGGGCCACGGACAGCGAGGCCCTGGAGGAGCTGGCGGTGAAGGGCCTCTTCTACGCCATCGGTCACACCCCGAACACCCGCCTGGTGCGCGGTCAGCTGGAGCTGGATGGCAACGGCTACCTGATCACCAGGCCGGGCCGTCCGGAAACCTCGATCGAGGGGGTCTACGCCGCCGGCGATGTGGCCGACGCGGAATGGCGCCAGGGCATCACCGCCGCCGGCAGCGGCTGCCAGGCGGCCCTGGCCGCCGAGCGCTGGCTCAGCCACCACGGCCTGGCGGTCACCGTCAGCCACGACCCGGTGGAGCCCGCCGCGGTGGGAGAACCGCAACGCACCGCCGAGAGCGACGAGGCCAACTTCGATCCCGATGCCCTCTGGCAGAAGGGCAGCTACGCCCTGCGACGTCTGTATCACGAGAGCCGCCGGCCGCTGCTGGTGGTCTACACCTCCCCCACCTGCGGCCCCTGCCACGTGCTCAAGCCCCAGCTCAAGCGGGTGCTCGACGAGCTGGGGGGGCGCGCCCAGGGGGTGGAGATCGACATCGAGGCCGATACCGCGATCGCCGAACAGGCGGGGATCACGGGGACGCCGACGGTGCAGCTGTTCCTCGGCAAGGAGCTGCGCGACTCCTGGCGGGGGGTGAAGGCGCGCAGCGCATTCCGCACCGCCATCGAGGCCCTGCTGGCGGTGCCCGCCTGAGCGGGCCCCTGCTCAACGGCGGCGCGGCCCCCCGGGACGGTTGCCGCCCGGGCGGGGGCCGGTGGCTCCGGCGTTGCGCTCCCGGTAGGTGATCCGGCCGCGGGAGAGGTCGTAGGGGCTGATCTCAACCAACACCTTGTCCCCTGCCAGCAGCTTGATGCGGAATTTGGTGAGCTTGCCCGCCGCCCGGCAAAGGCACTGGTGTCCGGCGGGCTGCTCGAGGGTGACCAGGTAAAACCCGTTTCCCTGTTCCTTCTCGATCACCCCGGACGTCTCGATCATGCGCTCTGCTGCTGGACAAAAAGTTCACCCTCACTCTAAGGGCCGGCCGCAGCCCAGGCAGCCGCGTGGGGCTGGGCCGCAGTAGGGTCAGCATTCGCCGTGCTTCCCGCCGGATGATCCTGCCGCCGCTCTCGATGGACCTCGGCCTGCTGTTGATCTCGATCGGCGTGGTGAATCTCTGGCGCCTCCGCCAGAGTGGTTGAAGGCTTCTGACCGGGAGCCGGATTGCCACGGCATCTTGACCTGCCTGCTGTTTCACAAGCCCTATGGGGTGCTCAGCCAGTTCACCCCGGAGCCAGGCAGCCGCTGGGACTGCCTGGCCTCCTTGATCAGCCACCCCGGGGTGTACGCGGCCGGCCGTCTCGATGCCGACAGCGAGGGGCTGCTCCTGCTCACCGACGACGGCCGCCTGCAGCATCGGCTCACCGATCCGCGCCACGGGCATGCCCGCCACTATCTCGCGCAGGTGGAGGGAATCCCGTCCCGTGAGGCCCTCGCAGGCCTGAGCCAGGGGGTGGTGATCCAGGGGCGGCGAACCGTGCCGGCCCGGGTGAAGGCCATCGACCCACCGGATCTGCCGGAACGCTGCCCCCCCATCCGCCATCGCCTCTCGGTGCCGACAACCTGGTTGCAGCTGGTGTTGCGGGAGGGCCGCAACCGGCAGGTGCGCCGCATGACTGCCGCCGTGGGCCTGCCCACGCTGCGGCTGGTGCGCACAGCGATTGACCTTGGGGATGGAGCCCCTCCCCTCAGCCTGGAAGGCCTGCCCCCCGGGGTCTGGCGCGAGGTGAGCGCGGCAGAGAGGGCACGGCTGGCGAGGCTGGGGCGGGCGCGGCCGGGGCCGGCCGCGAGGGAGTCTCAGGCCAGGGATTCCCTCAGCTCTCGGGCCGTCTGCAACTGGCCGTAGTAAAAATTGGCCCGAGCTCGGCGATCCGGATCCTCAAGGCTGTCGAGGGCATCGAATCCGAGGCTGGTCCAGAGATCATGGCCGCAGGCGCGGCTCACCTCACTAGCGGCCTCCTGCTCCAGGTTGATCAGGCGACGCTGCAGATTCTTGATCTGGGAAATGGCCATGGCCGACTCTTCGACATACTCTCGTCATGGTACACATGTACCGCTCGGCTTGCCAGGGCCTCGCGCTCAGAAGGGCAGCTTTTTCTTGGCGTCCTTGTCGAGGTCGGCCTCCATCTCCCGCAGTCGCTTGAGGATGGTGTCGTAGTACTCGCGCAGGTAGTCCTCGAGGGTGGTGGTGGCGGCGGGATCGAGGCCGAAGGCCCCATAGCTCTCCTCCATGGGGGCGTCGAAGGCCACCCCGGCAGTCACCACTTCGGCGAAGGCGAGCCGCTCGGCAACGTTGAGGCTGCCCGCGAAGAAGCTGGTCACCCCCTGCATCAACCCCATCAGCGCCGGCGGAACCCGCACCAGACGGGCTTCCTTACCGCTGTAGCGCTCGCAGAGCTGGGTGATCTCGCCTGTGGTCCAGGCCTTCGGCCCAACCACGGGGAAAGACTGGCGCACGGTCTCGGGCCGTTCCAGGGCAGCCACCGCAAAGCGGGCCACGTCCTGGGTGTTCATGTAGGCGATCGGGGTGGGGGTGCCGCTCACCCAAACGGTCTGGCTCTCCAGCACCGGGATCGCGAACTGGCTGATCAGACCCTGCATGAAGCCGGCGCAGCGCAGGGTGGTGAACTCCAGCCCGGAGGCCTCCAGCCAGTCCTCGCTGCAGGCCTTGATGTCCATCAGCGGCACCGACCGGTGCGCCGCCGCATTGAGGAGGGAGATGAACACCAACCGCTTCACCGCCGCTCGGCCGCAGGCGGCGAAGAGGTTCTGCTTGCCGATCCAGTCGACGTCGTAGCAGCTGGCCGAATCGCCGGGGCGGGCGGTGGCGGCATCGATCACCGCCCCCATGTCCTCCAGGGCGTAATCCAGGCTGGCGGGCTCCAGCAGGTCGCCCCGCGTGAGCTCGCAGCCCCACTCCTGCAGGAAAGCCGCCTTGCGGGGGGAGCGCACCATGCAGCGCACTTCATGGCCGGCATCGATGGCGCGGCGGGCGATCTGACGTCCGAGGGTCCCCGTGGCGCCGACGACCAGAACCTGCATGAAGGGCGAACCGGAATCGGGCGAGCCTAAGGGCGCGGCCGATCGGGGCGCGAACAGCCCTCGCTCCTCAGTCCTTCAGCAGCTTGAGCAGCAGGGCTCCGCCGGCAAGTCCCACCGGGATCAGCACCCAGAAGAGGGCGGCGGTTCCGAAGATTTCAGAGGCCATGGACGGGCGCGCAAGGGTAAGGATCGCGCCCTTGTCTAGCAGGGTCGTCACCGTCTCCGGCCCAGGCGGTGGCCAGGATCAGCGGCCAGGGGGCGTCGCTGCGCAGCTGGGCCGCCATCACGCCGCTGGCACCGGCCCGCCAACCGGCGCTGCGCAGCCGGGCCACCAGCCGCTCCAGGCCGGGAGGGCCCTGGGCGAGGCGGCGACCGATCAGGGCGGTCGGCCAGCAGCGGGCCGGCTCCCCCGGATCGGCCCCCAGGCGCTCCAGCAGGCGGCGTCCCTCCGGCGCCAGCGTGATCGGGGTGCGGTCCGCCTCCGCCAGCATCGCCGCCACGGTGGCGGGGTCCTGGAGCGGCCCCAGCCACAGGGGGCCACTGACAGCCAGGGGAGGGGCCTGGCCGCCGCAGTCGCACGGCGCCCAGCGCCCCAGGCGCAGCAGGCTCTGCTGCTGCTGATCGCCGCAGCCATGGCAGTGGGCGAGCATCCCCAGCCGGCTCTCTTCCGCCGCGGCGGGGTGGCGCGTCAGCCGCACGGCGGTGCGGAAAGTGCGCCCCTCGCTGAAGCTCAGCAGCGGTTCGAGGCCCCGGCCCAGGGCCCAGGCGGCGCGGGCGAGGCTGCCGAGCTGCAGGCGCAGGGCCAGCTCCCAGCTGGCGGGGTGCGCCCGTGCCGCGGCTCCCAGCCGCCGCACCGCCGCCCGCCGATCGTGGCCGGTGGGGGAGCGCCCATCCGTGCTGGCCAGGTAGAGGATCCCCCCGAATGCCACCGCCTCCAGGGCCAGGGGCAGCAGGGCCGTCGGCGATCCGAAGGCGTCCAGATCCACCAGCTCGAAGCGCCGCCGCTCCCCCAGACAGCTGGCCAGCAGCCGCTGCAGGGTCTCGGCGCCGAGGCGCTGCTCCACGCCGGCGGGAGCGGCGGCGAGATTCTCCCTCAGGAGCGGCAGGCGATCGGGATCGGCGTCGTTGGCCCAGACCGCGGCCACACCCCCTTCGACCGCGTAGCGCAGGGCGCGGATGCCGCAGCCCGCCAGCCCATCGAGCACCCGAACCGGGCCGGCGCCGGCGAGAACCCTCGCCAGCAGAACGCCGAAATCCCGGGACGGGCGGGAATCCGGTCGGAAGAAGCCGCCGCCGGTGCGCAGGCGCACGGCCGCTTCGCAATAGTGAAGATTGTCCACCTGCACGTGTCCCTTGCTCCCCCTCCCGTCACCGGACGCCCCCCAGCCTGCCGGGGCGCCCCCCAATGGACGGCTGGAGGAAGGGGGCAGCGAATGGGGAGAGCATGGCCACTGGCACTGGCGCGGCCATGGCTGCCACTGGCGGGTCCTGGGACAGGCCCACCACCCCCCCCTGGTGCTCCTGCATGGCTTCGGCGCCAGCAGCGGCCACTGGCGCCGCAATGCCGGCACCCTGGCCGCCGCCGGCTGGTGCGTCTACGGTCTCGACCTGATCGGCTTCGGCGCCTCCAGCCAGCCGGCCCTGCGGCTCGACAATCGCCTCTGGGCCCGCCAGCTCCAGGATTTTCTCGAGCAGGTGGTGCAGGCCCCCGCGGTCCTGGTGGGCCACTCCCTGGGCGGCCTGGTGGCCCTGAGCTGCGGGGTGTTCTTCCCGGGCCTGGTGCGGGCGGTGGTGGCGGCGCCGCTGCCCGACCCCGCCCTGCTCGCCCAGATGGCGGGGGGCTCGCCGCGCCCGCGCCGGCGACGGCCCTGGCAGCGCCGCCTGCGCCGCGATCTGGTCACGGTGCTCTGCCGGCTGCTGCCCCTGGAGCTGGTGGTGCCGCTGCTGGCCCGCACGCCCCTGCTCACCCTGGGCATCCAGTCGGCCTACCACCGGCCCGTGACCGCCGACCGGGAGCTGCAGCGGGTGATCGCCCGACCGGCCCGGCGGTCGGGCGCCGTTCGCGCCCTGCGGGCGATGAGCATCGCCATGGCCCTCCGCCCCCATGCCGCAACGGCGCCGGCGCTGCTGCCGCGGCTGCGGCGGCCGCTGCTGCTGGTCTGGGGGCGCTGCGACCGGCTGGTGCCCCTGGAGGTGGCCCACCAGGTGCGCCGCCTGCGGAGCGACCTGGCCCTGGCGGTGCTGGAGGAGGCGGGCCACTGCCCCCACGACGAGGTGGCGGGAGCGTTCAACGATCTGCTGCTCGACTGGTTGGAGCGGCTGGAGCCCGCCGGCGGCTGACGGCTCGGGCGCGTACCTTTAAACGCACACCCCTGAACCCCCCCGGAGAGGGCCCCCAGGCATGAAGCACACCCTCTCGGTGCTGGTGGAGGATGAATCCGGCGCCCTCAGTCGCATCTCCGGACTGTTCGCCCGCCGCGGCTTCAACATCGAGAGCCTGGCGGTGGGGCCGGCGGAGAACCGGGGCGTCTCGCGGCTGACGATGGTGGTGGAGGGCGATGACCACACCCTCGAGCAGATGACCAAGCAGCTCGACAAACTCATCAACGTGCTGGGTGTGGTCGACCTCACCGCGATCCCCGCCGTCGAGCGGGAGCTGATGCTGCTCAAGGTGGCGGCGCCGGCTGAGAATCGCGGCGCCATCCTCGATCTGGTGCAGGTGTTCCGCGCCAAGGTGGTGGATGTGGCCGATGACGCCCTCACCCTGGAGGTGGTGGGTGATCCGGGCAAGCTCGTGGCCCTGGAGCGCCTGCTGGAGGGGTACGGAATCCTGGAGATCGCCCGTACCGGCAAGGTGGCGCTGGAACGGGCTTCCGGGGTCAACACCGAGTGGCTGAAGGCCACCACGTCTGAGAAGCGGGTGCCGGCCTAGGGCTTTCCCTTCACCCGGCCTAGGGCTTGCCCTTCACCAGGGTCCCTCCGGCGATCACCTGGGCGCGGGTGATCTTGTCGCCCTGTTGAATCCGGTCGACCACCTCCATCCCCTTGCTGACCCGTCCGAACACGGCGTAGCGGCCATCGAGCTCCGGCAGGGCCTCCAGGGCCACGTAGAACTGGGCGCTGGCCGAATTGGGATCGTTGGAGCGGGCCATCGCCACCGCACCGCGCTGGTGGCTGAGACGCAGCTGACGGCTGATCGAGGGGGCGGTGAGCTCCGCCCCGTAGCGGGGCTCCGCTTCCCCCTCCAGACCGATTTCCAGGGGAATCAGGCGGGCCTCACCGCTGGCGGGATCCACGAAGCTGCCGGTGCCGTATTGGCTGACGGGAACCTTGGGATCGGCGCTGGAGGGATCGCCCCCCTGCACCACAAAGGGCACCGGCTCCCGCACGACGCGGTGAAACACGGTGTTGTTGTAAGCCCCACGGTTGACGAGATCCACGAAGTTGCCCGCGGTGAGCGGCGCGGCCTTGCCATCCAGGCTGATCTCCACGGGTCCGCGGCTGGTCTCGAGCTTCACCACCGCCATGCCCTGCAGACAGGGGGTGGGGGAAGTGGCGCAACCCAGGGGACGGTTGCCGACATCATCGGCACAGGCCGACAGGCAGAAGGGGGAGGCGATCAGCAGGGCCACCAGCAGGAGGCGCCAGGGATGGGGGCGGAGCGAGGCAAACGACACGCGGCGCTTGGGGCGGCAGTGGGTCATCCTCTCAGCGAACGGGCTGGTGGCCGCCACCGGCCTGGGTGCTCAGAGGCCCTCCAGCGGTACCCCCAGGAACCGGGCCAGTCGGGCACCAGCCATCTCCAGGTCGGCCAGGGGGATCGGCTCGCCCACCCGGCTCAGGGGGAGCTCCCGACGCCCCTGAATGCGCAGGGCCAGGCGGCGGCGGGGGCTCAGGCCCTCGCGGATCTCCACCTTCACCGCCTGGATCTCGGCGAGGGGGATGGTCACCGCGATCAGCTGACGAAAGCCGCGACGGCTGATCACCGCTTCACCGCTGGCGCGATCGAAGCGGTTCGTGCCGGAGCCCACGTCGATGGCGATCACGAACCACAGGTAGGTGGCCAGCAGGGTGGCGGCGAGGCCGTAGAGCCCCATCACTAGGCCCTGGGGCACCCACACCAGCTCGGCGGGATGGCCGATGGGCAGCAGATCGCGGCCGAGCCTGGAGGAGGCGCTGGTGAGCAGAAAACCCACCCCCCCGAGACTGACCACAATCGCCACCAGCAGGTTGGAGAGGCGCCGGGAACCGAGCACCGGCTGCTCGAACACCGAGCTTGAGGCGGGGGAGGGGGATGTGGCGGAGGACGCCATGGACGGACGCGATCGGGCGTGGCCACCATCCTGGCCCGCGGGGGCCGCAGGCGGCGGCGGGAATCGGAAGAAATACCTAGAAGCCAGTGGCGAGAAGGCATGTCAGCGCATGTCGACCCGGCGCGCTCCCAGGTTCGGGATTGTTACCATCACCCGGTATCCCACAGCCCCGCGGGGATTCCCGCACCCTTTCCACGCACCGCTTTCACTCATGACGATCGCTGCAGGGCGCTTGCCGCAGCGGGGAT
The DNA here is from genome assembly GCA_040381155.1 of Aphanothece sp. Taxonomy (GTDB): domain Bacteria; phylum Cyanobacteriota; class Cyanobacteriia; order PCC-6307; family Cyanobiaceae; genus Cyanobium. The sequence continues at coordinate 15,624 of JBEIHT010000055.1, forward strand.
GGTTCGACGTCCTCGACGACTGGCTCAAGCGCGACCGCTTCGTTTTTGTGGGCTGGTCCGGCCTGCTCCTGTTCCCCACCGCCTACCTGGCGCTGGGGGGCTGGCTCACCGGCACCACCTTC
>JBEIHT010000056.1:0-15319 GCA_040381155.1 Aphanothece sp.
AGTCTATGTTTTCCCGTTCACGTCTTTTTTGCTTCATGGCAACACTGGCTGGCTTCATTTCTGAGTCCTCCCCCCTGCCCGCCCTCAGATCGGCGCGTCGAGCGCCATGCAGAGGTTCGGCTGTTCGACGCACTGCTCGATCAGGTCGGCCAGCTGCAGAGCCCGGGAGGCCTGCAGGCCGTCCACGGCGGGTGTCTCCTCGCCGCGCACGCAGCGCAGGAAGTGTTCCAGCTCGGCGTAGAGCGGTTCGATCGAGGTGGTGCTCACCTCCTCGATGAAGCCGTCGTTGCGATATACCAGCTCGCCGTGATCGGCGCTGAAGGAGCCGGTGGAGCGGCGGTGGATGCGCAGGTTGTGGTTGAGGAAATCGGTTTCCATCAGGCTGTTGCGGCAGTGGGTGTACAGCCGCCGCACCTTGCGGTGCGCCATCTTGCTGGCCGTCAGGCTGGCCACCACGCCATTGGCGAAGGCCAGGGTGGCGTTCACGTAATCGATCGGTCCCTCGCTGCTGCGGCCACCGGCGGCGGCCAGGCGCACCACCGGGGCGGCCGCCAGCTCCAGCACAAGGTCGATGTCGTGGATCATCAGATCCAGCACCACGGACACATCGTTCGCCCGGTCGGGGTTGGGGCTGTGGCGCCGGGCTTCCAGCACCACGATCTCCTCGCCGCCCACCACCTTGAGCAGCTCGCGGAAGGCGGGGTTGAAACGCTCGATGTGGCCCACCTGCAGCAGCCGGCCCGCCGTCTCCGCGGCCCGGATCAGGTCGGCGGCCTCCTCCTGGGTGGCGGCGATCGGCTTCTCGATCAGCACATGGGCGCCGGCCTCCAGACAGCCCAGACCCACGCGGTGATGCAGCAGGGTGGGCACCGCGATGCAGACCGCCTCCACCTCGCTGAGCATCTCGCGGTAATCGGCGAACCAGCGGCAGCCGAACTGGTCCACCGCCAGCTGACCGCGGTTGGCGGCCGGATCCGCCACCCCCACCAGCTCGGCATCCCGCAGCAGGCTGAGCACGCGGGCGTGGTGCCAGCCCATGTTGCCGATGCCGATGACCCCGACGCGGACAGGGTTCATGGGCGCTGGTTCCACAGGGGCTTTGTGATTATCGGCGATTGCCCCGGAGCCCGGGGCCGGGGCGGGCCGCCGGCCCTCAAGCGGCCCCATCCCCCTGGATCGGCAGGATCCGCACCCGCTCGATGCGCGGGCCGTCCATGAGCAGCACCTCGAAGCGGAACCCTTTCCAGCGCAGGCCTTCCCCCGGTGCCGGGATGTGTTGCAGCCGCTCCAGCAGGAAGCCCGCCAGGGTGTGGTGGCCCTCGGCCTCCGGCAGGCGCAGGCCGAGCTGGCGGTTCAGCTCGAAGATCTCCAGGTGGCCGGCCACCGACCAGCCCCCCTCCACCAGGGGCTGCAGATCCTCCGCCGACTCCAGGGGGTTCTCGTCCTCGCCGACGATCTCGCCAGTCAGGTCCGCCACGGTGACCAGCCCCTCCGTGCCGCCGTGCTCGTCCACCACGATCAGCAGGGGTTTGCCGCTGCGGATCAGGGGCAGCAGGTCGGCCAGCGAAACGCTCTCCTGCACCCGCGCCACCTCCACCAGGTAGGGCTCCAGCGGCGATTCCGGCCGCAGGTCGCCCCGGGCGATGGGCTCGGCGAGGCGGCGCAGGTCGAGCATCCCGCGCACGTCGTCGAGCGAGGTGCCGATCACGGGGAAGCGGGCGTGCTGGCTGGCGTGCACCGCGTCCATCATCCCGGCGAAGCTCACGTCCACCGGCAGGGTGACCATCCCCGAGCGGGGCACCATCACCTCCCGCACCAGGGTGTCGCGCAGGGAGAACACCCCCTCCAGGATGCTGCGCTCATCGGGCATCAGCCCGGTGACGCTGCCGCTCTCGATCAGGGTTTCCAGTTCGCCGGCGGAGAGCACCGGCACCAGCTCGTCCCAGTTGCGGGGAAGGCCGAGCAGGCGCAACAGCACGCCGCTGAGGCGCTCGATCAGCAGCAGCAGGGGCGCCAGGGTGCGGGTGAGCGACTCCAGCAGCGGCGCCAGGCGCAGGGCGGAAGGCTCGGGATGGTGCAGGACCCAGGCCTTGGGCAGCACGCCGCCGATCACGGTGGCGAGCAAGGCCAGCACCAGGAACACCCCGAGGTTGAACCAGGCCAGCAGGTCGCCCCGCCCCAGGCTCGCCATCAGCTCCGCCGCGAGGCTGCGGCCGATCCAGCCGATCGCCAGCAGGGCCAGCACCGCCCCGAGCTGGGTGGCCACCAGCACGCGGCGCAGGCGCTGCTGCAGGCGCGCCACGGCGCGGGCGCCGGCCTCCCCATCCTCCAGCAATTGCTGCACCCGGCTGGGGCGCAGGCGGATCAGGGCGAACTCCCCGGCGGCGAAAAAGGCCATCAGGGCCAGCAGCACAGCCAGCGCCAGGAATCGCATGGGGGATCTGTGGCGGTCGTCCGGGGCGGACGGTGGGGAATGGGGGCCGTGGGGATCGAACCCACCTACGGCGAATTATGAGTTCGCTGCCTTCACCAGATGGCTAGGCCCCCGTCGCCGGCCGGCGATCCCTGGCTACCACAGACCCCGTGCCCGTGGGGGGGCGCCGCAGCCCGGCCGGTCGGCGATGGGGCAGGTGGCCGTGCGGGCGGGGTCGGCCATGCTGCCGCCGAAGAGGCTGGGCAGGTCACCGGTGCGCAGGGGCAGACCCGGGGATTGCTGATCGAGCAGCCAGGCGGCGGTGTTTTCAATGGCGCTGCCGTCCCAGGTGATGGCCTGGTCGGGGAAGCCGAATCCCATCACCCGGTTGCCCTCCCGGCCTCCTCCCATGGCGATGCCGAACAGGTCGGTGATCTGGTTGACCACGCCCACCCCCCGGGCATAGGGGGCGCGCCAGGAGTAGTAACGGTCGGTGACCAGCTCGGAGGTGGTGCGGACGACGCCGCAGCGGGTGACCTCCACCGGTCCGCTGACGATGCCCCCGCGCACCATGGCCGGGGCTTCCAGGCTGGTGGTGCAGACCACGGGGCCGGGGGTGTCGAGGGCTTCGGCGGGCAGGCCGGCAACCAACTGCCCACAGAGGGCAAGGCCGCTGGCGGCGAGGGGGGAAAGGAAACGATTCATCGGAGAACGCAGCGACGGCAGACTCGGCGGGCGCAGCGGCAAGTAACCCGCAAACTAGCGGGATTGCCAGCCATTTCCCACCCCCAGCCACCCCCAGCCACCTCCGGCCATGCCCTCCCTGCCTGCTGACACCGCCGGACGCCGCGCCCTGCTGCTCACGCTGCTGGCGGAACGGGCGTACCGCCAGGGGGTGTTCACCCTGGCCTCCGGTCGCCAGAGCCCCCACTACGTCAACTGCAAGCCCGTCAGCCTCAGTGGCGACGGCCTGGCCCTGCTGGGGGAGCAGATGCTGGCGATGGTGGAGGACGACGCGGTGGCGGTGGCCGGCCTCACCCTGGGCGCCGATCCGCTGGTGAGCGCCGTCGCCATGGCCGCCGCCCTACGGGGCCGGCCGCTCGATGCCCTGATCGTGCGCAAGCAGGCCAAGGGCCATGGCACCGGCGCCTGGCTGGAGGGGCCGCTGCCGAGCGCCGGCAGCCGCATCACGGTTCTGGAGGATGTTGTGACCACCGGCGGCTCGGCCCTCCTGGCGGTGCGCCAGCTGAGGGAGGCGGGTTACCGGGTGGAGCGGGTGGTGTCGATCGTCGATCGTCAGGAGGGGGGGCGTGAGGCGATGGAGGCGGAGGGTCTGGAGCTGGTCAGCCTTTTCCTCCTCGAGGAGGTCGCCGCCGCCGCGCCCGCCCCCGATCCCTGGTCCTGGCGCCCCGCCGCTCCCGCCCGCCTGGAGAAGCCCGTCAGCCTGCTGCGGCTGGATGGGCCGGACACGCGCCGCTTCCTGCATGGCCAGACGACCCAGGACCTGGCCCTCGCGCCCCCCGGCTCTTGGCGCCGCACCTGCTGCCTCACGGCCACGGGGCGGCTGCGGGCGCTGGCGGAGGTGCTGATCGACGCGGAAGGGGCCTGGCTGGCGATCCATGCCGGCGATGCCGCCGCCGTGCGGACGGCCTTCGATCGGGTGCTCTTCCCCGCGGATGACGTGCGGTTGGGGGCGCTGCAGCCAGGGCTCTGGCTGGAACCCGCCGAGCTGGCACCGCCGGCCGCCGGGGGGGGCTGCGAGGCGCTGGGCGAGGCGGCGGGCTGGCGCCTGGAGGGCGGCGCGGCGCTGCTGCCCGCCGTAGCCCCCCCGCCCGCCGACCTGGCGGCCCGGCCGGCGCTGGCGGCCCCGGAGGCGGAGCGGCTGCGGATCGCCCGCGGCGAGCCGGCGGCGCCGGCGGAGCTGAATGAGGAGGTCAACCCCTTTGAACTCGGCCTGGCGGCCTGGGTGAGCCTCAGCAAGGGCTGCTACCTGGGCCAGGAAACCCTGGCCAAGCTGGCCGCCTACGACGGGGTGAAGCAGCAGCTGCGTCGCTGGCACCGGCCCGCCGGCGGTGGCGGGGCGCCGGAAGCGGGCGCCGCCCTGCGGGACGCCGACGGCAACCGCGCCGGGGCGATCACGTCCGTGCTGGCCCTGCCGGAGGGGGGCTGGATCGGCCTGGCCCTGGTGCGCCGGGCGGCCCTGGCGGCGCCGCGGCTGTGGGATCAGGCCGGGGAAGGGCTGGAGATCTCCGTGCCCGATGGGGGGCAGGCGCCGCCGGTGGGGGCTGGGGGGCAAGCCAGCGGCGAAGCTCCCGGCTCCTCGGGCGGCTGATCCAGCAACCAGCGTGCCACCACCCAGGTGGCCAGGGCGTCGTCGAGGTTGTAGCGGAAGATGCGCTGCAGCCGCTGGCCGCTCAGGCGGGGGGCCGTCCGGGTCCGCTCCCGGCGCCACTGCCGCCACCACAGCAGGCAGCGGGCCCCGTCCACCCCCTTCTGGCTCCAGGCGAAGCCCAGCCAGCTCGCCACCGCCTTGAGCCCGTAGCTGTTCACCGGCAGCAGCCAGTGGCGCCGCAGCCGCTGGTGCACGTCCACCAGCCGCGCCCGCAGCCGCTCCCGTTCCGCCTCCCCCACCCCCTGGCGTTCCGCCAGGCGCAGCAGGCCGATCGCCTCGGTTTCGCCGTAGTGCAGTACCGGCCAGTCTGGGTAGCGGCGCAGCAGCCGCTCCAGGCGGGCCCAGAGCCGCGCCTCGCCGTGCTCCTGCAGGGCCAGCAGGGGCTGGTAGCCGGCCGCCGCCCCCCGGGCGGCCTCGGCGGCGTCGGGCCAGCTGCCGTCCGGCCGCCGCCGCAGCCGCAGCAGACCGTGCAGGAAGTCGTCGCGGGCGTCGGGGTCGGATTCGATGTCGTAGACGAGCACCCCCGGCGCCGCCTCCAGCTCGGGCAGGGGGGTGGTCCCCGGCTCCCCGCGTCGCCAGGGGGCACCGTGCGCCTGCACCCGCGCCTGGGCCACCAGCTGGCCGGCCACCTCGCGGTGCTGTTCGCCATCGGCGGCCAGGTCGGCCGCCAGCCGTTCCGGATCCACCGCCGCCAGCTCCGCCAGGCTGGTGATGCCCAGGGCCAGCAGCAGTTCGCGGCGCTTGCCGCCGATGCCGCTCACCTCGCTCAGGTGCCCTTCGGCCGCCGCCGTCTCATCGCAGAGGCCGCGCCAGCAGCAGAGGGTGCATTTCTTGCGGTCGCTCACCAGCGGTGGCGGTTCCGGGCGCGCCAGGTCCGCCGCCAGGCGGGCGAGGCTCTCATCGAGCTGGCGCTGCAGGGAGTCGCCCAGGGCCACGCTCTCCCGTTCCAGCTGCGGAGCGCCGCTGGCCACCACCAGGCCCTGGGGCACCGGCCCGCTCTGATGGCCGGCCAGCAGCCGACCCCAGAGGGCCAGCAGCAGGCGGTGTTCGCGGGTGGTGCGCCGCCCCTGGCGCCCCAGCACCGGCCGGTAGCAGTGGCGCCCCCAGCGGCTGGTGCCCGCCACCTTCTCCAACAGCGGCGGATGGGCCTCGATCGCCGTCCGCTCCAGCGTCTGGCCCCGCAGCCGCAGGCCCACCACGCCGTCCTCCCCCCCGGCGCAGGCGGCTTCACCCCGGCCGGGACGCTTCGGCAACAGGCTCATGAACCCGCGCACCTGCTCGTCCAGGGCCAGGGCCCGGTGGGCGCTCCACTGGCGCCGCTGCTGGGGTCCGTGACGGTCGAGCCAGGCCCGGCGCCGGCAGCGCAGCCAGCTGCGCAGCAGCCGGTCGGTGAGCGGTGGTGGGGGCGGCGCGGCGAGCGGCGAGGGGGTCGGCGGCATCTGCGCACCGTAGGAGCGCCTGTCCAGGGCCAGTGGCCTGCCGCCGGTCCGGCACCCCGCCCGTAGCGGGCGCCAACCCCCCCTGCTACGAGAGAACCCATCTGTTTTGCGGTTTGTCGCGCCCATGGCCTCTGCCCCCCTGCCCCTGGAGGCCAGCCCGATCGCCTTCGGCACCGACGGCTGGCGCGGCATCCTCGGGGTGGACATCACGGTCGAACGGCTGCTGCCGGTGGCGGCCGCGGCGGCGCGGGAGTTGGAGAGCAGCGCCCCCGCCGGCCTGGAGAGCCGCACGGTGGTGATCGGCTACGACCGCCGCTTCCTGGCGCCGGAGCTGGCGGAAGCGATCGGGGCGGCGGTGCGCGGCGCCGGCCTGGAACCCCTGCTGGCCGCCACGCCGATCCCCACCCCCGCCGCCAGCTGGGCGGTGGTGGAGCGCCGAGCCCTGGGGGCCCTGGTGATCACCGCCAGCCACAACCCGCCGGAATGGCTGGGCCTGAAGATCAAGGGACCCTTCGGCGGCTCGGTGGAGGGGGATTTCACCCAGCGGGTGGAGCGGCGCCTGGAGGCCGGCGGCATCACGGTGCCGATCGCCGGCGCCACCCCCCGCTTTGATGCGATGGGGGAGTACCTGGCCGGTCTGCGCGGCCGGGTGGACACCGCCGCCCTGGCCGCGGGCCTGGCGGCCAGCGGCCTGCGGGTGATCGTGGATCCGATGCACGGCTCGGCGGCCGGCGGCCTCAGCGGCCTGCTGGGGGAGGCCTGCCCGCTGCGGGAGATCCGCTCCCAGCGCGACCCGCTCTTCGGCGGCAACCCGCCCGAGCCCCTGGCCCCCTACCTGGAGGAGCTGATCGCCGCGGTGAAGGCCTCCACCGCCGCCGGTAGCCCGGCGGTGGGGATCGTGTTTGATGGCGACGGCGACCGCATCGCGGCGGTGGATGAGAACGGCCGCTTCTGCAGCACCCAGCTGCTGATGCCCCTGTTCATCGACCACCTGGCCCGGGCGCGGAAGCTGGGGGGCTCCGTGATCAAAACGGTGAGCGGCTCCGACCTGATGCGCCTGGTGGCCGAAGACCTGGGCCGGGAGGTGGTGGAGATGCCGGTGGGGTTCAAGTACATCGCCGCCGCGATGCTCGCCGGTGAGGTGCTGGTGGGGGGCGAGGAATCGGGCGGGGTGGGCTTCGGCATGCACCTGCCGGAGCGGGATGCCCTGTTCGCCGCCCTGCTGCTGCTGGAGGCGCTGGTGGAGGGGGGCGTGCCCCTGGGGCAGCGGATCGACGCCCTGCAACAGCGCTGCGGTGGCGCCAGCCACTACGACCGCCTCGACCTGCGCCTGCCGGACATGGAGAGCCGCGCCCGGCTGGAGGCCCGCCTGGCGGCGGCCCCACCCACGGAGGTGGCCGGCGCGGCGGTGCAGGAGGTGATCACCACCGATGGGGTGAAGCTGCGGCTCGGCCCCAGCCACTGGTTGATGCTGCGCTTCTCCGGCACGGAGCCGCTGCTGCGGCTTTATTGCGAGGCGCCGGACGGGGAGCGGGTGACGGCCGTGCTGGGCTGGGCCCGGCAGCTGGCGGAGTCGGTGTGAGCGCCACGCCGCTTGTGATCGCCACCGGCAACGCCGGCAAGCTGCGCGAGTTCGCGGTCCTGCTGGCGGAGTTTCCCCTGGAGGTGCGGCCCCAGCCGGAGGGCCTGGAGGTGGAGGAAACGGGCGCCACCTTCGCGGCGAATGCCCGCCTGAAGGCCGAAGCCGTGGCCCGCGTCACCGGCTGCTGGGCCCTGGCTGACGACTCGGGCCTGGCGGTGGAAGCCCTCGGCGGTGCGCCCGGGGTGTTCTCGGCCCGCTACGCCGCCAGCGATGCGGCGCGCATCCAGCGGTTGCTGGCGGAGCTGGCGGCCGCCGATGGCGAACGGGCCGCCCGGGGGCTGCCGCCGGATCGCCGCGCCGCCTTCGTGGCCGCCCTGGCCCTGGCCGATCCCCGTGGCGCGGTGCGGCTCGAGGTGGAGGGTCGCTGTGAGGGGCTGATCGGTGAGGCGCCCCGCGGCGAGGGCGGCTTCGGCTACGACCCGGTGTTCCTGGTGCCGGAGCTGGGCCTCACCTACGCCGAAATGGACAGGGCCAGCAAGAGCCGGGTGGGCCACCGCGGCCGGGCCTTCGCGGCGCTGGAGCCGGGGTTGCGGACCCTGCTGGCGGGAGGCTGCCTAGGGTGAGAAGGATTTAAAAAAATTCCCGTGTCCAAAGCCCAGCTCACCGCCTTCCTCGCCCGTGTGGAGGCCGATCCTGCCCTCAAGCTCCAGGTGGAGGCCGCGGCGGACCCCATCGCCGTGGTGGCGATTGCCGCCGCGGCAGGATTCCAGTTCTCACCGGCCCGACTGTCGCGCCACTTGCGCGGCTGAGTCCCCCGGAAGCCGAGAGCCACCCCAATCTGCAGCCTGGTCTGGATCGTTATCCTTGCTGGCGCTCCCGATCAGGGGCTCACTGGAAGCCGGTGGGTGGCTGATCACTGGGCAGACGTGCGGATGAACTGTCGACGTGTTCCGGCTTGCCTCCAGAGGGATCAGCTTGCCATTCTGTTTTTCGTGGGTGCCTGATTCAAAGTCTTCGCTGGCACCGAAAGGCCAATGCGATTGCCCATGATTTTCGAGCCAACCGCAGGGTGTCATCGAGAAGAAGCTGCTCAGGCGGAACGATGGGTGGGTTCTGCGAATTGTTTTGAGTATGCTCAATTCATTGGCAATGGAAGAATGCTAATTCCTCTCAAGAACAGATTCGAATATATTTAGAATCTGAGCTGCAAAAGTTTCAGAGTTAAAGCCTTCGTCGACAAGTTTTCGTGCACGAAGACCCATGGCCCGTGCTTCATCCGGATGTTCGTCAAAGAAGGTTATGGCACGACTCCATCCATCCACATCGCCAGGTTCAATCCAACAGCCAATTCCTTCCTTTTCAATGTCAAGATCAATGAGAGGATGACGGGTGCAGATAACAGGCTTGGCCATGCCTAAAGCATCCATTAAGCTCGTAAGTCCGGCTAGGCTTGCACCTTGATGAAGCGGTATTGCCAGCGCACGCGCGCTGTTGAAAGCCTTCATGAGGCTCGGATAGGTCATGTAGTCATGCATGGGTTGCACATTCAAATTAATGTATGGCAGGCCCACGAGTTTATCGGCATCAGATTGCAAACAAATAATGTCAGCATGGATTCCGGCGCGGGAAGCACCCGCAGCAAAGGTAAGAAAGTCACGGCCGGTGCGACCCGCTGCGAGGACACCCTGTCCCACGTCTCCGCTGGGACGGTAATAAGTTGCATCTGGACCCCACTTCAAAGCCAATGAACGCCCTCCAGAGGCGATAATTTGTTGAGAAACCCCAACACTTAGAGAGGGGTAGTAGTCCGATCCGCGAACGACCCGATCCCAATAAGGACGCCTAAGTGGAGATAATCTCCCTGTATGGAAAGGATGGTGTGCAACACAGACGAGAGGTGATTTCAGCATGCCACTGCCGCGACCCAAAGAAAGAAGATGGGTTTGGGTTTGACAAGGGGCATAGACAATATCGTCCTTTCTGAGATTCTTCAGGGTCCAGTATTGCTGCATTAAGTCCCCAAGTGGCAGGGGTGCTCGATGGCCAAGCTGATTAATACGATTCCATTTCTGGGAAGCATTGAAGGGGGCGATAACGACTTCATAGCCGTGGCGTTCGAAGTGATTAATCCCGTAGAGGTGATGATCCGGCTTGTCTCCGCGCCTCACCTCTTCCCAAACCGTGTCAAAGGAATAATTGTTGAGAACAATGACGCGCTTCATTGATGTCGGCAGGTCAAGCAGAGAAAGAATCAAATAGATGAGCTGAACTGGTCCATTGCCTGCCTGTGATCCGAAGGCGACTGGCTTGAGGTGGGTGGCTTTTGTTGGGCGGGATGGCCCTCCGACATCCTGAACCCAGTTCAAGGGTGAATGGGTTCCGCACCACTATAGACCTCATGGGGAGTTCCGCCTCCCAGAGAGCAGAGATGTCTATCATGGCAAAGCCTCCACAACATTGGGCACCTGCTGATCTCCCCTGCTTGGGGGCTCCCGAAGAACAGATCGATTGCGGGGGCAACTGCTTTCAGAGGTCAAGAGCCGATCAACTAAGCTCGATCAGAAGCATCAGCGGTTGATCCTGCTGCTGATGGCTGCAGACCTGTCCCATCTGGTATGGCGACAAGATCTCATGCAATGAATTCCGTGCTGCTCAAAAGTGGTGGCTCAGCTTAGCGCCGAGCCGGCGCAACAAGCTCGAAGGATGCTTGGGATCAGGGAGCCGGCAAGCCTCTCTTGAGCTGATCCTGGCTCGACGGGCAAAAGCTGCGGTGACGATGACTCTTGCGGCGTTTCTGGTGATTTTCGCTGAGAAGACCTGGAGGTTCCACCACCTTTTTTTATGGTGACCGCCTTCTTTTCTGGTTGGAGGCAGGAGATTCGGGGTCGTGGCATCAACGTTATGGCGAGCTGCTGCGTGAGTCAGCCCAGTCAGCAAGGCCCGAGCCTGGTTGCACGCCCCCTCCCCCTCCTGATCACGCTCCCTGCCGGACAAGCCCAGTGGCTGGCTGCGGCAACGGGTCACCCTGCAAGCGTGGGGCCGGTGATACTGGTGGTTCGAGAGCTTCTTGCCTTGACGCTCGCCACCCCGCCCCCCTGGGTTGACAGCCACCATCCCCTCGGCCGCCTGATTGCCGCCGTGCTGGCGGTGGCTCCACTGCGCAGCCTGCTGTTCTGGCAGGCGCGGCGGGTGATCATCCGCACCGCCGAGCGCAACGGCATCGCCTGGCGGGCAAGGCGTGAGGAGCTGCGGGTCGCCGCCGAACCGCTGCTGGCCGCCAGCGTCGATCCGGCCACGGCGGTGCCCGCCTACTACCGCGCCCCCTTCCACGCCTACCCGGAGGGCAACCTCTGCTGGCCGGCGGCCTGCGAGGCGGAGCAGGCCACCGCATCGATGGCGCTGCGGGTGTGGCCGGGGGAAACCCTCACGCCGGAGCAGGCCCAGGCGCGCCTGCGCGCGGCGATCTTCGCGGTGATCGAACCCAGCCTGGTCGGGCCGGTGCACGACGCCCTCGACCTGGGCTGCTCGGTGGGGGTGAGCACCCTGGCCCTGGCCGATTGGCTGCAGGAGCGCCAGGCCGCCCTCGGCGGCGATCCCGTGCGGGTGGAGGGCCTCGACCTCTCGCCCCAGATGCTGGCGGTGGCCCGGGTGCGCGATGGGAAGGGCCGCATCGCCGCCTGGCACCACGCCGCCGCCGAGGCCAGCGGCCTGCCGGCGGCCAGCTTCGATCTGGTCACCCTTCAGTACGTGTGCCACGAACTGCCCGCCGCCGCCACCCGCGCCGTGCTGGCGGAGGTGGCGCGGTTGCTGCGGCCCGGCGGCGTGGTGGCCCTGGTGGACCAGGACCCGGAATCCGCCGTGATCCGCCGCCTGCCGGCGCCGATCGGCACCCTGCTCAAGAGCACCGAGCCCTACCTGGAGGACTACTTCCGCCTCGATCTGGCCGCCGCCCTGACGGACGCCGGTTTCACGGCGGTGCGGCGCCAGGCCTGCGATCCACGCCACCGGGTGATGGTCGCCCAGCTCGCCCCCGCCGCCGCGCCTGCTTCAGCCCCATGAGGATCCTGCGCTACCGCGACCCCGCTGGCGCCATCCACCACGGCCAGCTGCACCCGGACGGGTCCCGGGAGCGCCTGGAGGGCGATCCCTTCGCCACCGATGGCGCCCACGCCCTGCGCCCCACCGGCGAAGCGGCCCGGGTGGCCCAGCTCCTGGCGCCGGTGGCGCCGCGGGCGATCCTCTGCATCGGCGTGAACTACCGGCGCCATGCGGCGGAATTCGGCTCGGCGATCCCCTCCCGGCCGGTGCTGTTCATGAAGGCCCCCTCCGCCGTGCAGCACCCGGAGGCGCCGATCGAGCTGCCCACGGCCCTCGCCAGCGAGACGGTGGATTACGAGGGCGAACTGGCGGTGGTGATCGGCCGCCGCTGCAAGAACGTCTCGGCCTCCGAAGCCCTCTTGGCGGTGCTGGGCTACTGCTGCGCCAACGATGTGAGCGCCCGCGACTGGCAGAAGCGCCCCGAGCTGGGCGGCGGTCAGTGGTGTCGGGGCAAGACCTTCGACACCTTCTGCCCCCTCGGCCCACTGCTGGCCACGCCGGCCAGCATCGCCGATCCCAACAACCTGCGGCTCACCACCCACGTGAGCGGCGAGCTGCGCCAGGACGCCAGCACCAGCGACATGATCTTCCCGGTGGCGGAGCTGATCGCCTTCCTCTCCGGCAGCACCACCCTCGAACCGGGCACCGTGATCCTCACCGGCACCCCCAGCGGCGTGGGCATGGGCAGTGATCCGCCCCGCTGGCTGCGCCCCGGCGACACGGTGAGCATCGCGATTGAGGGGATCGGCACCCTCACCAACCCGGTGCTGGTGGAACCAGCTCCAGCTCCGGGTGGCGTGTCGCCAGGCGCCTGAGCCGTTCCCGCAGCAGCTGGCGCAGGCGGAGCAGATCGGCGTGATCAGCGAAATCCCGATGCACCACCAGGGCTTCGCCGCTGCGGATCGGCAACTCCAGCGGCAGGCGCACCAGTCCGCCGCCGCTCACCTCCAGGCTGAGGGGGGTGCCGTAGCCGATCACCAGCTCCTCCTCCGCCCGACCCTCCCACAGCTCGCGCCGGTAGCGCCCCATGCGCACCGGGTCGTTCCACAGGCCCAGAGTCTTGAGGGTCGCCTCCACCAGCGGGTAGCTGCCCGGGGGCAGGGCCAGGCTGGGGAAACGGGCGATGTCGGTGATGCTCAGGCTGGCTGCGCGGCAGAGGGGGTGGTGGGCGGCGGCGACGAAGAACACCGGCATGGAGGAGAGCACCACGGCGGTGAGGTCGGGGTCGTCGGGGGCGGGCAGATCCGGCAGGCCGGCGAGGAAACCATCCACGATCCGCTCCCGCACCAGCTGGAAGTTGCGCGGCACCCCCACGATCGAGCTCAGCCCCAGCCCCCAGCGGGGCGGCAGGGGTCTGCACAGCAGCGGCCCCGACCAGTAGGTGGCCTCCAGCCGCAGGGGCCGGTGACCGAGCCAGCGGGCGGTCTGATGCACCCGCCGCTCCATCTGCAGCAGGGTGGTGTCTCCGGCCAGGTTCCATTCCCCCTGCTGCCGCTTGAGGCGCAGCCCGAAACGTTTCAGGCAGCGGCGCGACTGACGGCTGATCGTGGAGGCGCGGAAGCCGAAGTGCTTCTCCACCGCCTCACCGGTCCGCAACCACTGCAGCCCATCCAGGGCGGCCAGGGAGTCCTGGTCGATCACCGCCGATCCTCTTCGGCCTTCGCGCCAGTCTGGGCCGCCTCAGGTCAGATTCAGATCCCCCGTTACCGGAATCCAGCGGTTCAGGGTCCAGGCCACGCCGCCGCTGCGCACCATCGGGTCCAGGCGGATCAGGGCCTCGGCGCTGGCGTGATCCGCCGCCTCCAGCAGCAGCAGGCCGCCGCCGCCGGGCTGGTCCTGGCCGTCCACCAGGTAGCCGCTGCTGATCCGCACCCCCCGCTGCCGCAGCGCCTCCACCCAGGCGCGATGGGCCGCCAGGTGGGGCCGCATCGCCGCGTAGGGCTGCTGGAAGGTTTCGTGCTTGATGAACCAGGGCATGGCGCGTGCGAGGCCCCTTGGCGCAGGGCGGGTCCGGTATTGAGTCGATTCTGGGCGCACCCTGCCGCTGGAGACGCTTGGCCCGGGCTTACTGCCAATGCCGCCTTTAGCCTGAAACCCTGCACGCTCGTCGAGCCCATGCTCGCCCCAGCCAGTCCTGAAGCGCCGCCCACCTCCACGCAGGCCTCACCCGGGCTGCTGGGCCCGGAGCAGCCGTTCGGGTCGATCACCCTGCCGCTCATCCTCAGCGGCAGCCTGAGGCTCAGCCCCGAGCAGTTCGCTGAGCTGTGTCAGGCCAACCCCGACGCTGTGCTGGAGCTGGCCGCCGATGGTTCCCTGATCTGCATGACCCCCACCGGAAGTGAAACCGGCGCCCGCAACGCCGCTCTGGCCTTTCTGATTCAGACGTGGGCCCGTGCCAGCGGCAGCTGGAAGGCGTTCGACAGCTCCACCGGCTTCCGCCTGCCGGACGACTCGGTGCTCAGCCCCGATGTCTCGCTGGTAGATCTGGATCGCTGGCAGGCCCTGACGGCGGAGCAGCGCCGCGGTTTCGCCCCCCTCTGCCCCGATCTGGTGGTGGAGCTCGCCAGCCCTTGCGATGAAGGGCCCCGCAGCCTCAACGCCCTGCGCCAGAAAATGGCCGACTATCAGCGCAACGGCGCCCTCCTGGGCTGGCTGTTGATCCCAGCGGAGCGGGCGGTGGAGATCTGGGGTCCGCTGGCGGATCCGCCGGCCCCGCCGCGGCGCCTGGAAGCGGCGACGCGTCTCGATGGAGATCCCCAGTTCCCTGGGCTGGCGATCGATCTGGAGGAGATCTGGGCGGGCTGACGGGGCACTTCAGGGCTGCGATGGCCCCAGCTCACTGCCGATGCGCTCCAGGCTGGGGATTCGATCAACGGCCAGAACGGCCTGCTCCAGCCGCCGCCGTTCGCCGCTGCCCAGTTCGGCCAGGTCACCATCGGCGAAATACACCAGGGCCTTGAGGCATTCACGGACTGGAAACCCCGGGCCATACAGGGCCTGGGCCGCCGCCAGGCCATCACTCAGCGCCAGGCCGGCAGCCAACAGGGTGGCTACATCCTCATAGTCCTTCCGTTCCGCCCGCTGCAGCAACACCTTGAGCTTGGTCGCCAGCAGATCGTGTGGGGAGGCCAACAGCGCCACCCGATCCAGGGTGCAATCCGGATCGGCCACGCGGCCGATCGTCAGGCCACCGAAGAACGACACCTTCACGCCGGTCTGCGCCTGATCGGCAGAGGTGAGCAGCGTGAGGGTTTCGGGTTGATCCTGCAGCACAAGGGCCGTGCTCATTCAGGGCAGCGCTTGGCTGAGGCGCTGCCGATCCAGGGGCCGGTCCGAGAAGAACTCAAAATCCACCGACACCCGATGGCCGTAGCGCAAGGCGATGGCGGTGCCGC
>JBEIHT010000057.1:0-15059 GCA_040381155.1 Aphanothece sp.
ATTGCGGAAAATTCCCCACTGCTGCCTCCCGTAGGAGTCTGGGCCGTGTCTCAGTCCCAGTGTGGCTGATCATCCTCTCAGACCAGCTACTGATCGTCGCCTTGGTAGGCCTTTACCCCACCAACTAGCTAATCAGACGCGG
This sequence comes from Aphanothece sp., assembly GCA_040381155.1. GTDB lineage: Bacteria > Cyanobacteriota > Cyanobacteriia > PCC-6307 > Cyanobiaceae > Cyanobium. The sequence continues at coordinate 143 of JBEIHT010000057.1, forward strand.
GCTCATCCTCAGGCGAAATTCATTTCACCTCTCGGCATATGGGGTATTAGCGGCCGTTTCCAGCCGTTATCCCCCTCCTGAGGGCAGATTCCCACGCGTTACTCACCCGTCCGCCACTAACCCGAAGGTTCGTTCGACTTGCATGTGTTAAGCACGCCGCCAGCGTTCATCCTGAGCCAGGATCAAACTCTCCGTTGTAGATCAGGTCCTCTTGGCTTGCTCCCTTCCACAGACAACGCATCCCTGCGCTCCGTTTCCACTCGCTTCCGCCCGCCCTGGCTTGCGCCCTGGCTGGCCTCTTGCCTCAACCGATTTGCCTCGCTCCAACACGCTGATGTTTCCACCGCCTGCCGAATGGGCCCCCCGCGCTGACACACAGGGTTGAGAGTGCACCGATCACAACCCCACCTCTCGATGGCGCTGCTCTTGGCGACTTTCCAGGATCTCAGATCCGGTTTGCGACCATCGGCTCCGCTGCGTTTTGCACCCACAGGGTCGTGAGAACCCTGCAAGGCCACAGACAGAACCTGTCGCTGTGTTTCTTTTGACGGGACCTCACACCTTCACTGCTGTGTCGGTTGGCACTCCAGCATTCCAACTCCTGCCATAACATCCCGTGACATTCAAAATGCAAGGGCTGCTCCGGCAAGAAGCGGCAAACGCCAGGACCAACGCAGTGAAAGCGTCAGTTCCTAAACTTCTTGGATTGTCCAGGTGCTGCCGACTCCCCCTCGCGGGGTGGCATCGGCTGTCGCCTCGCGGCGACCTCTGAAACCTACAACATCACGGACCCGGGGGTCCTTCCGTTTGCAGGCACCTGCTCCATGGGCCCTCAGGGCTCCCGTTGCAGGCCCGATCAACCTAGCAGCTGATCGGTTCACCAGCCCCTCGGCTTCGCATCACGGTTTGCTGCCCGCTGCTCGCGGGCAAAGCATTGAGTGGCGCACCAGGGGCGGACTGCGCAACCCTTCGGTTGCGCAGTCCAAAATCATAGCACCTTTTCCATCCCCCTACCGACCCGCGCACGGCGACGACCAGGCGGACAAGCGGACAGCCAGGGCGATGAACTCTCGCAGCCCTACCCGGCCCAGGGGGCCCAGTGGACAAAAAAAGTGGCCCCAAGGGGGCCACAGAAGGAGGAGGGGAGCGTTGAGCCCGTGCAAACCAGGCCTCAGAACAGACCGAGGGTGAGGGACTTGTCGATGGGAAGGGCAGCGCCGATACCGAGGTAGATGGTGAAGGCGGTGCCGAACAGGAATGCCGCCATGGCCACGGGGCGGCGGAACGGGTTCTGGAACTTGTTGAAGCTCTCGATGAAGGGAATCAACATCAGCCCCAGGGGAATCATGGTCTGCATGGCGATGCCCAGCAGCTTGTTGGGCACCACCCTCAGGATCTGGAAGACGGGGTACAGGTACCACTCGGGCAGGATCTCCAGCGGGGTGGCGAAGGGATCAGCTTTGTCGAGCAGCATGGCCGGATCCATCACCGCGAGGCCGACGATGCAGGCGATGGTGCCGAGGATGACCACCGGGAAAATGTAGAGGAGGTCATTCGGCCAGGCGGGCTCGCCGTAGTAGTTGTGACCCATGCCTTTGGCGAGCTTGGCACGCAGCTTCGGGTCGGTGAGATCAGGCTTCTTGAGAATGTGCATGGCTGGAAACCGTGAGGGAAACTCGGGGAAAAGGGTGGATGATTTTCAAAGGGGACCGCTGATGCCCTGCTTCCGAATCATCAGGAAGTGCATGAGCATGAAGACGGCAAGCAGCCAGGGGAGCACAAAAGTGTGGAGGCTGTAGAAGCGGGTGAGGGTGGCCTGGCCCACGCTTTCACCACCCCGAAGGAGCTCGACCATGAAATTGCCCACCACAGGAACGGCCGCAGGAACGCCGCTGACAATCTTGACTGCCCAGTAACCGACCTGATCCCAAGGGAGGGAATAACCGGTGACCCCGAAGGAGACAGTGATCACCGCCATCACCACACCCACCACCCAGGTGAGCTCCCGAGGACGCTTGAAGCCACCGGTGAGGTAGACGCGGAACACATGCAGGATGAGCATCAGCACCATCATGCTGGCGCTCCAGCGATGCACCGACCGGATCAACCAGCCAAAGCTCACATCCGTCATCAGATACTGCACCGAGGCGTAGGCCTCCACCACGGTGGGCTTGTAGTAGAAGGTCATGGCGAACCCGGTGGCGAACTGGATCAGAAAGCACACCAGGGTGATGCCGCCGAGGCAATAAAAGATGTTGACGTGCGGGGGCACGTACTTCGCCGAGATGTCGTCGGCGATCGCCTGGATCTCGAGACGCTCGTTGAACCAGTCGTAGACGGGGTTCGCTTTGGCGTCGGGAGCGGCCGGGGAAGAGTTCGCCATGCAGCGGGCGGTTTGGGTTGCGAGAGTCTACCCACCGTCCCAGCCCCCCCGTGAGTGAACCGCCCGCCGGCGCCAGAGGCCCTCAACCCTTTGAAACAGCCCCGCCTCGCCCGCTGGGCCCCCCCATCCTGTGCCGGTGGCTGCTGGTCGTCCTGCTCGTGACCGTGCTGGCGGCCCCCCCCGCTCTGGCCCTCAGCGACGCCCAGCAGCTGGTGGTGGAGGCCTGGCGGCTGGTGAACCAGAGCTACGTCGATCCGGCCCAGCTCGAGGCGATCGGCTGGAAGCGGCTGCGCCAGAAGACGCTGGAGCGCCCGATCGTCAGCTCCGTGCAGGCCTGGGAGGCGATCGAGGCGATGCTGGCCCCGATCGGCGACCCCTACACCCGCATGCTGCGGCCGCCGGAATTCGCCACCCTGCAATCGAACACCCGCGGGCGTGTGAGCGGGGTGGGTCTCCAGCTCGCCCTGCGGGAGGGGGAAGCGGGCGGCCGCCAGCGCATTGTGGTGATCGCCCCCCTCGATGGTTCGCCGGGAGCTGCGGCCGGCATCGCCTCGGGCAGCGAGCTGCTGGCGGTGGAGGGCACGCCGGTGGCGGACCTCGGCCTGGAGGGCACCGCCGCCCGCCTGCGCGGACCGGCGGGCAGCGACGTGCTGCTTCGCCTGCGGACCCCCGCCGGCCCGGAGCGGGAGGTGCTCCTGCAGCGGGGCGATGTGGACCTGCGGCCGGTGCGAACCTCCACGCCTGTGGTGGAGGGCCATCGCCTCGGCGTGCTGCGCATCACCCAGTTCAGTGACCCGGTGCCGGGGGAGGTGCGGGACGCCCTGGAGGCCTTCCACCAGCAGGGGGTGGAGGGGGTGGTGCTCGACCTTCGCAACAATTCCGGCGGTCTGGTGAGCGCGGGCCTGGCGGTGGCCAATGGCCTGCTCGATGGCGAGCCGATCGTGGAAACGCGTGACCGGGGCGGCATCGCCTCCCGCCCCCAGGCGGGCCCGGGCACCCTCTGGGAGGGTCCGCTGCTCACCCTGGTGAACGGCGGCACCGCCAGCGCCAGTGAGATCCTGGCCGGAGCCCTGCAGGATGCCGGCCGCTGCGAGCTGGTGGGCAGCCGCACCTTCGGCAAGGGGCTGATCCAGACCCTGATTCCCCTCGGGGACGGCAGCGGCCTGGCGGTGACCGTGGCCCGCTATCTGACCCCCAGCGGCCGCGACATCCAGGCGGTGGGGATCGAGCCCGACCATGGCCTGGCTGGCGAGGAGCCGCTCAATCCCGGTGGCGACGGCGATGGCTGGCTGGAGCAGGCGGAACGGCAACTCGCGGGGCGGATCGGCGCCAGCGCGGCGCCATGAGCCAGCGCACCTACCACGACCCCCTGCACGGGGCGATCCGCCTCGATCGGGAGGATCCGGCCGAGGCGATGGCGGTCGCCCTGATCGACACGGCCCCCTTCCAGCGCCTGCGCCGCATCCGCCAGCTGGGCACCGCCTTTCTCACCTTCCAGGGGGCGGAATCGAGCCGCTTCACCCATTCCCTCGGTGTGTTGCACCTGGCCCGGGGGGCCCTGCAGCAGCTGGAGCGGCTCGACCCCTCCCTGGCGGCGCAGCGGCCGGCCCTCTACGCCGCGGCCCTGCTGCACGACGTGGGCCATGCCCCCTTCAGCCATTCCGGTGAGGAGATGTATGGCCTGCGCCATGAAACCTGGTCGGGGCGGCTGATCCGGGAACATCCCGAGCTGCGGGGCCCCCTGGAGGCCCAGCGCCCGGGCCTGGCGGATGAGGTGGCCGACCTGCTCGAGCACGGTCGCCATCCGCTGGGGGCGGTGAAAGCCCTGGTGAGCAGCCAGCTGGACTGCGACCGGCTCGATTACCTGATGCGCGATAGCCACAGCACCGGCACCCGTTACGGCCAGCTCGACCTGGAGCGGATCCTGGCCGCCCTCACCCTGGCGCCGGATGGCTCGCTGGCCCTGCATCCCAAGGGATTGATGGCGGTTGAGCACTATCTGGTGGTGCGGCAGCTGATGTATCGCACGGTGTACAACCATCGCCTGAATGTGGTGAGCACCTGGCTGCTGCGCCAGGTGGTGCGCCTGGCCCGGCGGCTCGGGCCCCAGCGGGTGTGGGCCGACGCGACGATGGCGGCCTGGCTCTGGCGGCCCGAGGCCCTGGGGATCGCCGACTATCTGGCCAACGATGACCTGCGCACTGGTTATCACCTGCTGCGCTGGCGGGAGGAGGGGCCGGCGGAGCTCGCCGATCCCTGTGAGCGCCTGCTCGACCGCCGCCTGCTGCAGGCCACGGACGTGAGCGAACTGGTCCCCGCCCGGCGCCTGGAGCTCCTGGCGGAAGCCCAGCGGCTCACCCGGGCGGCGGGCTTCGACCCGGAGGGCTGTTGCGGCCTGCAGCAGCGCCAGAGCCTGGGCTACGACCCCTATCGGGGTGGCCTGCGGCTCTGGGATGGCCAGCGGCTGCAGGCCCTGGAGCAGCGTTCCCCCCTGGTGAGCAGTCTCACCAGTCGCCAGGAGATCGCCTGGTTGATCCATCCCTCCGAAACGGCGGCGGCCCTGCGCCGGCTGCTGGCGGAGTGGCTGCCCGTGGCGGGACCCTCCTCCGGGCACGCCTAGGTTGCGGGCGCCCACACCCCACTCCCCGCTGCACCGCGATGGCCGCCGCCCTGATTCCGGCTCCGGATCCGCGCCTGCCCCATCTGCTGCGGCTGCCGCCGGCCCGGGGCGCGGCGACGCTCCTGGAGGAGGTGCGCCGGGCGCTGGGGGAGCAGGACGCGGGGGGGCCTCTGGGGGGCGAGCTGACCCTGCTGGCCGGTGACTGGCCGCTGCCCTTGCCGGAGCTGCGGGCGCTGCAGGCGCTGCTGGAGCCCCTGGGCCTGGCCCTGACCCGGGTGTGCAGCGATCTGCCGGAGACCCGGGTGGCCGCTGCAGCCCTGGGGCTGATCGCCGAGGCGCCGGCCCAGCCCAGCGGGGCCCTCACCGGCGGAGCCGGGCGGGAGGGTGAGTTCGGCCTGCGGGTCCACCGCGGCACCCTGCGCTCCGGCGAACACCTCCAGGGGGAGGGGTCGCTGCTGCTGCTCGGCGATCTCAATCCCGGCGCCCGCATCAGCGCCGTCGGCGACGTTCTCGTCTGGGGCCGGCTGCGGGGCGTGGCCCATGCCGGCTGCCAGGGCGATGAGGCGGCGCGCATCGTGGCCCTGCAGCTGCGCCCGCTGCAGCTGCGCATCGCCGGCGCCGTGGCCCGGGGACCCCAGGAGCGGCCGGCCCCCGGCCTGGCGGAACAGGCCCGGCTGGTGGACGGGGTGATCCGCATCGATCCGGCCGAACCGGTGTGCCCACCCCTGGATCGGCGGATGCGGGAGGGGACGGCCCCTCGGCCTTAACCTGCCCCGACGCCCAGGCCTGCCGTGACGTCCGCCACCGCCCGCACCATCCTGATCTGCTCCGGCAAGGGGGGGGTCGGCAAGACCACCCTCACCGCCAACCTGGGCATCGCCCTGGCCCGCCTTGGTCACCCCGTGGCGGTGCTGGACGCCGACTTCGGTCTGCGCAATCTGGATCTGCTGCTGGGCCTGGAGAACCGCATCGTCTACACCGCCCAGGAGGTGCTCTCCGAGAGCTGCCGCCTGGAGCAGGCGCTGGTGCGCCACAAGCAGGAACCCAACCTCTCCCTGCTGCCGGCGGGCAATCCGCGCATGCTCGAGTGGCTCACCCCGGAGGACATGCAGAAGATCGTCGCCCAGCTGGCCGAGCGCTTCGACTACGTGCTGATCGACGCGCCGGCCGGGGTTGAGCAGGGATTCCGCAATGCGGCGGCCGCCGCCCGGGAGGCGATCGTGGTGACCAATCCGGAAGTGTCCGCGGTTCGGGACGCTGACCGGGTGATCGGCTTGCTGCACAGCATGGAGATCAGCCCGGTGCAGCTGATTCTCAACCGGGTGCGGCCCCAGATGATGGCGAATCAGGAGATGCTCTCGGTCGATGAAATCACCGAGATGCTTGCCCTGCCCCTGCTGGGGCTGGTGCTCGAGGACCAGCAGGTGATCGTCTCCACCAACCGGGGGGAACCCCTCACCCTGGGCGACGCCGCCTCCCCGGCCGCCAAGGGGTACCGCAACATCGCCCGCCGCCTCGATGGCGAGAACGTGCCCCTGCTCGACCCCAGCAAGGAGCGCCGGGGCCTGCGGGCCCGACTGCTGAACAAACTGCGCCAGACCACCGGACTGTTCTGAGGCGATGACCCTGATCGACTTCCTCAATCGCCTGCTCGGCCGGGAGAAGCCCAGCGGCACCCTGGCCCGGGAGCGCCTGCAACTGGTGCTCGCCCATGACCGCAGCGATCTGAACCCGGAGCTGCTGGAGCAGATGCGCCGCGAGATTCTCGAGGTGGTGCAGCGCTACGTGGAGATCGATCTCGAGGCCTGCGATGTCAGCCTGGAAACCGAGGATCGGGTCACCGCTCTGCTGGCCAACCTGCCGATCCGCCGCGCCCGGCCGGTGCCCCTGCCCCGGGCCGAGAGCGAGTCCCCGCCGGACGAGACGACCCCGCCGCAGGACCTGACCGAGCCGGAGGAGCTGGCGGAGCCCGTCGCCTCGCCCCAGGAGGCCGATCCAGCCGCCGTGTCGGAAGTCGGCGGCGGGGAATCCTGAGGCCCCCCTCTCCACCCGCCATGTCCGCGCGGATCACCCCGGCCGAAGGGCTGGTGCTCAGGGTTCTCTGTGACGGCGGCAGCAACCGCAGCATCGCCGCCCAGCTGAGGCTGAGCCCCCGCACCATCGAGAGCCACATCTCCAGCCTGCTGGAGAAAACCGGCTGCCGCAGTCGTACCCAGCTGGTGCTTTGGGCCCAGCGTCACCGGAGAGCTCCTGTAGGCTCACCGCCACAGCCGGCTTAGCTCAGCGGTAGAGCAGCGCTTTTGTAAAGCGAAGGTCATCGGTTCAAATCCGTTAGCCGGCTTCGGGGTCAGCGGGGACGGGTTTCCCCTCCCGAGCGCCCTGCGCTGGCCCCAGAGTGGGGGGAGTTCTGGAATGGGGGAGCGATGGACGCACGCCGGAGGCTGATGGCAGGTCTGGGGGGCAGCAAGGGGTCCGCGCTGCCCTGGCGGGTGCGCCTCGGACGGCTCCTGAGCCGCTGGGGGAGTGCGCTGGATCCGGCGCCCGACCCTGCTCCCGCCCGCCGGCCGGCCCCCAGCCCCCCCCGGCCGCCCCGCACCCAGCTGGCCTCCCCCGCCGCCGCCGCCAGCCGCCTGCCGGGGGTGCGCAAACCTCTCACCGTGGAGCAGGCGGTGCGTGCCCGCGACCTCACCGTGCTGCGGCGCGAGGCGGCCGATGCCCTGGCCGCTCTCGCGGCCGCCCATGCCCTGGTGGCCTCCGCCCGCTTCACCCAGTTGCAGGAGCTGCGGCAGGAGGCGGAGGGCAAGCAGGTCTCCGCTGACGACCTGGCCACATTGGCCGCCGATTACCTCGGCTGGCAGAGCGACCAGGTGCGCCTGTTCGACACCCTGTCGCTGGTGCTCTCGATGCGGGTGCCGCCAGCGCCTGCCCTTGATCTGATCGATCCGGCGGTGCGCGAGGCGGCGGAGGACCATCTGGCCTCCCTCACCGTGGAATACCAGCGCCGCCTGCTGGATCACCAGTTCGGCAGCGAGACGACCGCCGCCGAAGGCACCGGCTGAGCCCGCGCCCACCAGGGCAGGATGGAGCTGCGCCATCCGCCTCTGGATCGGGGATAGCGCCATCGCCTGTGGACAGCTTCGACGCCTGGGACTGTGCCGCCCCCCGCAGCCAGCCGATCGGCGACCATGCCGTGCCGCAGGTCTCCCCCCATCTCCAGGGCCGGCGCATCGCCCTGCTGGTCAGCGGAGGCATCGCCGCCCTGCGGGCCCCCGATCTGGCCAGGGCGTTGCGGCGGCGTGGTGCGGAGGTGACGGCCTTCTGCAGTGAGGAGGCGCTCCAGTTCGTGGGTCGCCAGGCCCTGGAGTGGGCCACCTGCCGGCCGCTGGTGAGCCGGCTGAGCTGGCGGGCGGAGCACCTCAGCGATGGGGAGCCTTTCGATGCCTGGCTGCTCGCCCCCGCCACCTACAACACCATCGGCAAGCTCGCCGCCGGCATCGCCGACACGGTGGTGACCGCGGCCCTGGCCTCCGCCCTTGGGCGCCTCGCCCGGGGCCAGACCGTGGTGCTGGTCGCCCCAACCATGCACGGCTCCCTGCACAATGGGGTGTTGGAGCGCAACTGCCGGCGCCTGATCGAGCTGGGGGTGCGGCTGGTGCCCCCGCGCGACGCCTACGGCAAGCACAACCTGCCCGACCCGGAGGTGCTGGTGGCGGCGGTCTGCCGGGCCCTGAGCACCAGTCCGCTGCGGGGCCGGCGTCTGCTGGTGACCGGCGGGCCGACGCCGGTGGCGATCGATGGCGTGCGCCGGATCGTGAACCGCTTCTCCGGCCGCCTGGCCGCCGCCATCAGCGAAGACCTGGTGCTGCGGGGAGCCGAGGTGACCCTCCTGCTCGGCGCCGGCAGCCAGCCGCCCCCGCCCTGGTTGCCGTTCACCGCCGTGGACGATTACGACGCCTATCGGCGCCTGGTGCTGGCCGCCGTGGCCGGTGGCCTGGATGCCGGGGTGTTCTCCGCCGGTGTGGCCGACTACCGGCCGCGCCAGCCCCATCCGGGCAAGATCGCCAGCGGTCGCAAGGATCTGCGGCTGGAGCTGGAGCCCACCGCCAAGGTGATCGACCAGGTGAGCCAGGCCGATCCGGGCCTGCCGATCGTGAGCTTCAAGTACCTGGAGGCGGTCAGCCCCGAGGCGTTGCTGGCGGTGGCCCGGCGGCGGCTGGATCGCTCCACCCTGGTGGTGGCCAACCGGGGCGAGGAGGTGCGCGGCGCTGGGCAGATCGCCTGGCTAGTGAGCCGATCGGGCGAGCGGTGCCTGGAGGGCAAGCCGGCCATCGCGGCGGCCATCGCCGATCATCTGGAGCTGCTGTCCGCCCCCGACCCCCAGCGGCTGATCAGAGGGGACGCCTAGCCCCGGCGAACAGCCACACCCCCAGCCCCAGGGCGGCCCAGCCCAGCCAGGACAGGCTGAGCAGGGGGGTGAAGAGCTGGGTGAACGGCTCGATCAGCCAGTGGTGGAGCGAGAGGATGGCGATCAGCAGCAGGCTCAGCCCGAGCATGGCTCCCATCCGTCGGCCGCCGCCAGCGGGGCCCCGGCACGCAGCACCCGCCAGCCCAGCGCATCCGTGCCCCCGTCCCCAGCCGCCGGCCGCGGCTCCCAGGCCAGCACTGTGCTCGCCTGCCCCGAGCCGGGGGGCCAGGGCAGGGGGGCGAGGCGGGGCAGCTCCGGGAACAGGCGCCCCGCCTCGGCGGCGTCGCGGGCGGGGGGTTCACCGGAGCGGTTGGCGCTGGTGGTGGCCAGCGGACCGGTGCGCCGCAGCAGCTCCCGGGCCCGCTCGCAGGCCGGCACCCGCAGGCCCAGGCTGGCGCCGCCGGGATGGAGGGCTTCGGCGAGCGGGCCGCTGTGGGGCAGCACCAGGGTGAGTGCGCCGGGCCAGCCGGCGCGGGCCTGGGCGAGCCAGGCCTCGTGCCAGGGCACGGCGAGCGCCTCCTGCAGCTGGGCCAGGTCGGCGCCCATCAGGATCAGAGGTTTGTGGGCCGGCCGCTGCTTGAGGCGCCAGAGCAGGCCGGCTGCCTCCGGGCGGCAGGCGAGGGCTGGCAGGGTGTCGGTGGGGAAAAGGGCCGCTCCCCCGGCCAGCAGGTGATCGGCCAGTGCGGCGACGCCGAGAACTCCCCCCGTCCTGGGCCCGCTCACCGCGGCCCCCCCGCACGCCAGGCCAGGGCGAACCGTGCCACCCCCTCCAGGTCGCGCTGGGCCTGGCCCCGCTCCAGCCCCGCCTGCCGCAGCAGCGCCAGCACCGCCTCGCTCTGATCGTGGTGGTGTTCGATCAGCAGCAGCCCCCCCGGGGCCAGGCCGTCGGGGGCCTCCGCGATCAGGCGACGGATCGCCACCAGGCCGTCGGCGCCGCCGTCGAGGGCGAGGCGGGGTTCGTGATCCCGCACCACCGGGTCGAGCTCCGCCAGCAGGCCGGTGGGGATGTACGGGGGATTGGCCACCACCAGCTCCAGGCGGCCCCACCAGGGCTTCAGCGCCTGCCACCAGTCGCCGGCCAGGAGCTGCACCCGCTCCGCCAAACCGTGGCTGGCGAGGTTGGCGCCCGCCTGGTGCAGGGCCTCCTCGCTCAGGTCGATCGCCAGGCCGGATGAGGCGGGCAGGGCCCGGGCCAGGGCCACCGCCAGGCAGCCCGAGCCGGTGCCCAGATCAGCCCAGAGGCCGGGGGGACGATCCCTCTCCCAGGCGCTGAGGGCCAGATCCACGAGCAGTTCCGTTTCCTGCCTGGGAATCAGCACGCCGGGGGCCACCGCCAGCTCCAGGTCCCGCCAGGGACACACCCCCACCAGGTACTGGAGCGGTTCGCCATGGCGCAGGTGGCGGCGCCAGAGGGCCTCTACCCGGGCCCGACCCGCGGGGAGCGGCACCTTGTGCTCGGGGCTGAGGATCAGCTTCTGCAGCGCCGCCCAGCCCAGGCCCCCGGCCAGGTCGAGCAGCCAGTCGAAGTCGGTGGCGCGGCCCCCCAGAAGCACCTGCTGTCGCCGCCAGGCGAGCAGTTCGTGGCCGCTGATCCGCTCGCCGCGGCAGGTCAGCTCCCCGCCGACCGAGGGGCTGACGCTCGGGGGGGAGGCGGGACCAGCGGGGGAGGGCGCCATGGCATGAGCCTAGGCGGGGAACCCCCGGCTGGGCCGCCACTGGAGGCCGGGTTCGGCGCGCAGATGGCCGGCCAGCTCCAGCTGCAGCAGCTGGGGGGCCAGCTGGCTGGGGGAGGCCCCCAGGGCGAGGCAGAGCTGCTCGAGGCAGGCGCCCCCACCCACAGCCTCCAGCAAGGCCGCCTGGGCCGCCGGCAGGGCCGGCGGTGACGCCCCCTTCTCCGCCTGCCCCGCCATCCCCGCCCGCCCCGCCAGCGGGCCCGCCCCCAGCTGGGCGATCAGATCAGCGGGATCCAGCAATGGCGTAGCCCCCTTGGCCAGGAGGCGATTGCTGCCGGCCGCGGAGAGGCGGGCGGCGTCCGCTGGCACCACCCACAGGGGCAGCTCCTGATGCCAGGCCAGCTCGGCGGAGTGCAGGGCGCCGCTGGCCCGGGGGCACTCCACCACCACCACGGCGCGGGCGAGGGCCACCAGCAGCCGGTTGCGGCTGGCGAAATGGCCTCGCTGCACGGCGGCGCCGGCCGCCTGCTCGCTGATCAGCAGGCCCCGCTCCCCCACCTCCCCCTGCAGGATCCGGTGGTGGCGCGGATAGACCCGCTCCAGGGGGGTGCCCAGCACCGCCACGGGGGCGCCGCCGGCCGCCAGGCAGCCGCGGTGGGCCTCGCCATCGATCCCCTCCGCCAGACCGCTGACTACGGGCCAGCCGGCGGCGGCCAGCGCTTCCCCGAGGCGGTGGGCCATCACCAGGCCATGGGAGGAGGGCCGGCGGGTGCCCACGACGGCCACCCCGCCCCGCTGGGCCAGGTGGGGCCAGAGCGAGCCCCGCCCTCGCCACCACAGCACCAGCGGCGGCCGGGGGAGGGCGGCGACCGCCTGGGGCCAGCGGCCATCCCCGGGGAGCAGGGCCCGCCGCCCCGCCAGCGGGAGGCTGAGACGGGGCAAGGGATCCTGCCCCCAGGAGGAGCGGAACCCCTCCAGCCCCGCCAGCAAGGGGCCGCACCAGCCCGGCAGGGTGGCGAAGGCCTGCCCTGGAGTGCCCCAGGCCCGCTCCAGGGTGCCGAAGCGCCGGATCACCCCCCGCAGCCGGGCCGGCCCCACGCCAGGGCACTGGCTCCAGAGCAACCACCAGAGGCGCTCCTGCCGGCCCCAGCCCCGGCCTGCCCTGAAGCGGTGATCCTGAGCCGCCACATTGCCTCCACCCTGGAGAACAGCCGTACTATAGCTGCTCCGGCTCGGGTGGCCCTGCCATCAGGCGATCCAGCGCCCGCGCCAGGTCGTCGGGGAGTCGGCGCAGCAGGCGGCGCTGCCCCGGGCTCCGGGAGAGGTCCACCAGCACCAGTTCCACCCGCGCCTCGGCCGCCACCTCCCCACCGCTGCGCACGAAGCGGCTGCGCCAGGGCAGCTTCACCCCCTGGCGGGGCAGCACCTCGCTCCAGAGCTGCACCCGCTCGCCGTGCAGCAGAGCTTGGCGGTAGTCGATCGCCAGGGAGACCACCGGCAGCTCCAGGCCGCGGGCGGAGAGCTCGCTGTAGGCCAGCCCCGCGGCCGCCAGGGCCTCCACCCGGGCCTCCTCCAGCCAGGCGAGGTAGGCGCCATGCCACATCACGCCGGCATGGTCGGTGTGCTGGGGCAGCACGCGCCGCTCCAGGCACCACGGGGGCCGGCCGGCGGCGGGTTCGCGGAAGGCGGGCTGCGTCACGGATGGCACCGGGGGTAGAGGGGGACCGGGAACTCGCCATAGGCTGCCCTGGAGCGTCGTTCATTTCCGTGTTCCGAAACCTTCTGATCGCCGACTCCGGCACCGGCCATGTGGAGGAGATGGTGCGCATGCTGCGCGAGATCCCCCCCTGCCGCGCGGCCCGCGTCAACCTGCTGCATGTGTTGCCGGAACAGGGGAGCGCCGACCTGCAGGAGCACCGCGAGCGGGCCTCAGCCCTGCTGGAGGCGGCCACCCAGAGGATGGGCCTGGCCGCAGGCGAGGTGAACCCGTTGATCCGTCAGGGGGATGCCAAGCAGACCGTGCTCCAGGTGGCTGATGAACTTGATGTCGACCTGATCGTGATGGGTTCCCGGGGGCTGGGACGGCTGCAGTCGATCCTGGCCAACAGCGCCAGCCAGTACGTGTTCCAGCTCTCCACCCGCCCGATGCTGCTGGTGCGGGACGACCTCTACGTGCGGGCGATCAACCGGGTGCTGGTGACGGTGGATGGCACCGGGGTCGGCGACGACGCGATCCGGCTGGCCTGCGAACTGGTGGCGGGGATCCCGGGTGGCACCCTCACCGGGGTGCACGTCACCCGCCAGGACATCACCCCCTCTCGCGGCGGGCGCAGCCCGGCGGATGAGGTGCTGGAGAAGGCGGTGCAGCGCGCCCGCAGCTACGGGGTGACCATGAAGCCCTTGCACCGCACCGGCGAGATCGGCCGCACCGTGTGCGATGTGGCGGAGGACACCAAGGCCGATCTGGTGGTGATTGCCTCCCAGGACCGGCGCCCCCTGGTGGCGAGGGCGCTTGTGGATCTCGACCGGTTGCTGGGCAGCTCCGTGAGCGATTACATCCGGGTGCATGCCAACGCTCCGGTGCTGCTGGTGCGGGAGCCGGAGGGGCGCCGCTGAAGAGCCGCCGCGGCAAGCAGCCGAGGGGCGCGACGGGTCAGCCGCCCTGACGGCTGCTGGTCTGGATGTAGAGGACGATCAGGAACACGGCCGGAACCAGCACGAACAGGAGGCTGGCAACGAAGCCGAGATCGTTGGTTTCCATGGCTGGGACGTGGGTGAGGGGAACGTATCACCCGTCCCCGGACTCCTCCGCCCCGGCTTCATCGCTCGTTGCGCTTGGCTCGGCCATCCCCTCCTCGCTGATCACCCCTTCGGCCTCGACGGCCGGGGGCGCGGGCCAGGCGGTGGGGCCGGGGGGCAGGGGCTCCTGCAGGGCGCGGGCCAGGGCCGCCTCCCGATCCGCCAGCCCCACCTGGGGCCGGGTGAGCACCACCAGGGACTCCTGCACCAACGCCTGGCAGGCGAGGCGCCAGCTCTGAGGCCGGCGGCGCAACTTCTGCTCCTCCACCGTCGTCTGGGGGCTCAGGGCGGTGGATCCCGATCCCTCGACATCCACAAAACAGGTGATGCACTGGCCGCAGCCGCCGCAGTTGCCCAGCTTCCCCTTGAGCCCGTAAAGCTCGATGCCCTCCCGCAGGGCCACCTCCCGCAGGTTTTCGCCCGGGTAGCACTCCACATCGCGGCCTTCGCGCAGGAAGCGGATCACGGGCATGGCGGGGCTGCGACGGGTGGCCATTGTGAGACAGCCGGTTGCGGTCCGTTACCTGCGGCCCCGTGCGGCCATCCGCACCCCTTACCATCGCGAAACGGATCGGCCGCGCCGATCGTCACCTCAACTCGTCCGTCCAACCCACCTCAACCCAGACCTCACCCCCATGGGATTGCCCTGGTACCGGGTGCACACGGTCGTCATCAACGACCCGGGCCGACTTCTGGCCGTGCACCTCATGCACACCGCTTTGGTCGCCGGCTGGGCCGGCTCCATGGCCCTCTACGAACTCGCGATCTTCGATCCCTCCGACCCGGTCCTTAACCCGATGTGGCGCCAGGGCATGTTCGTGATGCCCTTCATGGCGCGCCTGGGGGTCACCGGCAGCTGGGGGGGCTGGAGCATCACCGGCGAAACCGGGGTAGACCCCGGCTTCTGGAGCTTCGAGGGCGTCGCCGCCGCCCACATCATCTTCAGCGGCCTGCTGTTCCTGGCCGCCATCTGGCAC
>JBEIHT010000058.1:0-14902 GCA_040381155.1 Aphanothece sp.
CGGAACTGCCCATTCCCGAACAGACCGATGCCCCCGCCGGCCTGCGGGGCATCGGCCGCCAACGGGTGGGCCGAGACCTGATCGTGGGCCTCAGCGACAGCCCCGCCCGGGCGATCACAGCGCTGACCCAGGATCCGGCCGCGATCAACAACCTCCGGGCCGTGGCCCGCTTCCTGCGCAGTGGCGCGACGGTGGAGCTTGTCCATCCACCCACCCTGGCGCCAGCGACGAGCCCTCCCGACGACGACGCTGTCGCTGAGGCCCAGATCGTGAGGAGTCGGGGAACCCGAAAGCTGCCGACCATGCCCCCGCCCGAGGCCTTCAGCCAGGTGCTCACAACCCGCACCGACGAGGGCCATCTTGTGCTGGTGCTGCTGGGTGCCGATGGCTCTGTCTGGCAGAGCTCGCAGACGGATCCCAGCGATGGCTGGAGTGTCCTCATGGGGTTGGGTGGCAGCGGCTACACACAGCTGGTGGCTGGATGGTCTCGCGACGGCCGGCAAGAGCTGTTTGCCGTCGGCGCTGATCAGGCGGCCTGGCACAACCTGCAGATCGATGCCCAGGCCGGTGGCTGGGCCGGCTGGACCAGCCTCGGCGGCTCGATCAAGCAGCTGGCGGTGGCCAGCAACGCCGACGGGCGGCTGGAGCTGTTCGGCCTCGGTGTGAACAACGGTCCCCTCTGGGTGCTGCCGCAAACCCCTCCCGATGACGCGTGGAGCACCTGGACCTCGCTGGCCGGCGGCATCACGGAGATCAAGGCGGGCAGAAACAGCGATGGGCGCCTGGAAGTGTTTGCGGTGGGCACGGACAAAGCCACCTACCACATCTGGCAACGGGAACCCGGTGCGCTTTGGACCGGGTGGGCGTCATTGGTAGGCAATTGTCGATGCTTGGATCTGGAAACCAATGAGGATGGCCGCATGCAAGTGTTTGTTATCGGCTACGACAAGGCTCTGTATCACAGATTGCAAACTCAGGTTGGCGAGAGCACCGGGTGGAATCCCTGGACCAAGCTGGGCGGATCGACGCAGCGGATCGCCTCGGCCAAGCATCTCGATGGTCGGCTGACGGTCTTCGCCGTTGGCGCCGACCAGCAGCTGAGTTGCATCTCCCAAACCGCCCCTGGCAAAGGCTGGGGAGCCTGGGTCAAGCTCGGCGGTTCGGTGGTGCAGGCCTCGGCCCAGCCCAGCGCCGATGGCCGCATGCAGGTGTTGGCCATCGGCTCCGATGGCGGCGTGTGGCAGATCGGCCAGAGCGAGCCGAATGGAGGCTGGAGTGACTGGACAAAACTCTTCTGAGCCAGCAAGCCCTCTCGCTGAGGGCCCGACATGACTCACCTGGTGGACCGCCTGGAACTCGAGGTGAGCACGGCGGATCCCACCGAAGCGCGCCGGCTGCACGATCGCCTCAGCCGTCTCCATCACCAGACCCTCACGGCGGTGCTGGAGCGGGTGTTAGATCAATTCAGCGCGCCCGGCACCATCCAGCGGCTTGAGAGCCTCAGCCTCGATCTAGGTGCGATTCCGGCGGATGAACTGGAGCGCCGCTTCCCCGAACGGCTGGAGCGGGCCCTGGGCGAAGCCCTGCGCTCCCGCCTGCGCACCGCCCAACGCATCGAAACCGCCCCCGCCCGTGATCGGCCCCAGCCAACCGCAGCGGCCGAGGTCGGCCACGGCGCAGCGCCTCTCCCTGGCTGGCCCCTCTCCGCCGCCGCACCCTCCACGAGGCCCCAGCCTGGTCCAGCAAGCGGGGAGTCGCCAGACACGCCATCGCCTCGGCCTGCCCCGCAAAGCCCTGAAAGCCGCGATCTGGAGTTGCTGGCCTGTTTTGCCGCCACCGGCATCCTGCCCTGGTGGGCGCCACGCCAGGACGCCCGCCTGATCCCCGCCACCGTCGCCCGCGCCCTCCGCCTGCCCTTTGAGACATTTGCCCCCTTTCTGCGCCAGCTGGCCGCCGGCCCCGCCGCCTTTGAACGGCTGCTGAGCGCCAGTGAGCCCGACCAACGGCTCCTGCTGCTCCAGGTCCTGGGGAGCCGCGCCGCCGCACCCCTGCCCCCAGGCCCCGAGGCCCCGACCACCCGCGCGCAAGCCGCTGAGCCAGCCCCCCACCCCCGTGAGCCGCCAGCAGAGGCTGGCCTGGAGGTTGCTCCCCCCGCCTCGCCTCCTCCCGCAGGGGAGCCAGCCCTGCGGGCCACCGCCGGCGAATCTCTCCTCCCCTCCCCCCAGCATCAGGGGGATACCCTCACGGTGGATGGCGCTGGCCTGGCCCTGCTGTGGCCGTTTCTGGGAACCCTGTTCGATCGGCTGGGCTGGCTGACGCCGGAGCGGCGGTTCGTCGGCGCTGCCGAGCAACAGCGGGCGCTGGCGCTGCTGGGTTATCTGGTGGACGGGGACCCCAGACCGCCCGAATGGCGCCTCACCCTGGTGAAGCTTCTCTGCGGCCTGCCCCTCGCTGCCGTCGGCGCCCTGGAGGAGGACCTCAGCGCGGCGGAACTTCAGGAGGCGGACAAGCTCCTGCAGGCCGTGCTCGCCCATGGCGCAGGGCTCCTCGGGGAGGAGGTGGACAGCCTGCGGGCGACCTGGCTGCAACGGCCCGGCCTGCTCCGCTGGCGGCCTCAGGCCTGGCTGCTGGTGGTGGAACGGCGCGATGCGATGGATGGGGCGCTGCAGCGACTGCCCTGGAGCCTCTCCTGGCTTCGCCTGCCCTGGATGGAGGAGCTGGTCAAGGTGGCGTGGTGAGCGGCCCAGCTAGCTGCGACGGCGTTGTCACCGTTAATGTCAAGCATGAGCAAAAATGCAGCCATTTCACACACTGAAAGCCAAGCCATATCGATCGTGGCTAGAGATGTCTCTATGGGAGTATCTTCGCCTTTTCGGGCTCCAATCAAGCCCGCGGCTTCCCTTTCTTTTGGTCACGGCTGTCTCCGTGTTGGCTGGCGCGGGCCTGGCGGTGCAGGGCTCTTACCGAAAACGCCCCCGCAACCACAACGACACATACACCAGCGACACCAGCACCGGCACCTCGATCAGGGGGCCGATCACACCGGCCAGCGCCTGCTGGGAGGCCACACCCCAGACGCCGACGCAGACGGCGATCGCCAGCTCGAAATTGTTGCCGGCGGCGGTGAAGGCCAGGGTGGTGGTGCGGGCGTGATCGAGGCCGCTGGCCTTGCCCAGGGCAAAGGCCAGGCTCCACATCAGCACGAAATACAGCAGCAGTGGCAGCGCCACCCGAATCACCTGGCCCGGATCGGTGCTGATCGCCTCTCCCTGCAGGGCGAACATCAGCACGATTGTGAACAGCAATCCATACAGGGCCAGCGGCGCGATCCTCGGCAGGAAGCGCTGCTCGTACCAGCGCAGCCCCTTGAGGCGCACGCCGATCACCCGGGTGAGCACACCTGCCAGCAGTGGAATCCCCAGAAAGATCAGCACCGCCCGTGCGATCTCCGCAAACGAGAAGCGCACGATCTGGCTGTCGAGCCCCAGCCAGCCCGGCAGGATCTTCAGGTAGAAGCTGCCCAGCAACGCATACAGCAGCACCTGCAGGATCGAATTGATCGCCACCAGCAGGGCGGCCGCCTCCCGGTGGCCCTGGGCCAGATCGATCCAGATCAGCACCATGGCGATGCAGGGGGCGAGGCCGATCAGGATCAGGCCGGTGCGAAAGGCCGGCTGATCGGGCAGAAACCACCAGGCCAGGCCGAACATCAGCAGCGGCCCCAGGCCCCAGCAGAGCGCCAGGCTCAGGGTCAGCAACCGGCGGTCGCGGGCGATGTGGCCCAGTTCGCCGTAGCGCACCTTCGCCAGCACCGGGTAGAGCATCAACAGCAACCCCAGGGCGATCGGCAGGGAGGTGTGATCCACCTGCACCGCCGCCAGCGCCGGCGCCAGGCCGGGCACGTGGCGACCCAGCACCAGCCCGCCCGCCATCGCCAGCAGGATCCACAGGGGCAGCAGCCGATCCAGCCAGGGGAGCTGGGCCCAGACGGCCCTCGCCTCGGCAGGATCGGCGGGAAGGGCGGTGGCGGGTTTGCTCATGGCGTCAAAATTACGGAGTCCTGTTCCCAGAGCAACGGATCCTGAACGCAATCCGCGATCACTTCTGGCGCGTTCCGGCGCCCATCGCCAGGCTGGGAAGGCTCCCAGGGCAGCCCTAAACGATGCGCGCCGACCCGCCACGGAATGCCAACCATGCCGAAACTAATCAATATAATTGTTGCATTTTTGGCACGAACAGCGCGCAGCCGGCATGACGCACTCCCTGCCCCAGGGCGCCCCCGATGAAGAGCGGCGCCTCCGGGCCTTGGAGGCCCTGGAGGCCCTGGACACCGGGTCGGAGGCGGCCTTCGAAGGGCTGGTGCAGGCCGCTGCGGCGGTCTGCGGCACGCCGATCGCCCTGATCAGCCTGATCGACCGCGAGCGCCAGTGGTTCAAGGCCAACCTGGGCCTGGAGGGGGTGAGCGAGACCCCCCGGGCGGTCTCCTTCTGCACCCACGCCATCGCGCAGGAGGGTCTCTTTGTGGTGGAGGACGCCCAGCGCGATCCCCGCTTTGCCACCAACCCCCTGGTGACGGGCGATCCCCAGATCCGCTTCTATGCCGGTGCCCCCCTGCGCCTCTCCGACGGCGCCGCTGTCGGCACCCTCTGCGTGATCGATCGCCGGCCCCTGCGGCTCGACGCCCAGCAGCGCCAGGTGCTCGGCCAGCTCGGTCACACGGCCGTCCAGCTGCTGGAGGGGCGGCGCGCCCTGCAGAGCGAACAGGTCCTGCGCCAGCGGGCCCAGGGAATCATGGCGGAGATGCCGATCGGCCTGTTCGGCACCGATCCGCGCGGGGGCTGCACCTGGACCAACCCCCGCTGGCGGGAGATCTTCGGCCTGGAGGAGCAGGAGTGCCTGGGCATGGGCTGGATGGAGGTTCTCCATCCCGAGGATCGGCAGATGGTGATCGACGAGGGCAACGCCATGGCCGCCCAGGGCAAGGACTTCCAGCTCGCCTTCCGCCTGCTCCGCCGCGATGGCAGCGTGGTGCATGTGCGCTCCCACGCCAAGGTCCAGCGGCAGGCCGCCGCCCCCAACGGCTACCTCGGCTTCGTGCAGGATGTGACCACCGAGGTGGCCCTGCAGGCCGAACTCCAGCACCAGGCCAGCCACGACGCCCTCACCCAGCTTCTCAACCGCCGGGCCTTCGACGCCTGCCTCAGCGAGTGCCTGCAGCAGCCGGCGGAGGAGGGGCACGCGCTGCTTTACATCGATCTCGATCAGTTCAAGATCATCAACGACGCCGCCGGCCACGCCGCTGGCGACACGCTTCTGGTGCAGCTGGCCCGGCTGCTGGAAACCTTCCAGAGCGGCCGGGGCTGCCTGGCCCGGCTGGGGGGCGACGAGTTCGGCCTGCTCCTCTGCCATTGCGGCCTGGCGGAGGCGGAGGCGATGGCCGCCAGCATCATCCGCAGGTTGGAGGAGTTCCGCTTTCAGGTGGGGGAGCACCGCTTCCGGGTGGGGGTGAGCATCGGCGTGGTGCCCCTGGTGGGCGCGGGGCACCTGCCCGATGCGGTGATGCAGGCGGCGGACATCAGCTGTTTCACCGCCAAGGAGTCGGGCCGCAACCGCTGGCACACCTGGGGGGGCAACGCGGACACCGGCGGCCGCAACCAGGCGATGCGCTGGATCACCCGGCTGCAGGAGGCCCTCGACGAAGACCGGCTGGTGCTCCACGCCCAGCGGATCGTGGCCCTCGACCCCGCCGCGGACCAGTCCCTGCGGGCGGAACTGCTGCTGCGCCTGCGGCAGTGCGATGGCTCCCTGGTGCTGCCGGGGGCCTTCCTGCCGCCGGCGGAGCGGTTCCAGATGGCCACCCGCCTCGACCACTGGGTGCTGCGCAAAGCCCTCGGCCTGCTGAGAAGCCAGCGCAGCCTTGAGGGCATCGATCGCATCGCCATCAATGTCTCTGGTCAATCGGTGGTGGACGGCAGCTTCGGGCGGCTGGTGGATCAGATGCTCGCCGAGGCCGGAGCTCAGGTGAGCCGCCGTCTCTGCTTCGAGATCACCGAAACGGCAGCGATCACCAACGTCCCCTCCGCCATCGACTTCATCGCCACCGTGCGCCGCCATGGCTCCACCGTGGCCCTGGATGACTTCGGCTCTGGCACCGCCTCATTCGGCGCCCTCAAGACCCTGCCGGTGACGCACCTGAAGATCGACGGCCAGTTCGTGACCGGCGTCATCGACGATCCCCTCGACGAGCTGGCCGTGCGCTGCTTCGTGCAGGTGGCCAAGGTGATCGGCCTGCGCACGGTCGCCGAATTCGTGGAGTCGGCCGCGGTGCTGGAGCGGTTGCGCCAGATCGGTGTGCACTACGCCCAGGGCTACTACCTGCACCGCCCGGAGCCCTTTGAAGCCCTGATGACCCAAGCCATGGACCAGCCCGGTGCTTAACAGCCTGTTACAATTCACGAAATTTCCTGGAGCTCCATGGCCGATCCCTCACCCCGCTTCGGCTTCGTGGCCTTCGCCGAAACCTGGAATGGCCGTCTGGCCATGCTGGGTTTCGTGATTGGCCTGGCCACTGAACTGCTCACCGGCCAGGGCATCCTTTCCCAGATCGGGCTCGGTTGATCGTCATGTCTGACTACACCGTTGCCATCGCCAGCGTCCTCGGCCTGATTGTTCTGCTCACCGCCATGACGGTGTTCGTGCTGCGCCGGCCCAGCGACCTGGCCCCCACCCGCCCCCGCTGAGTCCCCTGAGCCCCACCACAGTTACGGCTGCTTCTTGATCGCCTCCTCGTTGCTCTTCAGGGCTGCGCACGGCACCATTGGCTGCCCATCGCGAAGGCCCCAGAGCATTTCAGTTGCCTGGAGCGTTTCAAATCAGCCGCCTGGGTGGGGAACATGTCGCCAGCCTGGGCCTGCAGCCGTCCGGTCGTGGTTCCCAGAACCAAGAGGGTGGTGATCAGTCTGATTGCCAGCGTTGTTTTCCAGGTCATCGTCCTGGCGGAGCATGATCCGCACAAAGGCTTAGCCCGGTTTGCCGAACCACTGGCGATACCAGCGGGCCATCTGCTCAATCTCTTCGCTCTGAACCCGCGTCATCGAGGCCTCCAGCCCCCTCAGCTCAGGGTGCTGGCTGGTCCACTGGGCATGGGTGGCCATCATCACCCCCATGCGGTGGTGGGCAATCATCTGTTCCAGGAAGGCCTGATCGAAATCTTGCGCGCGGCGCAGGGCTTCGAGACTGGTGTCCCAGCCGGGCATGCCCATGCTGGGGACGTGCGCTCCCTACCACTGCCGGTACCAGCGGCGCATCTGGGCAATCTCCTGCCCCTGACTGGTGCGGATGCGCTCCGCCAGGGCCCGGATCTGGGGATGGCGCGCCCGCTGCACCGCCAGATCCGCCATGGCGATGGCCCCCTCGTGGTGGGGAATCATCATCACGATGAAGTGGGCGTCAGCCGAACGGCCCCCCATCGGCATGCCACCGAAGCCCATGCCACCGAAGCGCATGGCCCCGGAAGGCGCCGCCGGTGGCCCGGGGGTGGTGGGGGCGGCCTGGGCCGGAGCGGCAAGGCCCAGCATCGCGATGGCGCAAGCGGCAAGCCAGAACTTCCGCCCCCTCCGCTGACCTCTCCGGCTCCAGGGCTGGCGATCACCGAGCTGCAAATCCATCGCGCCCCATCCCATCAGCCTCTGGCTGCGTTCTCCACCGCTGCGGCAGGCTGGTGGTCCGCCTCCCCGCCGGAGCGTTCATGCCCCCCCGCTTTCCGCCCCGCCCCCTGCTGGCCTGCCTGGCGGCCCTGCTGTTGCTGTTGGCCAGCGCCGCCCCCGCCTGGGCGGAGTTCTCCCTGCCGCCGCTTCCCTATGCCGTCGAGGCCCTCGAGCCGGTGATCGACGCCACGACGATGACCCTCCACCACGACCGCCACCACGGCGCCTACGTGGCCAACCTCAACGCCCAGATCCAGACCAATCCGGCCCTGGCGCGCCTCAGCCTCGACGATCTGCAGGGCCAGATCTCCCGCTTCCCGGAGGTGGTGCGCAACAATGGCGGCGGCCACTGGAACCACAGCCAGTTCTGGGCCGTGATGGCGCCGGCGGGAGAGGGAGGGGCCCCCTCCGAGCCGCTGCTGGCGGCGATCAGCGCGGGCTTCGGTTCGCTGGAGGCGATGCAGAGCCAGTTCAACCAGGCGGCGGCGGCGCGTTTCGGCTCGGGCTGGGCCTGGCTGATCCAGAAATCCGATGGCAGCCTGGCGATCACCTCGACGGCCAACCAGGACAACCCCCTGATGGATCTCCCCGGCAGCGAGCGGGGTACCCCCCTGCTGGGCCTGGATGTGTGGGAGCATGCCTATTATCTTCGCTATCAGAACCGCCGGCCTGACTACATCGCCGCCTGGTGGTCCCTGGTGAACTGGAACGAAGTCAACCGCCGTTACGCGGCTTCCCCATGACCGGCAATCTGCAGGCGATCGGCTTCCTGCTCACCTGGGTGCTCGGCTGGGGCATCGGTGGCTCCCTGATCGATGCCGGGCTCATCAACGCCGGTGTGTACACCCTGGAGGGCGGTCAGCTGGGCACCGCCACCACCTTCCTCTTCTGGAGTCTGCTCTGGGGTGGCGGTGGCGTCTGGCTGTATCGGCGTTGGACCCAGCCTCCCACTCCCGGTGGCTGAGCCCCCGACCTCTCCCCAGGGCTCCGGCCAGGGCCCCGAAGCGCTGGAGCTGCCCGCCGGCGTGCACCAGCTCTGTCGCTGCGCCCGCAGCCGCCACGGCTGGTTCTGCGATGGCGCCCACCTCGGCAGCGGCCAGGTGTCCTACGAACTGCGCCTGGATTCCCCCGCCACGCTGCCGATGTGCCGCTGCGGCCGCTCCCGGCGCTACCCCCTCTGCGATGGCCGCCACGCCGAGCCGCCCGCCAGGCCGTGGTGGCGCCGGTTCGCCCCGCCCTCCTGATCGCCGCCGCCCTGGGGTTGGCGTTGGCGGGTAGCCCCGTGGCGCGCCGCGCGCCGCTCCCCTCCCCCCATGAGCACCATGCCCACGACCTGGGAGCCGCCGGTGCCAGCGATGACCTGCGCTGCGCATGAGCGAGCTGGGGTTCGACATCGGCGCGCCGGGGGTGGGGGTGCTGGCCAAGGAGATCTTGCGGGAGCAGGCGCGGGAGATCAGGTCCATGGGCCTGTGGCGCAGCGCCTGGTACCCCAAGGCGCCCGTGTATCCCGTGGCCCTCCAGCCCGGCGGCGATCCCGATGCTGGGGTACCTTCCCGATCCCCGTAACCGGGTCACCTGGTGCCTGGAGGGGATGCTTCACCACCATGGCGGCGCGTTGCAGAAGGCCCACGGCGCCCTCGCCAAGAGCACCAATCCCACCATCCGGCGCCTCGCCCGCCAGATCATCACGGTCCAGCGCCGCGAAATCCTGGCAATCAGGCGCATGGCGTGCCAGCAGGGGCTGGGCAAGAGCGAGTACTTCCGCTACGACCCCCTCTTCCAGCCAGGCTGAACCACGCCGCTCCGCAACCGCCAGATGGACTCGCCGATGATCCCGTCCCCGCTTCCCCCGGCGCTGCCAACCACCTGTCTCACCCTGATGGATGGGGTTCGCATCGTCGTTCCCGACTCGTTGGAATTGATCACGCCCTACGTCTTGGCTGAGCAGCAGGACTGGTTCGAGGACGAGATCCGCTTCATGCGCCGCCTGCTGCAGCCGGGCATGACCGTGATCGACATCGGTGCCAACTACGGCGTCTACACCCTGGCAACGGCCCAGGTCGTGGGTCCCACGGGCAGGGTCTGGGCGTTTGAGCCGGCTGCGGCGACGGCCGACCTGCTGGCCGAGTCGATTGAGCGCAACGGCTTTGACCAGGTCGTGCTCGAGCGCAGCGCCCTGTCGCGCCAGTGCGGGGAGGGGCGCCTCAGCCTTGAGAGCCACTGCGAACTCCATGCCCTGCTCCATGGCGAGGGGGCCGACAGCCAGGGTCAGGCCGTGGCGGTGGCGAGTCTGGACAGCTGCATCGCGCCCTACGGCTGGACGGACATCGATGTGGTCAAGATTGATGCGGAGGGGGAGGAGGGCGAGATCCTTCAGGGTGGTGAGGTCTTCTTCCGCACCCTCTCGCCCCTGGTTCAGTACGAAATCAAGGCGGACTCCGACTGGCACATGGATCTGGTGCAGCAGTTCGCCGATCTCGGGTATCACTCCTACCGGCTTGTGCCCGGCCAGGACCTGCTGGTCCCCTTCGATCCCGACCTGCCGGTGGATGGCTACCTGCTGAATCTGTTCGCCTGCCGACCGGATCGAGCCGAGCAGCTCGCCCACCTCGGTTGGCTCCTGCCGGTCGGGACGGTGCCACGCGACCTCCTCTCCCCCGTCGCCGAGCCCGACTCCGACCACCTGCCCCTGCGGCCGGAGGATCACTGGCCGTGCTGCCTCGCCGCCTTCCCCTACGCCCAGGAACTGGGGCCGCTTTGGCGGCAGTGGCAGCAGGAGCAGGGGGAGTCCCCGTTGGATCGCGCCCTGGCGCTGCACGCCTTGAGCCGCGACCCGACGCAGCCCTCCGCCGTTCGCTTCGAGGCCCTTGCCGGCAGCCTGAGCCTGCTGCGGCGACTGGCGGCGGAGAAACCCGGTTCCCTGCGCCTGGCCAGCCTCGCCCGGGTGGCCAGGGAGTACGGGGCCCGCTCTCTCGCGGTCAGCAGCCTGCAGGAGTTGGCCACCACGATCCTCCGCGAGTCCAGCCTTGATCCGTGGGAGCCCTTCCTGGTTCCCTGTGAACGCTTCGAGGCCCTTCCCCCCGCAGGGGCGATCGCCGAGTGGACCCTGGCCGCCGTTCTGGAGGAGCTGGAGCGATTGTCGGCCTTTTCCTCGTATTACACAGGCCCGACGGCCCTGCCCCGGCTTCAGCATCTGCTGGACCTGGGCTTCGATGGTCCCGAGATGCGGCGACGGCGGGAGCTGATCGAGCGCCGTTTCGGCTCGCCTCAGCCAAAGCGATAGTGCTTGCGCACCGGCGCGTGCACCTCCCAGGTGCAGCGCAGACCCGCCGGGAAGGTCACCAGATCGCCGGCGCCGAAGCGCACTGGCTTCCCCTCCTGTGGAGTGACGGTGACCTCGCCCTCCAGCAGCAGACAGATCTCCTGCTCCCCGTAGGTCCAGTCGAAGGTACTCACCGGGCAGGTCCACACCGGCCAGTCGCGGATGCCCTGCTCCGCGATCGTGCTCTCGGGGCAGGGGGAGGTGATCGCGATCTCCATGGCGGAAGGGGTCAGGGGCTGGGACATGGCCGCGGCAGCGGGGCGCTCGAAGGGCCGGGGAACCCGATCGATGATCGCCTGCAGGGTGCGCACCGTTGCGGTGATGTTCGGCCCCTTGTTGAGCATCAGCACCTCCGCCCGCGCTCCCATGGCGGCATCGGTGATCTCGGCCCGGGTGGGGGTGCCGTGGTGGGCCATCTCCTCCAGCACCTGGGTGGCCCAGATGCAGGGGATCTGGGCCGCGGCGCAGAGGCGCAGGATCTGCTCCTGGATTGAGGCCAGGTCCTCCCAGCCGCATTCGATCGCCAGGTCGCCCCGGGCGATCATCACCCCGAGGGGCGCGGGCCAGCGCATCGCCGCCAGCAACAGCTCGGGAAGGTGGTGCACCGCCTGTCGGTTCTCGATCTTCAGGACCACGGCCAGGTCCTGCCGACCCAGGCTGCGCAGTGCGGCTTGCAGCGCCTCGATGTCGGCCACGCTGCGCACGAAGGAATAGCTGATCAGATCGGCGTGTTGCACGGCGAACGCCAGATCGGCGAGGTCCTTCTCGGTGAGCGCCGGCAGGTGCACGGTGCTGTCCGGGATGTTGATCCCCTGGTCGGATCGCAGCCGGCTACCGCGGGGCCTGGCTGCGGTGATCTTCAGCCCCACCTCCTGGGGGGACACCGTTTCGATTTCAGCCCCGATCCTGCCGTCGTCGAACAGCAGCCGCTCCCCTGGTCGGAGATCGGCAAACACCGAGGGCAGCGTGCAGGGGATCGCATCGGCGGCGTCGCTGGCGGTCGCCGTCAGCCGCAACCGATCCCCCACGCGCACCATGCGCTCGCCCGGTTCCTGGGGCAGGGCGGCCACCGCAAACCGGGCCTCGCCCCCCTCCTGGCGGAAGCACAGCCCCTCGGTGAAGCGGCAGCGCTGCCGACCGGCCACCACCAGGCCCCGGCTTCCCGCTTCCACGACGGTGAGTTCCCGCAGCCGTCCGGAGGCATCCCTGCCGAGCAGGCGATCGCCCGGCGCCAGGCCCTCCAGCCTGGACTCGCGCACCGGCAGCACGGTCCAGCCCTCCCCCGCTGGCCACGGCTCTGGCCTTGGCGGTGGCGCCGTTCCCTCCGGAAGCAGCAGCATCCGGAAGGAGCGCACCAGCCTCCCCAGGCGATCCCGCTGCGGTCTGCCCTGCACCACCCCTGGCAGGGGGGGGAGGAGGCCGGTGCGCAGCTTCGGGCCCGCCAGGTCGAAGCCCACCAGGCAGCGACGACCGCTCCGTCGGCTGGCCGCCTGCACCCCATCCACCAGTTGCGACCAGACGGTCGGATCGTCGTGGGCGGCATTGATCCGCGCGATCGTCATTCCCGCGCCCAGCAACTCCGGAATCAGGGCGGCATCAGCCGCAGCCGCCCCCGGCAGTGTCACCATGATCGCCGGCGTCGCTAGGCCCTCTCCAGGTCCGAACAGGCCCGGCTCGGCGCTGCCGGGCGGAGCTGGGCTGTCCGGAGCTGCTGGTTCCGGCTCCCCCCCGGGCTCTGCCCTTCTCCCTCGCCCCGGGGCGTTCAGCTGGTGGAGAACGGCGCGCAGGGTGGCCAGCAGGTGGGCCTCGCAACCCTCCAGGGAACTCAGGCCGCGCCGGCGCAGCGCCCGCTGCAGCTCCCCATGGTCGCCGCTTTGGAACGCGAGGACATGCAGCAGGTTGCGGGCCTGGCTGCGGTAGCGCGGATGCACTGCGTCCAGGCGCTCCCGTTGCAGGCACTCCTGGTTGAGCAGCGTGTCCTCCAGCTGCTCCAGGGCGAAGCGCAGTTGCTGCTCCGGATCCTTGGGCCGATGGGAGAGCTGCTGGGTCGGGGTCATCGGGATGCAGCGGCTGCGGTTCCAGCTTGTGGGGGGATACCCCCCACAAGCTGGCGCCACCGGGTTAAGGGTCGGCCCCCTCGCCTCTGGGCGTTGTCTTCCTTCATCCCATCCCCCGCTGATGGGGTCCCGGCGGCGCTGCCGCTGGCGCTTGATCCGGTCGCATGATGGGGGCATCCACCGCCGCTCCCACCCCAGGGCCGATGACCCAGACCCCCCAGCCAGGTCTCACCAGCGGGGCCGAACCCCTGACGGTGGCTTTCTTCGGTCTGGGGGCGGTGGGCTCCTCGATGCTCATCTGCCTGGCGGAGCTGGCGGAACGCGATGAGGTGCCGCTGCGCTTCCTGGTGGTGGTGCAGGAGCCGGAGCTGGCGCGCGACGCCCTGTTCCATGCCGAATGGCTGTTGGAGCGGATCGACTTCCTGACGGCGGCCGACTTCGACGCCCTGTTCGAGGGCCGTGATCCGGGCCGGCAGCATCTGGTGGGCGCCCGGCTGCTGGTGAATGCGGCCCATCCCCGCTTCAACCGCCCGATCCTCGAGCTGGGCCTGGAGATCGGCGCCCACGCGGTGGATCTGGCCTCGGACATGTACGACGACGAGACCGAGCGCACCCTCACGTTCTCCCAGTACGCCTTCGATGCCCCCTACCAGCAGCGCGGCCTGGCCGCCCTGATCAACCTCGGCATCTCGCCGGGGGTCACCAACTTCCTGATCGGCCTGCGCCTGCATCAGCTGCATGCCGCCCGCCGCCGCGACCTGGAGATCGAAAGCGTCGATCTGTTTCTGCTGGAGGACATCGAGGCCGACGAGATCGTCTTCTCCTGGTCGCCGCTGGTGGCCCTTGAGGAGCTGGCCCAGCGGCCGCGGCTGTTGCGTAACGGCCGGCTGCAGGTGCTCGAGCCCTTCAGCGCCGCCCGCGAGCATGCCTTTCCCGGAGAGGTGGCCGCCACCCGCCAATACCCCCTGTACCAGGAGGAGCTGCTGTCCCTGCATCGCTCGTTCCCGGCGATCGAATCGATCGGGGTGTACAGCGGCGGCTCGGAGGTGGAGTTGGTGAAGGCGCTCTACAAGCTCAATCTGCTCTCGAAGCGCACCCTGCCCCAGCAGAGCGAACTGACGGTGGAGGCGATGGTGCGTGCCATCTTGCCGGGAATGAACAAACCCCGACGCATCGAAGAGTATCTGCGCAACGGCACCATTCGCCGGGCCCACTTCGCCGCCGCCGCCGAAATCCGCTACAGCGAGCAGGTGCGCCGCGACCGCCAGACCACGATCGAAACGGTGGGCATCCGCTATCAGCGCTATCGGGGCCTGCTGAACAGCCCCTATGCCGGGGCCACCTACATCTCCTACCCCACGGCCGTGGGCGCCGCCATCCTCACCTGGCATGCCCTGGCCTTCCTGCGGGAGGACGGAGGCGACCTGCGCGGGGTGCTCAGCGGCGAAGACCTGGCGCGCCTGCTGCCCCGGGCCCGCTGCGAAGCAATCCGAAGGGATCTGGTAGCCTGGGATCTTGATCTCTTCGAGAGCGTACGCGACGCCTCGCCAGCCTAGCAAAAAAAACCAGCCGATTGGGGGCCTTGCTGATTAGACAATCAGGGAATACACATCCTAGCGTTTTTTTGCTACTATGGGCTACGGGCAGTCCCGCTCCGGGACCTTGAGAGATGGGAAACAAACCCGAGCAGTCCGTTTCCTGGAAAAACCTCGCCCCCGTCCTGGGCGGGGCGTTGTTGCTCTTTGTGCTCCTGCGCATCGCCACCCCCACTCCCCCGCCCCCCAGCGAGGATGGGGAGTACACCTTCCAGCCGGAGC
>JBEIHT010000059.1:0-14527 GCA_040381155.1 Aphanothece sp.
AACCACGGCATCCCCGGCGATGCCGGTGTGATCGCCAACAACTACATCGACTACGCGATCAACGCTCTGGTCTGAGCCGCGATCGAGTCGCCACTCGCCGGGGCTCCGCAAGGAGCCCTTTTTTCATGCGTTGGCAAGGGCCTTTCTTCGGGGCCCGGGGGATGACAGCATCAACCCCAGTGATCCACGCCCCCATGCAGGCCCCCGGCGCTCCCGGCAGCCCCGCACCCAGCGGCCTCAGCGGCGGAGAGCCGATCGATGAGTCCGAGGCTCTGGCCCGGCTCCGCCAGAGCGACGATGCCTCGCTGCAGTACTACGCGGCCTGGTGGCTGGGCCGCAACCGCAGCCGCCATCCCGAAACCGTGCCGCTGTTGCTGGCCGCCCTCCGCCAGCGGCGCCCCCGGGATCCCGGCGCGGGCGTGGAGGAAAACGCCGTGGCTCGCAACGCCGCCCGGGCCCTGGGCAAACTGGGTGATGCCGCCGCCATCGCCGATCTGCTGGCCGTCCTGGAGGACGAGGACGACGGCTTGCGGGAGGCGGCGGCCCGGGCCCTGGGGGAATTGCGGGCCGAAGCGGCGGTGGCCCCCCTGCTGCGCCGCCTGGCTAGCGGCCCGGCGGGCGCCGGAGCCCGTCGGGCGGACAGCCCGCGGCTGCAGGAGCCCTGCGAGGCGATGCTTGAGACCCTCGGGGCGATCGGCGTGGCCAGCGAGCCGGTGCGTGCGGTGGTGATGGCCTTCACCGACCACGAACTCCCCCTGATCCGCAGCGCCGCCTGCCGCGCCCTGCTCCAGCTCACGGGCGAGGCGTGCTGGGCCGGCGATCTGGTGGCCCTGCTGGAGCACCCCCATCTGCAGGTGCGCCGCGCCGCCCTGATGGATCTGGGCGCGGTGGGCTGGCGTCCGGCCCTGGAGCCGATCTGCCGCAGCCTGGCGGAAAACAGCCTCAAGCTCATCGCCCTGCGGGGGCTGGTGGAAAACGGCACCGTCCACGAGCCCCACACCGGGGTGGGGGAGGTGCTCGCCGCGATGGACAGTCTGCTGTGAACGATTCGATGGCGGAGCAGCAGGAGAGCCTGGCGGAACGCATCCGGGCCGTGCGCGATGCGGCGAGCGCCGAGGGGCTGCTGGCGGCCACCCGGGCTCTCGCGGCCAGCGACCACGGGGAGGGTGTCGATGGCGCCGCCATCGGCTGCCTGGTGGAGGTGCTGGGCTTCAACAACCCCGGAGCGGCCGTGGCGGCTGTGGAGGGTCTGATCCGGCTCGGACCGGCGGCGGTGCAGCCCCTGCTCCAACGGCTCGATCCCCGCAATTACGGGGCCCGGGCCTGGGCGGTGCGTGCCCTGGCGGGCATCGGCGATGTGCGCGGTCTGCCCCTGCTGGAGGAAGCCCTCGCCAGCGACGTGGGGCCGAGTGTGCGCCGCGCGGCCGCCTGCGGTCTGGGTCGCCTGCGCCTGGAGGCTCTGGCGGAGCCCGAGCGTCGGCAGGTGCGCGGGCGGGCCCTGCGCGGCCTGCTGGCCGGCTGCGCCGATGGGGAATGGGTGGTGCGGTACGCCGTGGCGGTGGGCCTGGAATCCCTGGCGGGGGCCATGGATCCGGAGCCGGAGCAGCGGCAGGCCCTGTTGGCGGCCCTCGATGGCCTCGAGGATCCGGATCGGGAGGACACCCCCGTGGTGCGCCTGCGCGCGAAACTGGCGGCGACGCGATGCCGGGAGGCGCGATGAGCGGCGGTGACTCTGGGCTGGCGACGCCACCGATCCATGTGCTCTTCGTCTGCCTGGGCAACATCTGCCGTTCGCCGGCCGCCGAGGGGGTGTTCCTGCATCTCCTCGCCCGCGAGGGGATCGCGGAGGCCTTCCAGGTGGATTCCGCCGGCACCGGCGGCTGGCACGTGGGCAAGCCCGCCGATCCGCGCATGCGGGCCGCCGCCGCCCGACGGGGGATCCCCCTGCCCAGCCGCGCCCGCCAACTGGAGCCGGCCGACCTCGAGCGCTTCGATCACATCCTCACCATGGATGCCGACAACCTGGCGGCGGTGCAGGCCCTGGCCCGGCGCAGCGCCCGCCCCGGCACTCCTGGCTCCGGCTGCCGCGCCACGATCACGCCCCTGGTGCGCCACTGCCGCCGCCTCACGAGCGAGGAGGTGCCCGATCCGTACTACGGCGGTGAGGAGGGTTTCGAGCGGGTGCTCGACCTGCTCGAGGACGCCTGCGCCGGGCTGCTGGAGGCGCTGCGGCCGGCGCCTCCAGCCCCGGCCTCAGAGCGGGCCTGAGGCCGGGGCTGGCCAGGCTTCCTCGGGCACCCGGGCGCGGAACAGATCCACCAGGGCCTGGATCACCGCCTCGATCCCCATCCCGTCGGTGACCAGCTCCACCGCGTCGTCGGCCTGGCGCAGGGGGGCCACCTCCCGGCAGGAATCCTGGCGGTCGCGCTCGGCGATCTGGGTCTCCAGTTCGGCCAGTGCCGGCACCGGGAAGCCGCGCTGCCGCAGGTCCTCCGCCCGGCGCCGGGCCCGCTCGGCCACGCTGGCGGTGAGGAACACCTTGCACTCGGCCTCCGGGAAGACGGCGGTGCCGATGTCCCTCCCCTCGGCCACCAGCCCGCCGCTGCGGCCCATGGCCCGCTGCTGGGCGGTGAGGGCCTCCCGCACGCAGGGGTGGGCCGCCACGGTGGAGACCAGGGCGGTGACCTCCGGTGCGCGGATCGCCTCGCTGACGTCGTGGCCATTGATCAGCACCCGCTGCCCGTCCGCCCCGCCCGCCAGGCGCAGGTCAAGGCCCTCCAGCAGGGGCGCCACGGCGGCGCCGTCGCTGGGGTCCACGCCCCGCTCCCGCACCCACCAGGTGAGGGCCCGGTACATGGCGCCGGTGTCCAGGTAGACGAGGCCCAGGCGGCGGGCAAAGGCGCGGGTGACCGTGCTCTTGCCGGCGCCGGCGGGGCCGTCGATGGCGACGATCGGGGGGCGGCTCATCAGAAAGCGGTGATCGATCAAGCGGGCCGGGCCGCAGTGGACGGCGGCCGCCAGGAGGCTCAGCCCCGCCAGCTCCTGCCTGCCAGCCAATGTATGCGGCTGCACCAGCTCCAGATACTCCACCGCCAGCCCGGCCGCGGTCAGTCGGGCTCGGCAGCCGGCCAGGGCCTGCTCCGCGGTGGCCCCGGCCCCCAGCTCAGCGCCGGCTCCCGCCAGGGCGGCCGGCAGGGCGGCGGCGCTGCGGCGTTGCGGCGGCTCGAGATAACGGTTGCGGGAGCTGAGGGCCAGCCCATCCGCCTCGCGCACCGTGGCGCATCCCTCCAGCACCACCGGCAGGCCGAGGTCGGCCACCACCCGCCGCAGGATCAGCAGTTGCTGCCAGTCCTTTTCACCGAACAGGGCCCGCGCGGGCCGCACCAGGGCCAGCAACCGGC
Source organism: Aphanothece sp. (assembly GCA_040381155.1). Classification (GTDB taxonomy): domain Bacteria; phylum Cyanobacteriota; class Cyanobacteriia; order PCC-6307; family Cyanobiaceae; genus Cyanobium. Next base: position 3,402 of record JBEIHT010000059.1, read on the forward strand.
AGACCACGGTCGCCACCCCGTCGAAGTGGCCCGGTCTGGAGCGGGCGCACAGGCTGCTCTGCAGGGAGACCGGCGGTTGCACCCGGGTGATCTCCTCGGGGCCGTGCGGGTAGAGCTCCTCCACAGGGGGGGCGAACAGGGCGTGGGCGCCGGCGGAGGCCGCCAGGGTGGCGTCCTGCTCCAGGTCGCGGGGATAGCGCTCGAAATCCTCCGCCGGACCGAACTGCAGAGGATTCACGAACACGCTCAGCAGCACCCGCGGCGGCCCGGCGGCGCGGGGTTCGGCGGCGCGGCGCAGCAGGGCGGCATGGCCCCCGTGCAGGGCGCCCATCGTGGGCACGAAATGAAGGGGCAGGCCCGGTTGGCTCCGGCGCCAGCGGGCCAGATCGGCGGCGGTGCGGAGCAGATCCACCCTTCAGACAGCAAAAGGCCCACCCGCCAATCTGGCGGATGGGCCTGGGAATCACCTGGGGGATCAATCGAGCACTTCGAGCTTTACCTGAGCCACGCCGCTGGCGATCACACCCAACTCCTGGGCGGCGCCATGGGCCAGGTCGATGATGCGACCACCGTGGAAGGGGCCGCGGTCATTGATGCGAACCACAGCGGTGCGGCCGTTCCGGAGATTAGTGACGCGCACGCGGGTGCCGAAGGCCAGGGTGCGATGGGCGGCGGTGAGGGTGCCCGGGCGGAACAGCTCACCGTTGGCGGTGCGGTTGCCGTAGAAGCCGGGGCCGTACCAGCTGGCCTGGCCGGTGGCGACGGCGGCGGAAGCAATCTGCTGCCCCTGGGCGAGGGGGGCCGGGGGAATCTGCCTGATGAACCGATCTTCCCAGGTGGGGGTGGGGTTCGCTTCGAGGATGGCCACCGAGGCGGGGGTGGCGGCTTGGAAGCTGCCAGCGGAGGCCGGAGCGATGCCGACGGCGCTGGAGATCAGGAGGGCGGCGGCGCCCAGGAGTTGAGGTGCACGCATAACGGGCGGAAACCGGCGGCAGCGAGAGCCCTGCTGATCCCGAGAGGGAAGAGGGACTGATTCATCAACTTGAACGACAGCGAAGAAACTGTCGGGAGGCTGATAAATGGACCGATCGGGTTCCTAACAAGAATCACGACTCGGCAAAATTAAGGGCTTGCGCCGGCGTCTTTGGTTGGCGAGATCGTCTTGAATCACTGATCAGTTTTTTTCATCGACACCCCTGCCCCCCCTGTGCCACAGGCCTTGCCGGCCCCAGCAGGACGGCGCGGTAATCAGCAGATCTGATCAAAAAGATCAGCACCGCTGATGATTTGTTGGGCCAATCTGCGGATTGGCCCCTGCATGGGGTGGCGTGGACGGGCAGGATCGGGGGGAGACACGGGGCCAAGGGCCGATGGATTACCGCACGGCGGGGGTGGATGTGCTGGCCGGCCGCGCCTTCGTCGACCGCATCCGGGCCAGCGTCGAAAGCACCCGCCGGCCGGAGGTGCTGGGTGGACTGGGGGGCTTCGGCGGCCTCTGCCGCCTGCCGGCCGGGATGCGCCGGCCGCTGCTCGTGGCCGGCACCGATGGGGTCGGCACCAAGCTGGAGCTGGCGCAGGAGTACGGCCGCCACCACGGCGTTGGCATCGATCTGGTGGCGATGTGCGTCAACGATGTGATCACCAGTGGCGCCGAGCCGTTGCTGTTTCTCGATTACATCGCCACCGGTCGCCTGGCCCCTGAGGCGATGGCTGAGGTGGTGGAGGGCATCGCCGAGGGCTGTCGCCGCAGCGGCTGCGCCCTGCTCGGCGGGGAGACGGCCGAGATGCCGGGCTTCTATCCGGCCGGCCGTTACGACCTGGCCGGCTTCTGCGTGGCGGTGGTGGAGGAGGAGGAGCGGATCGACGGCCGGCAGGTGCGGGTCGGCGACCGGATCGTCGCCGTCGCCAGCAGCGGCGTGCACAGCAACGGCTTCAGCCTGGTGCGTCGCATCCTTACCCGTGAAGGCGTGACGGCCGAAACCCGGCTCGATCCGGCCGGGCCACCCCTGATCGAGCAACTGCTCACCCCCACCACCCTCTATGGCGACCTGGTGAAGGGGCTGCGGGCGGCCGGGGTGCCCCTCCACGGCCTGGCCCACGTCACCGGCGGCGGGCTGCCGGAAAACCTGCCCCGCGCTCTGCCGGCGGGGGTGCATGGCGTGATCGAAGGCCAGGCCTGGCACCGGCCGGCCCTCTTCACCTGGCTCCAGGAGGCGGGGGAGGTACCGGAAGAGGATCTCTGGAACACCTTCAACCTGGGCGTGGGCTTCTGCCTGGTGCTCCCGGCCGATGCCCTGGACGGTGCCCTGAGCCTGTGTCGGGAGCTGGGCTTCCCGGCCTGGGAACTGGGCCGTGTCGCGGCGGGGGAGGCGGGCGAGCGGCCCCTGGCCGGCTTGCCGTACTGAGGCGGCCCTGGCAGCGCCGCCCTCGGGTTCGTAAGGTCCCTCTGGTAGTGCTGAATACGTAATACCTGGATGCCGCCCGACCACCGGGTCCATCCGCTGACTCCGCCGCCTTCGCCGATAGCCATGTTCGAGACCTCCTCCCGCATCACCCGTCGCCGTAGCTCCGCCGGGCCCACCCCGCCCCAGCGCCCCACGCGCCCCCTCCAGCCCCGACCCCGGGAGATCAGCACCGGCAGTGGCCGCGACGGCAGTGGAGGCGGCGGCGTGGGAGGCGGCGGCGGTGGTGGCCACCGCCCCACCTTTCTCACCCTGCGGGACCACGGCAAGGTCTACGTGGCCGATCTGCCCCGCCTTTCGGACGGCCAGCTCACCCACATCGCCAAGGAAGCCCGGGAGGTGCTCGAAAGCCTCAACCGCCGCCTCCAGGAGATCGAGCGCCAGGGAGGCCTCACCCAGGCCGACCAGGACATCCGCATCCGGGCGACCACCAAGCGGGATGTCACGGAGCGGTTCCTCTCGGCCATCGCCCAGGAGCAGGAGCTGCGCCGCTGCAATCCCGCCCTGCGCGCCGCCGCCGGCGAATCCCTGGCCCGGGCCTTCCTGGAACTGGCCCGGCACCGGCTGCCCGGCTCCACCTTCGATTCGTTGCTGCAGGAGGCCCTCTCCGCCTGTGGCCCCAGCAGCGCCAGCTCCCCGGCCAGCGACGACCCCGAGATGCAGCGGCTGCTCCAGGGCCACGAACCCCCAGAAAGCGCTCCGGCCAGCCTCCCGGTGGTGCTGACCCCCGATCCCTCGACCCCCGATCCCTCCCCGGCCATCAGTCGCTGAGGAAGGGATTCGCTGGCATCCGCGCGCCGGCGTTCACGCAGCGGCGGCTGAGGGCGTCGAGCTCCAGTCGCTCGTTCTCCTCCATTCGCCAGCCCAGGGCCGCTGCCGCGGCTTCGGCCTGATCCACCCGCCGCAGCCCCGGTATCGGCAGGGCTCCATGGGCGCGGCACCAGTTGAGGGCCACCGCGGCCGGTTCGGCGTTCCGTTCCCGGGCGATTGCCCCGATCCCCTCCAGCAGGGGTTGCAGGGGCGTCCATAGCCGCCGGAACAGCAGCCCCCGCGGACCCGTCGTCGGCGTGGGCATTGTCCCTGGCGCTCGCCCCAGCAGGCCGAGGGCCAGGGGGCTGTAGGCGATCAGGCTGAGTCCAAGCTCCCTGCACACCTCCGCCACCCCTCCCGCCGCCAGCCCCTCGGGGGCCAGCAGCGACAGCTGCACCTGCAGGCTGCGCAGCGGCACGCCGCGCCCGGCCAGCTGGGCCTGCAGCTGGCGCAGCCGCCGCGGCCCCAGGTTGGACACCCCCAGGGCGCCCACCTCGCCCCGCTCCACCAGGTCCGCCAGGCCGTTCAGCAGCGGCAGCTCCTGCCAGGGCAGGTAGCGGGCGGTGCTCCAGTGCATCTGCACCAGGTCGAGCTTGCCCCGCAGCCGCCCCCGGGAGTCGCGGAAGGCCCGCTCATACCCCCGGCGACCCAGCCGCCAGGGGAACGGTGCCAGCTTGGTGGCCACGCACAGGCCCGCGCGCCGCTCCGCCGGCAGGGCGGCGCAGAACTCGCCGAGCAGGGTCTCGCTGCGTCCCTGCAGCTGGCCGGTGCCATAGGAATCGGCGCTGTCGAAGAAGGAGAGCCCAAGAGCCACCGCCCGCTCGAAGCAGGCCCGCAGGGCGTCGTCCTGGCTGGGGTCGTAACCCCACAGGAAACGGTTGCCCCAGGCCCAGGTGCCCACCCCGATCCCGGGGATGGCATCAGCCGACGGCAGGGCGGAGAGGGCCGCAGGGGCGGGCATGGAGGTCACGGCAGGGCGGTTCCGGGGCCATGATCAACGGTCGTGCTTCCCGACACCTTGCTTCCTCCAGGTGGCCCCGGAACCCTCGCCCAGGCCGGCTCCCCGCTGGCTGAGCCGGCCGAGCCGACGGAGCCCGCAGAGCCCGCGGCGCCCGCCGACCCGGTGCTCTGCGGCCACTGCGGCCGCACCGCCCGCAACGGGCTCAGCTGCATCGGCATGTGCGTGGCCGATTCCGGCTACTGAGCACCCCGCCCGGAGCCAGGGCCGCTTCGCACCGTTCTCCTCCTGCAGCTGGATCAGCCCCTGCTGGCGCCGCTGGCGAGGGTTACGGGAGGTCACAAAGCGGCAGGGGGTAGCCGTGGAAGCCGTCCCGATTTTCAGATTTGCTTTAGGGTTTGGCCATCGCCTTAGGGGCCGTCATGACTTCATCCACCTCCTTGCTCGCCCTCGCCGGGGTTGTGGGCTTTGCCCTCCTCTCCCTGCTGTTCGGAATCTTCCCCTGAGGCCGGGGCCTCAGCGCCGGGCCGCCTCGGCCGCGGTGGCGGAGCTGCTCTGGTGTCCGTTGAGGTGCTTCTCGCAGGCCATGGCCCCAGATCCCATCAGGAGGGGGCAGCCGATCAGAACCATGCAGAGAACAATCTTCACGCCGGAGAAACCAAACATTTCCCGGATGCTAGCCAGCTTCCCGGGGGCCGTCCTGGCCAGGGGCCGACAAGCTTGTTGATCCTGACATGAAGTCTCCGCGGAGACTCCGGAAAGAGGCGGCACCCAGATTCGAACTGGGGGTAAAGGATTTGCAATCCTCTGCCTTACCACTTGGCCATGCCGCCAGCCGGGGAGCAGACTCCCGTCTTCGGATCGTATCAGCCATGGCATGCCCTCCCGCCTGCTGGTCCTGAGCAACGGCCACGGGGAGGATCTGATCGCCCTGCGGCTGATCGAGGCCCTGCAGCAGCGGCGGCCGACGCGGCTCTCCATTGCGGTCCTTCCCCTGGTGGGCCAGGGGGAAGCCTTCGCCGCGGCGGAAGGGCTGGGCCTGCTTGAGCGGGTTGGACCTCGCCAGGAGCTGCCCAGCGGTGGCTTCAGCAACCAGAGCCTCCCCGGGCTGCTGGCGGATCTCGGGGCCGGCCTGGCCGGGCTCAGTGGGCGCCAGTGGCGGCTGGTGCGCCGCTGGGGGCGGAGCGGCGACCCCGTCCTGGCGGTGGGTGATCTGCTGCCGCTGCTGCTGGCCTGGGTCGCCGGCGTTCCCTACGGTTTCGTGGGCACCCCCAAGAGCGATCTCACCTGGGCCACCCCCGCGCCGCAGGGTTGGCGGGCTACCCCACTGGCCGACGCCGGCCACCGGCTCAAGGGCAGCGAGTGGGACCCCTGGGACTGGGCGCTGATGCGCTGCCGCCGCTGCCGCCTGGTGGCCGTACGGGACCGCCTCACGGCCCGCAATCTGCGGCGCCACGGGGTGGCCGCCCTGGCACCCGGAAACCCGATGATGGATGCCCTGGTGGCGGCGCCCCTGCCCGGCTGGCTGGCGGAGCGGCGACGGCTGCTCCTGCTCCCCGGCAGCCGCATGCCCGAGGCGCAGCGCAATCTCGAGCATCTGCTGGCGGCCCTGCCGCCGCAGTTGGCCGAGCCCAGCACCGCCCTGCTCTGCACCGGTGGCCGCCCCACCCCGACGGAACTCGCTCCCCCGCTGAAGGCGGCCGGCTTCCTCCCCCAGCCGATTCCCGCCGGCAGTGACGCGGCCGCGGCCTGGCGGCGGGGCCGGCTGGAGCTGCTGATCGGCCCCGGGCGCTTCGCCGCCTGGGCCGCCTGGGGGGAGGTGGGCCTGGCCACCGCCGGCACCGCCTGTGAGCAGCTGGTGGGGCTGGGCATCCCCGCCCTCTCCCTGCCTGGAGCCGGGCCCCAGTTCCAGGCGGGCTTCGCCACGCGCCAGAGCCGCCTGCTGGGGGGAGCGGTGCACCCTTGCCACGACGTCGCCGAGCTGCGCCGGCGGCTGGCGGCGCTGCTGGCCGATGGCGAGCTGCGTCGGCGGCTGGGGGCCATCGGTCGGCGGCGCATGGGCCCGCCCGGCGGCAGTGGGCGGCTGGCGGCCCTGATCGAAGCCCGGCTGCTGGCGGGCGGCGCTGGCGCGGACCCCGGCGGGGGATGATGGCTCCGTCCCCTCCCAGCCCTTCCCCCCCCCACGATGGCCGGCATTCCCGACCGCGACTACAACGCCGCCTGCGGTCGCCTGGCCAGCCGCCTCGGGATCAGCCTCGCGGCCGCCCGCCGCCGCGTCGACATCCGGGCCGCCCAGGAGGGAAGCCGCGACACCGCCGCCCGCCTGGCCCTGGCCGAGCGGATGCTGGCCGAGGCGGAAGCCTCCGGCGTCGACAACGCCGCCCGGCTCACCGCCATGCTGCAGGCCCTGAGCAGCGACGACTACTTCATGACCGAGGACTGAACCACCCCGGCGAACATCGCCGGCCGGGGCTCAGTGGCGGCCGGGGCTCAGTGCTCGAAGATCGCGCCGAAGCGCTGGCGATCCAGCTCGGCGATCACCGGCAGGCAGGCGAAGCAGCGCTGGGCCAGCTCCCAGCGCTCCTCCCGCCGCAGCATCAGCTCCAGGCGGTCGCGGGCCGCCAGCAACCAGCGCACATCGCCGGCGGCATAGGCCAGCTGGGCGTCGCTGAGCTCCTCCACCCTCCCCCAATCGGAACTCTGGGCCTGCTTGTCCAGCTCCACCCCCACCAGTTCGCCCACCACCTCCTTGAGGCCGTGGCGGGGGCTGTAGGTGCGGACCAGCCGGCTGGCCACCTTCGTGCAGAAGATGGGCTTGACGGAGATGGCGAGGTTTTCCGCCAGGGCCGCCACGTCGAAGCGGGCGAAGTGAAACACCTTCTCGATCCCCCCGTCCTCCAGCAGGGCCTGCAGCCGCGGCGCCTGCCGCTGGCCCCGCGCCAGCCGGACGCAGGCCACGTTGTCGGCCTGATCGCAGATCTGCACCAGGCAGAGCCGGTCACGGCCGTGCATCAGCCCCATCGCCTCGGTGTCCACCGCCAGGGCGCGGGCGCCCCCGTAGAGCTGCTCCCAGTCCTCATCGAGATCGCCATCGAACACGGCGAAGCGCGCCGGCGGCGGCAGCGTGGAGCTGGCGGGGGCCTGGGCCATCGGGGCGCGCTGCGGCAGATCGGGCACTCCCCATCGTGACCCACCGACTCCGGGCCCCGGCCGCGGCGGCAACGGCGACGCCGGCCCGAATGGGGGAGAATGGCAGGCCTCTGCGGCCCGGACGGCTCCAGCCATGCCCACCCTGGGTTCCACCCTGTTGCTCACCGTCCTGCTGGCGATCGGGCTGGTGTTCTTCGTCCGCGCCGCCAGCAAGGACCGCACCACCACCGTGGAGGTGCACTCCCCCCGGCCGCCGGTGGAGGTGCTCGACGGCCTGAGCGGCTGGCTCGCTGCCCGCGGTTGGCGCACCGAGGCCAGCGATCCGGAACGCCAGGTGCTGCGCTTCCGCGGCCAGGTGAGCTCCAGTCTGCCCCTGGCGGTGCTGCTCTCCCTCCTCGGCGCCCTGGGGGCGGCCTGCCTGGGCCTGGTGCTGCGCCAGCTCCTGCCCAGCCTCAGCTGGTGGCCCCTGCTGCTCACCCTGGTGGGTCCCCTGGCCGGCTGGATCTACCGGCGCCGCGCCGAGCGCAGCGAAAGCCTTGAGCTGCGCTTGATCAACGAGCCCGGCAGCCCGGGCAGCACCCTGCGGCTGCGGGCCCACCGTGACGAGCTGATCGCGATCGAAATCGAGCTGGGCCCCCGCCTGCAGCTGGCCAGCGACGGCGCCCTGCTCACCTCGCCGATCTGACGCTCTCCAGCACGGCACCCTCCTCCGCCACCCCCTCCGTCACCCCCTCCGTCACCCCCTCCGCCATGCACCGCCGCTCCTCCATCGTCGCTCTCACCGCCCTTCTGGGGGTGGGCTCCCTGGGGGTCCCCGCCGCCGTTCAGGCCCAGGACGGGGCTCCGCCGCCGCCCGGTTCCGCCCCCGGCCCCCTGGCCAGCCGCGGTGTCAGCCCCAACCCCGCCGGCCCGGACAGCGATCCGCTCACCGGCCCCCGCAGCCGCCTCCGCCGCGACTGGGTCGGCAGCCGCGCCCTCTCCCCCGCCACCCCGATCCTGGTGCTGGCGGGCCACGCCGACTCCCAGAACATCGCCGGCTCCGGCACCAGCGGCGCGGCCGTTGCCGCGGGTGCGCCACCGATGTACCCCGGCATCAGCGATGAGCTCTACTGGAACATGGTGGTGGCCCAGGCGGTGGTGGCCGAAGGCCAGCGGCGCGGCCTGCGCATCGACTACTACCGCCCCCCCTTCCGCACCATCCACGACCATGACGAACCGGGCACCAACTGGTCGGTGGGCCGGCGCCACGTGGCCGCGGGCGGCTATGCCATCGAGATCCATTTCGATGCCTGGGGGCCTTCAGGCGTGGGCTCCGGCCTGATCCCGCCGATCCACTCCTCCTTCACCCGGATCGATGAGGAGCTGGCCCAGGAATTCGGGGGCTATCCGATGTTCTTCCGCCAGGGCCTCGGCGGTCCCCGGCGCGGCATCGCCCTGCTGGAGATCGGCAAGCTGGAGGGCTACCTCGAGGCCGCCCTGCGCGATCCCCGCACCCGGCCGATCGCGGTGAGCCGCATCGCCGCCCGGGTGGTGGATTCCCTGGAGCGGGGCCTCGGCCGGCTCACGCCACCGCCTCGTGCGGCTGACAACGTGCCTCCAGCTCCGGGTCTTCAAGCCAGTTCTGCGGCCGAGTGAACACGTCGGTGAGCAGCGCTTCCCGGCTGCCCGGCTCCACCTGGTAGCCGTATTCCCAGCGCACCAGCGGTGGCAGCGACATCAGGATCGACTCGGTGCGGCCGTTGGTCTGCAGGCCGAAGATCGTGCCCCGGTCGAACACGAGGTTGAATTCCACATAGCGACCGCGCCGGTAGAGCTGGAACTGCCGCTCCCGCTCCCCCCAGGGCAGCTCCCGGCGGCGCTCCACGATCGGCACATAGCTGGGCAGGAAGGCGTTGCCGCAGGCCGTCGCCAGGGCCAGCAGCTGCTCCCAGCTGTGGGGCACCGCTCCGGCGGCGGCTCCGGCGGCGGCCGCCGGCCCCTGGGGCTCCTGGCCCTTGTAGAGCACGCCCGCTTCGTCCTGATAGTCGTAGAAGATGCCGCCCACCCCGCGGGTCTCGCCCCGGTGGCGCAGAAAGAAGTATTCGTCGCACCACGGCTTGAACACCGGGTAAAACACCGGGTCAACGCTGTCGCAGGCCTGCTTGAGGGTGCGATGGAAGTGGCGGGCATCCTCCAGAAACGGGTAGTACGGGGTGAGGTCGGCTCCACCGCCGAACCACCACACCGGCCCGGCTTCGAAATAGCGGTAGTTGAGGTGCACCGTGGGCACATAGGGATTGCGCGGGTGCAGCACCATCGAGGTGCCGACGGCAAACCATCGCTGGCCCTCGGCCTCGGGCCGCTGGTTGACGATCGACGGCGGCAGGTGCTCCCCCTCCACCTCCGAGAAGTTCACGCCGCCCTGCTCGAACAGCCCGCCGTCCTTCATCACCCGGGAGCGGCCGCCGCCCCCCTCGGGCCGCTCCCAGCTCTCCTCCTGGAACCGCCCCACCCCATCGAGGGACTCCAGACCCGCGCAGATGGAATCCTGCAGTCCCTGCAGCAGCGCTCGGGCCTGGCGGCGGGAATCGGAGGGGGGCAGGGACATCGGGAGAGGCGGCGGCGTTCCGTGCGGGGTCTGCGTCCACCTTTCCAGCCCGGCGGGGGAGCGCACAAGCCTTCGAGAGCCTCTGTCATGGCTCGGGCCCACGGCCGCCCGGGCTCACCCTGCCTAGGATCCACCTCCCTGGGGATCTCCCCCGTCGCCTGATCGCCGCATGACCACGGACGCCATCGCCCGCCAGGTGCTCGAACCCCTGCGGGACGCCGGCAGCGGTCGCCCCCTGCTGGAGCTCGGCTGGATTGACGCCGTGCGCGTGCAGGGGCCGCGGGCCGTCTTCCGTCTGGCCCTGCCGGCTTTCGCCGCCAGCCAGCGCGATCGCATCGCCGCCGAGGCCCGCGCGGCCCTGCTCGGCCTCGACGGCATCGACGACGTGCAGATCGAGCTGGCCCAGCCCGCCCCTCCCCCCCCCGGCGCCCCGATCGGCGCCGCCGGTCACGGGCCCGCCGGTCATGGTCAGCTGCCCGAACGCCAGGGCATCCCCGGCGTGCGCCGCGTCATCGCCGTCAGCAGCGGCAAGGGGGGCGTGGGAAAGAGCACCGTGGCGGTGAACCTGGCCTGCGCCCTTGCCGCCCAGGGCCTGCGGGTGGGCCTGCTCGACGCCGACATCTACGGCCCCAACGCCCCCACCATGCTCGGCGTCGCCGATCGCACCCCGGAGGTGCGGGGCAGCGGCGCCGAGCAGATCCTCACGCCGATCGAGAGCTGCGGCCTGGCCCTCGTCTCGATGGGCCTGCTGATCGAGGAGAACCAGCCCGTGATCTGGCGCGGCCCGATGCTCAACGGCATCATCCGCCAGTTCCTCTACCAGGTGGACTGGGGGGAGAGGGACGTGCTGATCGTCGATCTGCCGCCGGGCACCGGCGATGCCCAGCTCACCGTCGCCCAGGCGGTCCCGATGGCCGGGGTCCTGATCGTCACCACCCCCCAGCGGGTGTCCCTGCAGGATGCCCGCCGCGGCCTGGCAATGTTCCTGCAGATGGGGGTGCCCGTGCTGGGGGTGGTTGAGAACATGAGCGCCTTCGTGCCGCCCGACGCCCCGGACCGCCGCTATGAGCTCTTCGGCCGCGGTGGCGGCGCCCTGCTGGCCTCCGAGGCCGACGTGCCCCTGCTGGCCCAGCTGCCGATGGAGCTGGTGGTGGTGGAG
>JBEIHT010000060.1:0-14339 GCA_040381155.1 Aphanothece sp.
CTTCGACGTGGTGGTGGCGGAGGTCAGCAAGGGGGTCGCGGCTGTGGCCCGCGACACGGGCGTGCCGGTGATCTTCGGCGTGCTCACCACCGACACCCTGCAGCAGGCCCTGGAGCGGGCCGGCATCAAGAGCAACCTGGGTTGGAACTATGGGCTACAGGCCCTGGAGATGGGCAGCCTGATGGCGGCGCTGCCGCGCTGAGGACGGGGCGCCGTGATCTGGGGCAAGCCACGTCAGGTCCTGTTGCTTTGTGCGATCGGCGATCTGGTGGGGGTTGCCCTGGCAGCCGCCGCCTGCGATTTCTGGCTGGGGTCCGATCTGCTCCGCCATCCCCATTGGTTGGTGCCCTTCGGGCTGGTCTACGTGCTGTTCAGCTGGCTGTTCGGCAGCTACACCCTGCTGCGCTGGCCGCGGCTGCCCATCGGCAAGGTGATGACCCGTCTCGGGGCCACTGCTCTGACCAACACCCTGGTGGTAATTCTAGCGTATTGGCTGTTCCACCTGCCGAACACCTTCACCCTCGGCCACAGGCGCATCCAGCTGTCGCTGCTCAGTGTTCTGAGCCTCTGGGCGCTGGTCCTGCGGCTCTGGCTGCGACGGCTGGTGCGGCAGCGGCAGCGCCCCTTCCCCACACTGCTGGAAACGGCCGAGCACCAGCAGCAGCGCCTCCTGCCGTCCCATCTTCCGGAGGAGGCCCTCACCCTGGAGGATGTGCCCTGGGCGGACAGCCTGAGCGTGCAGCGTCAGCTCAAGCGCGCTGCCGATGTCGCCTTGGCGGTCTCCTTGCTGCTCCTGACTCTGCCCCTGATTGCTCTAGCAGGACTGCTGATCTGGCTCGACGACCGGGGTCCGGTCTTCTACGTTCAGGATCGCAGCGGCTGGATGGGGGAGACCTTCCGCCTTTACAAGCTGCGCACCATGCGTTGCGCCGACCCCGATGAACCGGCCACATGGACGACCCTCCGTGACAGCCGCATCACGCGGATGGGCTGGTTCCTGCGTCGAGTGCGTCTCGATGAGCTGCCCCAGTTGATCAACGTGCTGCGCGGGGACATGAGCCTGATCGGTCCACGGCCGGAGCGCCCCGAGCTGGAGCATGAGCTGGAGAAGAGCATCCCCCACTACCGGAAGCGCCATTGGATGCCGCCCGGTCTGAGTGGCTGGGCCCAGGTGTGTGCCCCCTATGCCGCCAGCGTTGAAGAAGCCGAACTCAAGCTCAGCTACGACCTGTTTTACCTGCGCCACTGGAACGTGGGCCTGGATCTGCTGATCCTCCTCAAGACGGTGAAGACCGTGCTCAAGGCCAGTGGCCGCTGAACCCCGGGCGCGGCGAGCAGCGATTGACGGAGGGGCATCCGGTAGGTCATGCTGGGTTGGCCGGCGGTGCCGGCGAAACAGGCTGAGATTTTTGAGCGTTCTATTTGCGCTTTCTTTCCCTGTCACGCGGATGTAGCTCAGTGGTAGAGCATCTCCTTGCCAAGGAGAGGGTCGAGAGTTCGAATCTCTTCATCCGCTTATTCCAGCCATTTCTTTTGCAGCTACCCTGTTGTTGCCTTAATGGCTTATCCGAGCCGCATCAGGCGTTGATTGGCTACATCTTTAAATCCCAGTCTTTCGTAAAACCCATGACTATTGGTGGTCATTAGGTAAACCCGTTCGGCTGACGCGATGGCGGGGACTTCCAGCAGGGCCTCCACCAGCCTGCGTCCCAGGCCCTGTCCCTCCTGGTCCCGGGCCACGACCACGTCCCAGAGCACCGCCCGGTACTGGCCATCGCTGGTGGCCCGCCCGAACCCCACCAACCGTTCGCCCTGCCAGGCGCTCACTACCGCTTCGCTGCCCCGCAGCATCCGCCGAAGGCCCGCCACAGTCCGGCCGGTGGCCCAGAAGCCGTTGTCGGCGAAAAGAGCCTGAAGCTGGGAAAGCCCCCTCTGCGGCCGCAGGCTGGGACCGAATCCGAGCCGCAGCCCCGGAGCTCCCGGGCGGTGGCGAAGCAGCTGAATCGGAGGGCCCAATCGGCTGGCGTGGACTGCCTGTGGAAGACTACGGCTCAGCGGTTCCCTGGGGGCCCCCACCGGGCAAACCCCTTGCTACGGCTTGCTTCTCCCACCAGCACCCACCTTGGTCCGGTGATAAGATGATTCTCTAAGTCGGTTGTACACAATGCTCAAGCTCCTGCTGGGTGACCCCAATGCCCGCAAGCTGAAGCGCTACCAGCCGCTGGTTTCCGACATCAACCTCCTGGAGGAGGAGATTGAGCCCCTCTCCGATGACGAGCTGCGCGGCCTCACGGCCGAGTTTCGCCAGAAGCTCGCCAACGCCCGTGTGGCCGGCGGCGGCGCGGAGGTGGTGAGCGCCCGCGAACGCAAGCTGCTCGATGAGCTGCTTCCCCAGGCCTTCGCCGTGGTGCGTGAGGCGGGCAAGCGGGTGCTTGGCATGCGTCACTTTGACGTGCAGCTGATCGGCGGCATGGTGCTGCACGACGGCCAGATCGCCGAGATGAAGACCGGCGAGGGCAAGACCCTCGTCGCCACGCTGCCGGCCTACCTCAACGCCCTCACCGGCCGGGGCGTGCATGTGGTCACGGTCAACGACTACCTGGCCCGGCGCGATGCCGAGTGGATGGGCCAGATCCACCGTTTCCTCGGGCTTTCGGTGGGGCTGATCCAGAATGAGATGGCCCCCTTTGATCGCCAGCGCAATTACGGCTGCGACATCACCTACGCCACGAACTCCGAGCTGGGCTTCGATTATCTGCGTGACAACATGGCGACGGACATCGCCGATGTGGTGCAGCGTGATTTCCATTACTGCATCATTGATGAAGTCGATTCGATCCTGGTGGATGAGGCGCGTACCCCGCTGATCATCTCCGGACAGATCGAGCGGCCCCAGGAGAAATATCAACGTGCCTCAGAGGTGGCCCTGCGTCTTGAGCGCTCCGCCGAGATGGGCAAGGATGGCATCGATCCCGAGGGGGATTACGAAGTCGACGAGAAGCAGCGCAACGTCACCCTCACCGATGAGGGCTACGCCAAGGCGGAGCAGATCCTTGGCGTGGATGACCTCTACAACCCCGCTGACCCCTGGGCCCACTTTGTCAACAATGCCCTCAAGGCCAAAGAGCTTTTTACTTGCGATGTCAATTACATCGTTCGCAATGGCGAAGTGGTGATTGTCGATGAGTTCACCGGTCGCGTGATGCCCGGCCGGCGTTGGAGCGATGGTCTGCACCAGGCGATCGAATCGAAGGAGGGGCTGGCCATCCAGCCGGAAACCCAGACCCTGGCCAGCATCACCTACCAGAATTTCTTCCTGCTTTATCCGCGCCTGGCCGGCATGACCGGCACCGCCAAGACCGAGGAGGTCGAATTCGAGAAAACCTATAAGTTGGAGGTCACCGTGGTGCCCACCAACCGCACCCGCTCCCGCGCCGACTGGACCGATCAGGTCTTCCGCTCCGAGACCGGCAAGTGGCGCGCTGTGGCCCTGGAAACTGCCGAAATCCATCGCGCCGGGCGGCCCGTGCTGGTGGGTACCACCAGCGTCGAGAAGTCGGAGCTGCTCTCCGCCCTGCTCGCTGAGGAACAGGTGCCCCACAACCTGCTCAATGCCAAGCCCGAAAACGTGGAACGGGAGGCGGAGATCATCGCCCAGGCCGGTCGTGCCGGGGCGGTGACGATCGCCACCAACATGGCCGGTCGCGGCACCGATATCATCCTCGGCGGCAACAGCGATTACATGGCCCGCCTCAAGCTGCGGGAGGTGCTGCTGCCCCGCCTGGTGCGCCCCGAGGAGGGTCACCGGCCGCCGGTGCCGTTGCAGCGCTCCGCCGAGGGCGGTGGCGGCTTCGGCGGCCCCTCCCCCTCCGGTCGCGCCCCGAGTGAGGCCAGGGCCATCGGCAACCTGTTCCCCTGCCAGCTCACCGAAGCCACGGAACAGTCGCTCAGCCAGCTGGCCCGCGATCTGGTGAGCGCCTGGGGCGATCGCAGCCTCACGGTGCTCGAGCTGGAGGATCGCATCGCCCAGGCTGCCGAGAAGGCCCCCACCGATGACCCGGAGATCCTGACCCTGCGCGGGTTGATCGCCCGGGTACGCTCCGAATACGACGTGGTGGTGCGCCAGGAGGAGGACCAGGTGCGCAGCGCCGGCGGTCTGCATGTGATCGGCACCGAGCGCCACGAATCGCGCCGCATCGATAACCAGCTGCGCGGTCGCGCCGGCCGTCAGGGCGACCCGGGCAGCACCCGCTTCTTCCTGTCGCTGGAGGACAACCTGCTACGCATCTTCGGCGGCGAGCGGGTGGCGGGTCTGATGAATGCCTTCCGGGTGGAGGAGGACATGCCGATTGAATCCGGCATGCTCACCCGCTCGCTGGAGGGGGCTCAGAAGAAGGTGGAAACCTATTACTACGATCAGCGCAAGCAGGTGTTTGAGTACGACGAAGTCATGAACAACCAGCGCAAGGCTGTCTATCGCATTCGCCGCCGCGTGCTGGAGGGTTCGGAATTGAAGCAGCAGGTGATCGAATTCGGTGAGCGCACGGTCGACGACATCGTGGAGGCCTATGTCAACCCCGAGCTGCCCCCGGAGGAGTGGGATCTCACCCGCTTGGTGGACAAGGTGAAGGAATTCATCTATCTCCTCGAGGATCTCACCCCGGATCAGGTGCGGGGTCTGTCGATGGAGGAGCTCAAGGCCTTCCTCAAGGAGCAGATGCGCAACGCCTACGACATCAAGGAGGGGCAGGTGGATCAAATCCAGCCGGGCCTGATGCGCCAGGCCGAGCGCTTTTTCACCCTCCAGCAGATCGACACCCTATGGCGCGAGCATCTGCAGGCAATGGAAGCGCTGCGCGAGTCGGTCGGTCTGCGGGGCTATGGCCAGAAGGATCCGCTGATCGAATACAAGAACGAGGGTTATGACATGTTCCTGGAGATGATGATCCAGGTGCGCCGCAACGTGATCTATTCCATGTTCATGTTCCAGCCCCAACCTGCGCCGCCCCAGCAGGTCAGCGTCTGAATGGTGTCGCCGGCTGCGGCGTCGGCGGCGGCGGGCCTCAGATCCCGCCGCCGTCGCTGAGCCACCAGGAGTCGAACTCTGCCGTTGTGGCCGTGCCGTTGCCGTTGCCGCCCGCCTCGCCGACGCCCTCGCCCAGATATTCGAGAATCTCCCGGTCGCGCAGGCTCTGGGCCAAGCCCCGCACGCTGCTGCTGATCATCCCATCGGTGGCGCTGCTGCGCAGCTCCTGCAGACTCCCCACGGCCCGGGCCAGTTCGCCCTCCAGGCTGTCGATGCGCTCCATCAGGTTGCGGATCACCCGCGCCTCGGCGTCCGGCAGGGCGGAGTGGGCGAGCGGGTCGATCCGCACCCCCGACTGGTGGATCACCCGGCCCGGGATGCCCACCACCGTGCTGTCGGGGCCGACATCCCGCAGCAGTACCGAGCCTGCGCCGATGCGGGTGCTGGACCCCACCGTGATCGCCCCGAGCACCTTGGCCCCAGCGCCCACCACAACATTCTCCCGCAGGGTGGGGTGGCGCTTGCCGTGCTGCTTGCCCGTGCCCCCCAGGGTGACTCCCTGGTACAGCAGGCAGTGGTCGCCCACCTCCGCCGTTTCGCCGATCACCACCCCCATGCCGTGGTCGATGAACACGCCGCGGCCGATGCGGGCGCCCGGGTGGATCTCCACCCCCGTGAACAGTCGCGCCACCTGGCTGAGCAGCCGGGCAGGCAGCGTGAGCCCCAGGCGCCAGAGGCGATGGCTGCAGCGATGCAGCACCAGGGCGTGGAAACCCGGATAACAGAGCAGAATCTCCAGGCTGCCGCGGCAGGCCGGATCCCGTTCCTTGATGATCGCCAGATCGGCGCGGATGGCCTCGAGCATCGGCGCTTCAGTCGGCCGTCAGGCCGATTTCCTTGCGCAGCAGGTCGATCGTGGCTGCTCCCAGGTAGCTCTGGGCGCAGTGCACCACCGGCAGACGCATCAGCTGGGAGCGGTTCTGGCGCAGGGTCTGCTCCACCAGCGGCAGGCTGGGACGGTCGCAGAGCACATGGCTTGAGGCCCGCAGCAGGGCCAGCAGGCGGCTGCCGGTGTCCGGCTGGGCGGTCATCACGAGCAGCTCGTTGCCGCGCATGCTGTGCAGGATCACCTCGGCCGCCCGCAGGATGCCCGGGCTGATGCTCACCAGGCCCACACAGCTGCCCTGGCGCAGCTCCTTGAGCAGATCGAGCTCATGGCGGAAGTCGTTGAGGTCGACCGCCACCGCCCGTACGCCATGCGTCTTGGCGATCTCCTCCACGGGCTGGAGGAAGTAGCGGCTGGTGACGACGGTGCCCTGGCTGGAGCTCTCCAGCACCGACTCCAACTCCTCCATCGGCACCACCTCCACCGGCACGTCGAGGGTGGGGGTGAGCTCCTCGGCGATCAGCATCGAGGCGCCGATGTCCTCCCGCGGGGTGGACACCAGCACGCGGGCCCCGCAGCGCAGCCGCCAGTCGATCTCCCGGGTGAGCAGCTCGCGGGCCTGCTGCAGGGTGCAGCCGGCATTGAGCAGCCCATCGACGCTCTGGCGCACCTCCCGGTCGATGTCCGGGGTGACCTTGCTGCGCAGGCCCGGCGGCGGCTTGATCTCCCGCGGCTTCTGCTGGTCGCGCACGTAGATGCCCGAGCCGGCCATGGCCTCCACCACCCCGTCGGTTTCCAGCTGGCGGTAGACCTTGCTGATCGTGTTGCGGTGCAGGCCGGTCTGCATGGCCAGCTGGCGGGTGCTGGGCAGGCGATGGCCCGGCGGGTAGTGCCGGGCGGCGATGGCGAAGCAGATCTGGTTGTAGAGCTGGGTCGACGCCGGGATGTCGCTTTCCTGCTGGATGTGGAATCGCACGCCGGAGTGGCCGGATCAACTGCCGGCCACCCTACGGAGCTTTGGCCCCCGTGACAATTCCTTTGTTGTCCCATGACCATGTGCCGGTCTGTGACAGCCTGGATCCGTGACATCCCCCTGGCCTGAGCCCGAGATCGGCCACTGGCTCACCCTGCCGCCCCGGGAGCCGGGGCAGCCGCCGCTCGCCTGCTGGCTGGCCCTGCCCCCCCAGGCCCCCCCGCGGGCCGGGATCATGGTGCTGCCGGAGATCTTCGGGCTGAACGCCTGGATGCGCAGCGTGGCCACCCGCCTGGCCCTGGCGGGCTATGCCGCCCTGGCCGTGCCCCTGTTCAGCCGCACCGCGCCGGGACTGGAGCTCGGCTATGACGACGCGGCGGTGCAAGAGGGCCGCTTCCACAAGGAGCGCACCAGCGCCGCCGCTCTGCTCGCCGATCTGGCCCTGGCGGCCGACGGCCTGATCCAGGCCGTGCCGGATCTCCCCGCCGGCCTGGGCTGCGTGGGCTTCTGTTTCGGAGGCCACGTGGCGATGCTGGCCGCCTCCCTGCCCCAGGTGCGCGCCAGCTGCGACTTCTACGGGGCCGGGGTGGCCAAGGGCCGGCCCGGCGGTGGTCCACCCACCCTGGAGGGCCTGGCGGCCTCTCCGGGGCGTCTGCTCTGCGTGTGCGGCAGCGAGGACCCCCTGATCCCGCCTGCGGACGTGGCGGCGATCGCAGCAGCCATCCAGGCGGCCAACCGCGACCGTTCCCCCGGCCAGGAGCACCGGCTGCTGATCCTGGAGGCGGGCCACGGCTTCCTGTGCGAAGCGCGCGAGGATTACCGGCCCGAGGCGGCGGCGGCGGGCTGGCGGGAGATGCTGGCCTTCTTCGCCGAAAGCCTGGGCTGAGGGCCGGCGCTCCCCAGGGCCGCCGGCCCTCAGCCCGGCTGGGCGGCGGTTTCAGGCTCGGCCGCCGGTGTGGAGGCGGCGCTGGCCGCCGCGCTCGGGGTGGTCACCGTGCGGACCCGCGGCGTGGCTGGGGCGGGGGCGGCCGTCTTGCCCCCGGCGGCCTTGCGGGGCGAGAGGAACATGATCATGTTGCGGCCTTCCCGTTTGGGCAGCTGCTGGATCTCGGCGTTCTCCTCCAGGTCTTTGGCCATGCGCATCAGCAGCTGCTCCGCCAGGGCCGTGTGCTGGATCTCGCGGCCACGGAAGATCACGGTGCACTTCACCTTGTCGCCGGACTTGAGGAAGCGCACCGCCTGGCCAATGCGCACCTGGTAGTCGTGCGAATCGATCTTGTAGCGCATCTTCACCTCCTTGACCTCGGTCTGGTGGGCCTTCTTCTTGGCCTCCTTGGCTTTCTTCTCCTGTTCGAACTTGTATTTGCCGTAATCCATGATCCGGCAGACCGGTGGGTCGGCCTTCTCGCTCACCAGCACCAGATCCAGTTCCCGTTCCCGTGCCACCTCCAGGGCCTGCTCTCGGCTGATCACACCCAGCTGACTGCCGTCGGCATCGACCACCCGGAGGTTGGGATAGCTGATGCGGTCGTTGATGTTGGGCAGTTCCCGCACCGGAGCGCGGCGATCAAAACGGGGACGGGGAGGCATTCACAGGGGCGACTGGAAATTCACCCTAGACCGTGCCGGGGTCCCGGGCAGCGCTTCGCAGCACTTCCCCATCCTCCAGCCACAGGGGCCGGTGCTGACGCCGGAACCAGGTGCGCTGACGCTTGGCGAACTGCTGGGTGCGCCGCTCCGTGATGGCGATCGCCTGTGGCTCGCCCAGCTCACCCCGCAGCAGCCGGGCCGCCTCGCCGTAGCCGATCGTCTGCAGCAGGGGGCAGTCGGCGCCGTAGCGATCGATCAGCGCCGCGGTCTCCGCCACCAGTCCGTCGCCGTAGAGCTGGCGGCTGCGCCGGCGGATCCGCAGCGAGAGGTCGGCGGGGCACAGCCCCAGCTCCAGCACCCGCCAGGGGGGAGGGGTTCGTCCCCGCTGGCTGGAGAGGGGGCGGCCCGTGGCATACAGCACCTCCAGGGCCCGCTGGGTGCGCACCGCGTCGGCGGGGGCAATGCGGCTGGCGGCCTCGGCATCGGCCTGGCCCAGCAGGGCGTGGCAGCGCTCCTGGCCGAGGGCGCTGAACTGGGCCCGCAGCGTCGGTTGGGGCGGCACCGCCGGCGGCTCCAGGCCGGCCAGCAGGGCCTGCAGGTACAGGCCACTGCCGCCCACCAGGAAGGCCACACCGCGGCGCTGGTGCTCCCTGGCGATGGCCTGCCGGGCCAGGGCGGAGAACTCCTGCAGGGTGATCGGGTCGTCCGGGTCGCGCAGATCGAGCAGTTCGTGCCGCACCCGCGCCCGCTGGGCCGGCGTCGGCTTGGCGGTGCCCACATCCATGTGGCGGTAGAGCTGGCGGGAATCCACCGAGAGGATCGCCAGATCGAGGCGCTTGGCCAGCTCGATGGCCAGCTCCGTTTTGCCCGCGGCGGTGGGGCCCATCAGGGCGATCACCAGGGGGAGCGCCCCATCCCCGGCCTCGGCCAGGGCCTGGGGCAGGGCCTCGGCCGGCTGGCGATCCGCCGCGGCTACAGCCATCCGGTTCGGGTTCGACACTGTGCTCACCGGGGCACTCTGGCCCCTGGCGGGGCCGCTGGCGCGCCCCGGCCGCGGTGGTAAAGTTGCTTCTGCGGACAGGCGTTCTCGGCTCCTTGCCGCCCTCCTCCCCGGGGCCATTCCTGGTTCATTCCGGTTTCACGCGGAGGGTCCATCCGGACGGTTCCGGGACGCCCCCGACCTGCCCGCCGACCCCCGTGCCGGCGCTCCCGCCGATCCGCGCATCCCCTGGGGACCCCCGTCCGAATGAGCGAAGCCAGCAAGGTCCAGTCCGCCTACGGCGCCGAACAGATCCAGGTGCTGGAAGGCCTGGAGCCGGTCCGCAAGCGGCCCGGCATGTACATCGGCACCACCGGTCCGCGCGGGCTGCACCACCTCGTCTACGAGGTGGTCGACAACTCCGTTGATGAGGCCCTGGCGGGCCATTGCGACCAGATCCTGGTCGTGCTCCACGCCGATGGCTCCGCCAGCGTCAGCGACAACGGCCGCGGCATCCCCACCGACATTCACCCCCGCACCGGCCGCAGCGCCTTGGAGACGGTGCTCACCGTGCTCCATGCCGGCGGCAAGTTCGGATCCGGCGGCTACAAGGTGTCCGGTGGCCTCCACGGCGTGGGGGTGTCCGTCGTCAATGCCCTGAGCGCCTGGGTGGAGGTCACGGTGCACCGCCAGGGTCAGGAGCACCAGCAGCGCTTCGAGCGGGGAGTGCCGATCGGTTCCCTCGCCTCCAAGCCGGCCACCGACACGAGCCGCACCGGCACGATGGTGCGGTTCCTGCCGGACCTGGAAATCTTTTCCTCCGGCATCGAGTTCGATTACCACACCCTTTCGGCCCGGCTGCGCGAGCTGGCCTATCTCAACGGTGGCGTGCGCATCGTGTTCCGCGATGAGCGGCCCGCCGCCCTGGGCGAGGCCGGAGAGGCCCACGAGGAGATCTACTTCTACGAGGGCGGCATCCGCGAGTATGTGGCCTATATGAATGCCGAGAAGGAGCCCCTCCATCCCGAGATCATTCATGTCAATGCCGAGAAGGATGGCGTGCAGGTGGAGGCGGCCCTGCAGTGGTGCGCTGACGCCTATTCCGACAGCATCCTCGGTTTCGCCAACAACATCCGCACCGTCGATGGCGGCACCCACATCGAGGGCCTGAAGACGGTGCTCACCCGCACACTCAACACCTTTGCCAAGAAGCGCGGCAAGCGCAAGGACAACGAAACCAACCTCGCCGGTGAGAACATCCGCGAAGGGCTCACCGCCGTGCTCTCCGTCAAGGTGCCCGAGCCGGAGTTCGAGGGGCAGACCAAAACCAAATTGGGCAACATCGAGGTGCGGGGAATCGTCGATTCGGTGGTGGGCGAGTCGCTGGCTGAGTATCTGGAATTCCACCCCGCCGTGATCGATCTGATCCTGGAGAAGGCGATCCAGGCCTTCAATGCCGCCGAGGCGGCCCGCCGGGCCCGCGAGCTGGTGCGGCGCAAATCAGTCCTGGAGAGTTCCACCCTGCCCGGCAAGCTCGCCGACTGCAGCTCGCGCGACCCTTCCGAATCGGAGATCTACATCGTGGAGGGCGATTCCGCCGGCGGTTCCGCCAAGCAGGGTCGCGACCGCCGCTTCCAGGCAATCTTACCCCTGCGCGGCAAGATCCTCAACATCGAAAAAACTGACGACGCCAAGATCTATAAGAACACCGAGATCCAGGCCCTGATCACGGCCCTCGGCCTGGGCATCAAGGGTGAGGATTTCGATGAGAAAAATCTGCGTTACCACCGGATCGTGATCATGACCGATGCCGACGTGGATGGCGCCCACATCCGCACGTTGCTGCTCACCTTCTTCTACCGCTACCAGAAGATGTTGGTGGAAGGCGGCTACATCTACATCGCCTGCCCGCCGCTTTACAAAGTGGAGCGGGGCAAGAATCATGCCTATTGCTACAACGATACCGAGCTCCGCAAAACCATCGATGGGTTCGGCGAGAAGGCCAATTACACGATCCAGCGTTTCAAGGGCCTGGGCGAGATGATGCCTAAGCAGCTCTGGGAAACCACCATGGATCCCGGCACCCGCATGATGAAACGCGTTGAAATTGAGGACGCCGCCGAGGCGGACCGCATCTTCACGATCCTGATGGGCGACAAAGTTGCCCCCCGTCGCGAATTCATC
Source organism: Aphanothece sp. (assembly GCA_040381155.1). Classification (GTDB taxonomy): domain Bacteria; phylum Cyanobacteriota; class Cyanobacteriia; order PCC-6307; family Cyanobiaceae; genus Cyanobium. The sequence goes on from JBEIHT010000060.1 coordinate 11,639, forward strand.
GAGGCCCACAGCGCTGAGCTCGATCTCACCCAGCTCGACATCTGATGGCAGTGCCCCCGCCCACGCCCCTCCCCCTCGCCCGCGTGGGGTGGGCAAGCTGGAAGACCCTGGCCCTGCTCGGTTTCGCCCTGCTGGCCCCGGCGGCCCTGCCCGCCGGGGGCGGCGATCGGCGGTTGCCGGAGTTGCGCCGCCGCCAGAGTGCCCAAGAGCCCCTGCTCAGTTCCAGCGGCCTGAGCCTGCGCAGCGCACCCCAGCGCCGGGCTCCCCTGCTGGCCAAGGTGGAGGCCGGGGTGCCCCTGCGGGTGGTGCAGCAGTGGTTATCGCCGGAGGGCCGCCGTTGGCTGCGGGTTGAGGCCAGCGCCAGGGGCGGCCGGCCGGCCCGCGGTTGGCTGCAGTGCTGAACCGCGCTGGGGCGGCCGCTGGACCTCAGGCCGCCAGAGCCGCCTCGATGGCCGCCTTCAGTTCCGGAGCATCCGGTGCCACGGCGCTCTTGAAGCGGCCGAGCACCGCGCCATCCTTGCCCACCAGGAACTTCTCGAAGTTCCAGGCCACATCACCGGCGGGCTCCACCTGGGTGAGGGTGGCGTAAGGCTCGGTCTTGGCGCCGGTGGCGTGCACCTTGTCGAACAGCTCGAAGCTGGCCCCGTAGGTGGCGGAGCAGAACTCGCGGATCTCCGGCAGGGTGCCAGGCTCCTGGCCGCCGAAGTCGTTGCAGGGGAAGCCGAGCACCACCAGCCCCTGGGGGCCGTAGGTGTCCTGCAGGGCCTGCAGGCCGGCGTACTGACGGGTGAAGCCGCAGCGGCTGGCCACATTCACAATCAGCAGAACCTGGCCAGACCATTCCCCCAGGCGGCGCTCCTCGCCGCTGGCGCTGCGGACGACGACGTCGCTGACATTGATCGACATGGCCGGGATGGGCGATGGGCACAGCCCAGGACCCTAGCGGTCTCCCCATACACTGCGGGGACGCCGCCGATGCCCTGCCCATGAGTGAGGCGTCCGCCGTTGCCGACGTGGTGGCGCGTCAGCTGGAGAATCTGCTGGAGGCGGCGAACTACGACGGCGCCAAGCTGCTGCTGCGGCCGGTGCAGCCGGTGGATGCGGCGGAGGCGATCGGCACCCTGCCCCGCACCCTGCAGGCCCTCGCCTTCCGCCTGTTGCCGAAGGACGAGGCGATTGAGGTGTACGAATACCTGGAGCCGGCGGTGCAGCAGAGCCTGCTGGAGCGGCTGCGCTCCGGCGAGGTGCTGGAGCTGGTGGAGGAGATGTCCCCCGACGACCGGGTGCGGCTGTTCGATGAGCTGCCCGCCAAGGTGGTGCGGCGGCTGCTGGCGGAGCTGAGCCCGGCGGAGCGGCGAGTGACGGCCCAGATGCTGGGCTACGCCCCGGAGACCGCCGGCCGGTTGATGACCACCGAGTACATCGACCTCAAGGAGTTCCACAGCGCCGCCCAGGCCCTGGAGATCGTGCGCCGCCGCGCCCGCGACACCGAGACGATCTACAGCCTCTACATCACCGACGCCTCCCGCCATCTCACGGGCATGCTGTCGTTGCGCGATCTGGTAACCGCCGAACCCGAGCAACGCCTCGGCGATGTGATGACCCGCGAGGTGGTGCAGGTGAGCACGGACACCGAGCAGGAGGAGGTGGCGCGCATCATCCAGCGCTATGACTTCCTCGCCGTACCGGTGGTGGACCGGGAGGAGCGGCTGGTGGGCATCGTCACCGTCGACGACGTGATCGACGTGATCCAGCAGGAAGCCACCCGCGACCTCTATGCCGCGGGGGCCCTGCAGGCCGGCGATGAGGACGATTACTTCCAGAGCAATCTGTTCACCATCGCCCGCCGCCGGGTGGTGTGGTTGCTGGTGCTGCTGCTGGCCAACAGCGGCACCGCCGCCGTGATCGCCTCGATGGATACGGTGCTGAAACAGGTGGTGATGCTCGCCGCCTTCATCCCCCTGCTGATCGGCACCGGCGGCAATGTGGGTGCCCAGAGCTCCACGGTGGTCATCCGCGGTCTGAGCACCCAGCGGATCCAGAGCCTGGGGCCGGCGCTCGCGGTGGGGCGGGAGGCGGTGGCCGGCGCCCTGCTCGGCCTGCTGATGGTGCTGGTGGTGGTGCCCTGGTCCGCCTACGTGTCCCACAGCTGGCTGGTGGCGGGGGCGGCCGGGGTGAGCCTGGTGGCGATCACCACCCTGGCGGCCACGGCGGGGGCGGCCCTGCCGCTGCTGTTCGATCGCATCGGCCTGGATCCAGCCCTGATGTCGGCGCCGTTCATCGCCACCGCCACCGACGTGGTGGGGGTGTTCATCTACCTGCGCACCGCCTCCTGGCTCGTGTCCTGGCTGAGGGCAGGGGCCTGAGGCGGGCTCTCCTTACAAAATCTTCCGATTCCCTGGGGGGTTCCTGAGAGGTGTTCACACTTCTTGAGGTTAGGCTTTACACACCGTTATGTTGCCAGCCGTGGTCCTCGCCCTCTCCCCTGTCTCCGCTGCCCCGTCGTCGGGCGGATCCTCGGCCTCCGTGCGGCAGTTGCCGCCCGTGGACGGCGATCTGGTGCGCTCCTACCTGCGGGACATCGGCCGGGTGCCGCTCCTCTCCCACGAGCAGGAGATCACCCTGGGCCGGCAGGTGCAGGAGCTGATGCAGCTGGAGGAGCTGCGGGAGGAGCTGACGATGCGCGCCGGCGGCAGCGAGC
>JBEIHT010000061.1:0-14239 GCA_040381155.1 Aphanothece sp.
AGGCCGGTGCCCGCCTCGGTGTGCACGGCGTTCTCCACCCGGTAGAAGCGCTCGAAGATGCGCTCCTGGTCGGCGGCGGAGATGCCGTAGCCGCTGTCGGCGATCTCGATGCGCAGGCGCGGCAGGGGGGAGGTGAGGGCGCAGGTGGGGTTGCTGGAGGGGCCGGTGCCCGGCTCGAGGCGGCAATGGTCGGGCCAGGGGTAGGCCCGCAGCATCAGCCGCCCGCCCGGGGCGGTGAACTTGAGGGCGTTGCCCACCAGGTTGTCGAACACCTGCAGCAGCAGGTCCCAATTGCCCATCACCCGCGGCAGCTGGGGATCGGCCTCCAGGTGCAGGGACACCCCCTTGTCCTCGGCGTTGAGGCGGTAGGTGCGCAGGGTCTGCTCGATCGCCGGCGCCACCTCGATCGGCTCGAACGCCCAGACCCGGTCGGATTCGAGGCGGGAGAGGTCGAGCACGTCGTTGACGAGCCGCGTCAGCCGGTCGGTCTCGGCGTTGGCGATGGCCAGGAACTCGCGGTGCTGCTCCTCGGTCAGCTGGTCGCCCAGGTCGTGCAGGGTTTCGACGTAGCTCTTGATGTTGAACAGGGGCGTGCGCAGCTCGTGGGAGACGTTGCTGATGAAGCGGCTCTGGGCAGCGTTGAGCTCCACCTCGCGGGTGAGGTCCTGGATCGTCATGGCGATGCCCTTGAGGATTTCGCCGCTGGCATCCCGCACCGACTGGAGCACGATGCGCAGGGTGCGGGAGGGTTCGCCGAGGCTGCAGCGCACATCGGCCAGGTCTTTCTCGCTGGCGATCAGGCCGCTGAGCAGGGGGTGGAGCTCGATCGCCAGGCGGTCGGGCAGCTGGCTCTCCAGATCCGTGCCCTCCAGCTTGCGGCCCTCCCAGCGGAACAGGCGGCGGGCGGTGGGGTTGACCAGCACGATCCGACCCTCCTCATCGAGCAGCACGGCGCCGTCGGCCATGGTGGCGATCAGGGACTGCTGCTTCACCTGGGCGGCCTGCAGCTCCTCGATGTTGGCCTCGTCGTAGGCCTCCAGCCGGGAGGCCATGGTGTTGAAGCCCTCCAGCAGCTCCCCCAGTTCGCCCCCCACCGGCAGGGCGATGCGGGTGGCAAAGTCGCCGCCGGCGACGCGCTTCACCCCCCGCAGCAATTCCTTCACCGGCTGGGTGATGGTGAGGGCGTTGAACACCGAGCCGAGGATCACCAGCACCCAGATCGAGATGAACACCGCCACGGTCACCTCGCGGGTGAGGGCGGAGCTGGCCAGGACGGTTTCGTTGGGGTTGACCCCCAGGGCCACCACCCCCAGGTAGCGATCGCCGTCGATCAGGGGCACGAACACGTCGGTGACCTGGCCGTCGGGGCTGAGGTGCTGGCGGATCAGGGGGTTGTCGGGCCGCTTCTGCAGGTCGGCCGGCAGCTCCAGGCGGCGGCTGAGCAGCTGGTCGTCCCCCTGGGAGGCGCCGCCGTTGCCCATCGGGATGCCGAGGTAGATCACCCCCTCGGCATCGGCGAAGACGATGTAGCGCAGGCTGCGGCTGGAGCTCCAGAAGCGCTCCGCCACGGTGGCCAGCTCCCGGTCGGCGCCGCGGGTCACCAGCGGGTTGACGTTGGCGGCCACAAGCAGTCCCAGGTCGCGGGCGTAGCGAGTGTCGCTGAGCCGCACATCCTGCTGGATCCCGTTGAGGGCCAGGAAGGTGATGCCGGTCATCAGCAGGCTGACCACCAGGGTGGCGACCGCCAGCAGCTTGGTCTGCAGGCTGAACTCGGCCCACCAGCGGGCCAGCCTGCCGCGCCAGTCATTCATCGGCGGCGCACCTGATGGCCGATGTCGCGGCGGAAGGTCATCCCGGCGAAGCCCACCTGCTCCAGGCCGCCGTAGGCGCGGGCGAAGGCGGTGTCGAAGTCGTCCGCCTGGGCCACCAGCGCCAGCACCCGCCCGCCGGCGGTGCGGCAGGTGCCATCGGCGTCGCGGCGGCTGCCGGCGTGGAACAGCTGCAGGGTGTCGCCACTCGTCACGGAGCTGCTGATCGGGTCGCCCCGCCGCACCTCCCCGGGATAGCCCTCGGCGGCGGCGATCACGCAGGCGCTGCAGCCGGGACGCACGCTGAGGGGCGGGGCGGCGTCCAGGTGGCCCTCGGCGCAGGCCCGCAGCACCGCCGCCAGCTCCGGGCCCAGCAGGGGCATCAGGGTTTCGCACTCCGGATCGCCGAAGCGGCAGTTGAATTCGATCACCCGCGGCCCGTCGGCGGTGAGCATCAGGCCGGCGTAGATGACGCCGCGGTAGTCGATGCCGCGGGCCCGCAGGCGGGCGAGGGTGGGTTCGAGCACCTCCCGGCGCACCCGCTCCAGGCCGGCGGCGTCGAGCAGGGGCGCCGGGGCGTAGGCGCCCATGCCGCCGGTGTTGGGGCCGGTGTCCCCCTCGCCGATGCGCTTGTGGTCCTGGGCGGGGGGAAGCAGCACCATGGCGGTGCCATCGGTGAGGGCGAAGACGGACACCTCCGGACCGCTCAGGCACTCCTCGAGCACCAGGGAGGGGGCGCCGAAGCGGCCCGCGAACACCTCCCGGATCGCGGCCTCGCACTCGGCGACGCTGGTGGCCACGGTGACCCCCTTGCCGGCGGCCAGCCCATCGGCCTTGACCACCAGGGGCCGGTTCTGCTCCTGCAGCACCGCCAGGGCATCCTCCAGGCGGTCGGCGGGCCAGTGGGCGGCAGTGGGCACGCCGGCTTCCTGCATCAGCGCCTTGGCCCACTGCTTGCTCGCCTCCAGCTGGGCCCCATCGGCGCCGGGGCCGAAGACGGCGTGGCCCCGGGCACGCAGGTGGTCGGCCAGGCCGGCCGCCAGGGGCGCCTCCGGTCCCACCACCACGAGGGAAATGGCCAGCTCGGCGCAGGCGGCGGCCAGGGCTTCGGGGTCGTCCTCCGCAATCGCCAGCTGGCGGCAGCCGGCCAGCTCGGCGGTGCCGCCGTTGCCCGGGCTGACCCACACCGCCTCGACGCCGGGGCAGCGGGCCAGGGCCCAGCCCAGGGCGTTCTCCCGGCCGCCGCCGCCGACCACCAGGATCCGCTCGAGCGGGGGGAGGTTGGCGGGGCTGAGGGCCATGGCGGCGGGTGGGGAGGCGTGAGGGGGGAAGGGGAGCCAGGGAGCGCGGGCGCCGGTAGGTTGAGCGGCCGGGGGCGCTCCCTCGGGCCGCCCGCGCGAGGGGCCTCTGTAATTGTCGGTGACCGTGTCCGTGCGTGCGACAGCGAACCTGCCTCCGCGGCAGCGGGCCCTGGGACGCTGGGCCGTGGCGGCGACTCCGGCGGCGTCGCTGGCGGCGTCGCTGGCGGCGGCCCTCGCCCTGATCGCCCCAGCCCCGGCGGCTGGGGCCCCGGCGGCTGGAACGGGCCCGGTGATCTTCGCTCCCGCCCCCACGCCAGCCGCCGCTCCACTGGCGCCCCTCTCGGAGGCGGACTTCGGTTCGCGCCTGGCCAGCGCCGACCTGGCGGAGCTCGACGCCCTTTGCCGCCGCAGCCTGGCGGAGGACGACCGGCTGCGGCTGGAGCGGCTGCGGCAACGGCTGCTGGCGATCCATCCGGCCCCCCAGCCCCTGCCCGTGGTGCTGGCCAACGCCGACCTGCTGCTCAGCTGCCAGGCGCCCCAGGCCGCCCTGGAGGTGCTGGGCCGCTACGGGCCGGGTCCAGGGGCCGGCCGGGTGCAGTGGCTCCTGCTGCAGTGGCGGGCCGCCACGGCCGCCCTGGATCACCGCCGCGCCGCCCTGGCCCTGGAGCGGCTGAGCGCCTCCGATCCCGCCACCCTCCAGGGCCTGCTGCTGCCGATCCAGCGGCGGGAGGATGGCACGGTGATCAGTCGGGCGGCGGTGGATCTGCTGGCGGATCACCTGGAGGGTCGCGGGCTGCGCCGGGCCGCGGCCGAGCTGCTGCTGGCCTCGGGCCAGGGCGGGGTGGCCGGGGCGGAGCGGCTGCAGCGGGCGGTGCGGCTGTTCGACGGCCTGCCGCCGGCGGAGCGCGAGGCGCTGCTGGAGCCGGCCCTGGAGCAGGCCGCCGCCGCCGGGGCCTGGAGCCTGGTGACGGAGATCCTCGATGAGCAGACCGATCTCGATCCCCCCAGCGCCCGGGCGGTCGAGCGCCGCCTGCGCCTGAGCGGTCGCCTCGATGATGCCTATGGGGAATGGCGGTTGCGGCGGCGGGATCCGGCGGCGGCGGCCCGCAGCCGCCAACTGGAAACCCAGCTCCGCTCCCCCCGCTCGCCCGGCGGCCACAACCCCGAACCCACCCCCCCGACGCCATGACCGCCGACACCCCCTCCGCCACCGTTCTTGGCCCCCTGCTCCATGAGGGCAAGGCCAAGCGGGTGCATGCCACCGACCGGCCGGATCGGCTGGCGGTGGAATTCAAGGACGACGCCACCGCCTTCAACGCCGCCAAGAAGGCCCAGCTGGCGGGCAAGGGGGCGCTCAACTGCCGCATCTCCGCCCTGCTGTTCGAGCATCTGGCCGCGCGTGGGGTGCCCACCCACTACCTGGGGATCGACGGCGAACGCTGGATGCTGGTGCGGCCGGTGCGGATCGTGCCGGTGGAGGTGGTGGTGCGCAATCGGGCCGCCGGCTCGCTCTGCCGCCAGATGCCGATCGCGGCGGGCACGGCCCTGGAGCCGCCGCTGCTGGATCTCTATTACAAAGACGACGCCCTGGGCGATCCGCTGCTCAGCGAGGCGCGGCTGGAGCGCCTGGGGCTGCTCAGCCCCGCGGAACGCGAACGGCTGGGGGAGCTGGCCCTGCTGGTGAACCGGGAGCTGCGGCAGCTGTTCGCCTCGGTGGGGCTGGAGTTGGTGGATTTCAAGATCGAGCTGGGCTATACGGCGGAGGGGGAGCTGGTGGTGGCCGATGAGATCAGCCCCGACACCTGCCGCCTCTGGGACCGGGCCACCGCCGATGCCACCGACCGCATCCTCGACAAGGACCGCTTCCGCCAGGACCTGGGCGGGGTGATCGAGGCTTACGGGGAGGTCCTCAAACGGGTCCAAGGGGTCTGTCCCGAACCCCGCGCCTGCCGGTAAGGTCTGCGTCGATGTGCGGCCTGGCCGCTCCGCAGACCCCCCATGCCCGGCGCTCGCCTCCGCAGGTCGACCTCGTTCCGCCCTGCCATCCCGCCAGGCCTGGCCGCCGGGGCGCCTCTGCTGGCCCTGGCGTTGCTCACCGGCGGCCCGGTCCGGGCTGAGGCGCCCACCGCCGCTGCCGCAGCCCCGATCGCCCAGGCGCCGGCTGGGGAAACCCCTGCCCAAGCGGCACCCACCTCCGACGTACCCACCGCGCCCGCAACCCCCGAGCCGGTGGCGCCCTCGTCGGATCCCTTCGTCCCTCTCGGGGATGCGCCGGGCAGCAAGCCGGCCGAGCCCCCCGCGGGCGCCCCGGTGCCGGCCCCCAGCCCCGGCGGCAAGCCGGCGACCCCGCGGGCCGATAGCCAGGAGCCGCGGGTGCTGCTTAGCGAGATCGTGGTGGAGGGCCTGGCGGGCCATCCCGAGCAGGCCCGTCTGGAGCAGGTCGTCTACGACGTGCTCACCATCAGTCCGGGCACTGAGGTGACCCGCAGCGACCTGAAGACCGACCTGGCGGCGATCTACGCCACCGGCTGGTTCTCCGACGTGCGCATGGCGCCCCAGGACAGCCCCCTGGGGGTGCGGCTGATCATCACCGCCACCCCCAACCCGGTGCTCAGCAAGGTGAGCCTCGATCCGCCGGACGCCAAGGTGCCGGCGCAGGTGGTGCAGGAGACCTTCGCCGGCGATCTCGGCCGCACCCTCAACCTGCGCACCCTGCAGACGCGCATGGAGGAGCTGCAGAAGTGGTACGCGGATCAGGGCTATTCCCTGGCCCGGGTGAGTGGGCCGAGCCGGGTGAGCCCGGAGGGGGAGGTGCAGCTGGCGGTGCGGCAGGGCACGGTGGCCGGCGTGGAGGTGCAGTTCCTCACCAAGGAGGGATCCGCCACCAACGACAAGGGCCAGCCGATCAAGGGCAAGACCAAGCCCTGGGTGATCACCCGCGAGATCTCCCTCAAGGCCGGCCAGCTGTTCAATCGCCGCAACCTGGAGGAGGACCTCAAGCGCCTGTACGGCACCGGCCTGTTCAGCGACGTGAAGGTGACCCTCAAGCCGGAGCCGGCCAACCCGGGGCAGGTGACGATCGTGCTGGGCATCGTTGAGCAGTCCACCGGTTCGCTCTCCGGCGGTCTGGGTTACAGCCAGAGCCAGGGGGTGTTCGGCCAGGTGCAGCTGCAGGACAGCAACCTGCTGGGTCGCGCCTGGGACCTGGCCACCAGCTTCACCTACGGCCAGTTCGGCGGCCTGTTTGACATCACCTTCACCGATCCCTGGATCAAGGGGGATCCCTTCCGCACCGCCTTCCGGGTGAAGGCGTTCATCAGCCGGGATGTGCCGCAGATCTTCCAGAGCCAGAGCAACGGCAACATCCTGACCGCGTCGCAGTTTTATGAGCCTCCCGGTTCAAAGATCAACGACGCCTACTCTAAGAAAGCGTTTAATATCAACAGCAGTAACAACCCTACAGAAAGAAATTTTGATAATGTTGGCGATGCCGTCGATGCCGACGATTCCCTGAACTGGTTCAACTATAACGGCAATTCCGTGGTGCTACAGCGGGCGGGCGGCAACCTCCAGTTCGTGCGGCCGCTCAATGGCGGCAACCCCTACAAGCGCGTTCCCTGGAGCGTGGTGCTGGGCCTGAGTGCCCAACAGGTGCGGCCGATCAACTTTTCCGGCTCTTCCCAGCCCTACGGGGTGGCGAGCAACAACTTCAACAGCAACGGCGGCGAGGTGCCGATCGATTCGGTGATCTGCGTGGCCTTCAACTGCGCCACCAGCAACAACCTGGTGGGCGTGCGGGCGGCGGCAACGATGAACACCCTCGACGATCCCCGCAACCCGACCCGCGGCAATTTCCTCAGCCTCGGCACCGAGCAGTTTTTCTCCGTGGGCCCCGATTCACCCACCTTCAACCGGCTGCGGGCCAGCTTCACCCACTTCATCCCGGTGCGCTGGCTGAAGCTCTACAAGGGCTGCCGGCCCAAGGCGGGCGAGACGGAAGATTGCCGCCAGGCGCTGGCCTTCCAGGCCTCGGCGGGCACGAACATCGGCTCGCTGCCCACCTATGAGGCCTTCTGCGTGGGCGGTGGCAACTCGGTGCGGGGCTACTACGACTGCGACCTGGGGGTGGGCCGCAGTTTCGGCGAGGCGACGATCGAGTACCGCTTCCCGATCTTCAGCATCGTCAGCGGCGAGCTGTTCATCGATGGCGGCACCACCTTCGGCTCCCAGGTGAACGTGTCCGGCAACCCCGGCGGGCTGCTGCTCAAACCGGGAGAGGGCTTCTCGGTGGGCACCGGCCTGATCGTGACCACGCCGGTGGGGCCGCTGCGGCTGGAGGTGGCCAGCCAGGACTTCACCGGCGAATGGCGCTTCAACCTGGGCGTGGGCTGGAAGTTCTAGTGGGCGCCGGTTCCCCAGCTCCCGCCTGGCCCGACGATTACAGCCGGGCCTTCACCCTCGCCGGCCCGGTGGAGCGCCGTGGCGTGGGCCTGCACAGCGGTGCCCTGGCGCGGGTGCGGCTGCAGCCTTCGGAGCGGCCGGGGTACCGGGTGGGTTGGCTGGAGCGGCCGGGCGAGCCCCTGCAGTGCCTGGCGCCGGATCAGGTGTGCGACACCCAGCTGTGCACCACCCTGGCCCTCGACGGCGGCCGTCTGGCGACGGTGGAGCATCTGCTGGCCGCCCTGGCGGGTTGCGGCGTCAGCCAGGCGGAGATCTGGGTGGAGGGGGGCGAGATCCCGCTGCTGGATGGTTCCGCCCTGCCGTGGGTGGAGGCGATCGCCGAGGCGGGGTTGCAGGAGCTGGGGGAGCGGCCGCCCCTGCCCGTGCCGGAGGAGCCGCTGCTGCTGCGCCAGGGACTGAGCTTCATCGCCCTCACCCCCTGCGAGCGTTGGCGGCTGGCGGCGGCGGTGGAGTACCCCCAGCCGGCGATCGGCCGCCAGCTCTTCTCCCTCGACCTGACGCCGGCGTCGTTTGTGCGGGAGATCGCGCCGGCCCGCACCTTCGGCTTCAGGGAACAGGTGGAGCAGCTGCGCGCTGCCGGACTGATCCAGGGAGGGGCGCTTGACAATGCCCTCGTCTGCGATGGGGCGGAGTGGCTGAATCCGCCCCTGCGGTTTGTCGATGAACCGGTGCGCCATAAGCTCTTGGATTTATTGGGGGACCTGGCGCTTGTGGGCCTGCCCCGGGCTCAGGTGTTCGCCTATCGCGGCTCCCACGGACTTCACACCGCCCTGGCGGCGGCCCTGGCCACCGCCCCCTCCCCCGACAGCCTTCCCCTGACCGCCTGAATTCCCCTTGACCGTCACCACCCCGCCCGCCGGCGCCTTCAGCGCCCCCAGTGTCCCGGTTGAGCCGGCGCTGCTGGGTTGCGAGCAGATCATGAATCTGCTGCCGCACCGTTACCCCTTTGCCCTGGTGGACCGGGTGATCGAGTACACGCCGGGCAAGCGGGCGGTGGCAATCAAGAACATCACCCTCAACGAGCCGCAGTTCCAGGGCCATTTCCCGGGCCGGCCGCTGATGCCGGGGGTGTTGATCGTGGAGGCGATGGCCCAGGTGGGGGGTCTGATCGTCACCCAGATGCCCGATCTGCCCAAGGGGCTGTTCGTGTTCGCGGGCATCGACGGCGTGCGCTTCCGCAAGCCAGTGGTGCCGGGCGACCAGCTGCGGATCAGCTGCGAGCTGCTCAGCCTCAAGCGTCAGCGCTTCGGCAAGGTGCGCGGCGAGGTTACGGTCGATGGCCAGCTGGTGTGCTCCGGTGAGCTGATGTTCTCGCTGGTGGACTGAGGGATGTCGAGCGCAGCGATGGCCACCAGCGTTCATCCCACGGCCCTGGTGGATCCCCGCGCCCGGCTGGCGGGCGGGGTGGAGATCGGCCCCTACGCGGTGATCGGCCCGGAGGTGGAGATCGGCGAGGGCTGCCGCATCGGTCCCCACGTGGTGATCGATGGGCGGGTGCGGATGGGGCGCGACAACCGCATCTTCCCGGGGGCCTGTCTGGGCCTCGAACCCCAGGACCTGAAGTACGACGGCGCGCCGACGGAGGTGGTGATCGGCGCTGGCAACACGATCCGCGAATGCGTGACGATCAACCGCGCCACCCATGAGGGGGAGCAGACGCGGATCGGCGACGGCAACCTGCTGATGGCCTACAGCCACCTGGGCCACAACTGCCAGCTGGGCGATCGCATCGTGATCGCCAACGGGGTGGCGGTGGCGGGCCACGTGGTGATCGGCGACCGGGCGGTGATCGGCGGCGTGCTCGGCATTCACCAGTTCGTGCACATCGGCAGCCTGGCGATGGTGGGGGGCATGAGCCGGATCGACCGGGATTGTCCGCCGTTCATGGTCGTAGAGGGCCATCCGGGGCGGGTGCGGGGCCTGAACCGGGTGGGGCTGCGGCGCAGCGGCCTGGCGGAGAAGGACGGGGGGGCGCAACTGCGCCAGTTGCAGGAGATCTGGCAGCTGATCTACCGGGGCGAGCTGGTGCTGGCGGAGGCGTTGCGCCGGGCCCGGGAGCAGCCGCTGATGGCGGCGGCGGCGGAGCTCTGCGGCTTCCTGGAGGCCTCGATCGGTCCGGGCCGCCGGGGCCCGCTGCCGGCCCAGCGCGGATGACCCGGCTGCTGGTGAGCACCGGCGAGGTGTCCGGCGATCTGCAGGGGTCGCTGCTGATCGCGGCCCTGCATCGCGAGGCCTCCCGGCGGGGGGTGGATCTGGAGGTGGTGGCCCTGGGGGGCCCGCGGATGGAGCGGGCGGGCGCCCGGCTGCTGGCCGACACCGCCCGACTGGGGGCGATCGGCCTGTGGGAGGTGCTGCCGCTGATCCTGCCCACCCTGCGGCTGCAGGCGAAGCTGCGGCGCTGGTTGCGTCAGAACCCGCCCGATGGGGTGGTTCTGATCGACTACATGGGGGCGAATGTGAATCTTGGCCTGCGCCTACGGCGCCATTACCCCCAGGTGCCGATCACGTATTACATCGCGCCCCAGGAGTGGGCGTTCCGGCTGGGGGAGGGGGGCACCACCCGGCTGATCGGCTTCTCCGACCGGATCCTGGCGATCTTCCCGGAGGAGGCGCGCTTCTACGGCTCGCGGGGGGCGCGGGTGACCTGGGTGGGCCATCCCTTGATCGACACCCTCGGCACGCCCCCCAGCCGGGCGGAGGCGCGGCGCCGCCTGGGGATCGGCGAGGCGACGCCGGTGTTGCTGCTGCTGCCCGCCTCCCGCAACCAGGAATTGCGCTATTTGCTGCCGCCGATGGCGGCGGCGGCGGCCCTGCTGCAGCGGCGCCAGCCGGATCTGGAGGTGCTGGTGCCGGCGGGCCAGGCGGGCTTTGAGGCGCCGCTGCGGCGGGCGCTGGCCAGGGCCGGGGTGCGGGCGCGGGTGCTGGGGGCGACCGAGGCCGATGGACTGCGGCCCAGCCTCTGCGCCGCCGCCGACGCGGCGCTCACCAAGTCGGGCACGGCGAACCTGGAGCTGGCCCTGCGGGGGGTGCCCCAGGTGACGGGCTACCGGGTGAGCCGCCCAACCGCCTGGGTGGCGAAGCATCTGCTGCGCTTCAACGTGCCCCACATCTCGCCGGTGAACCTGGTGCTGGGGGAGCGGCTGGTGCCAGAGCTGCTGCAGGCCCAGCTGACGCCGGCGGCGATCGTGGCAGCGGTGGAGCCCCTGCTCGATCCGGCCGGCGAGCCCCGGCGGCGGGTGCTGGAGGGGTACGGTCGGCTTAGGCGGGCGCTGGGGGAACCCGGTGTCACCGACCGCGCCGCGGCCGCCATCCTCGACCAGCTCCCCATCTCCGATCCCGTCACCGCCGCCGCCCCCGGCTGATCGCCATGCGCCCCGCCCGGCCCCTGCTCGCCCTGCTCCTCTCGCTGCTGCTGGTTGTCGGACTGGCGGCGCCCGCCTGGGCCGCCACGGAGGAGGCGGTGCTGGCGGGGGGGTGCTTCTGGTGCCTGGAGCACGACCTGGAGGTGTTACCCGGGGTGCTGGAGGTGACCAGTGGTTACAGCGGCGGCAAGCTGGTCAACCCCAGCTACAAGCAGGTGTCGGGCGGCGGCACGGGCCACCGGGAGGTGGTGCGGGTGAGATTCGACAGCACGCGGCTGCGCTACGAGAAGCTGCTGCGGGCCTACTGGCGCAACGTGGATCCGTTCGATGGCGGCGGGCAGTTCTGCGACCGGGGTGAGTCGTACCGGCCGGCGATCTTCACCACCAGCGCCAACCAGGCGGTGGAGGCGCGCAATTCGGTGCTGGCGGCGGCCCGGGAGCTGGGCCGGCCGGCCTCGGCGATCAAGGTGGAGATCAAGGCGCTGAACAAGTTCTGGCCGGCGGAGGATTACCACCAGAACTACGCCCGCCGCAACGGAGTGGCGTACCGCTACTACCGCTGGTCCTGCGGCCGCGATCGGCGGCTGGATGCGGTGTGGGGCAAACGGGCCCGCAGCGCGGTGCCTTGGGGGGAGAGCGTGGCGGCGGCGCGTCAGCTTCCGGAAACGGAGGCGGCGCCGGTGGCGAAAGGCGCAGAACTCGCCAATCCGGTGAAAAGCACCTGAGGGTGGGCCTCTGGCCTGGTCAAGCCGGTTCGCCAGCCCTAGTTTGGTTGCGTCCCGCGGGAAGGATTGGGTATGTATCTGCTGACCATCCGGGACGGACTGCAGACCCGCTACATCGGGCCCTACGCCTCACCGGCGGCGGCGGCGGAGCAGATCGAGGCGATCCTGGCGGAGTGTGGCGAACGGGCCCATTGGCAGATCCATGAGCTGGAGGCGCCGCTGGCCTGCCCGGCCGGCGTGGCGGCGGCCTGAGGCCGGGGCGGATCAGTCGCGCAGCCGGCCGGGATAACCGCGCAGCAGGCCGCTTTCGATCATCAGGCCCACGCCGGCGTTGATCAGGATCAGGCCGAGGGTGCCGTACCAGAACCAGGGGCCGCGATCGGGCTGGGAGGCCTTGCGGATCACCGCCTCCCCGAAGACGCAGAGGCCGGCCGGGAGGAGCAGCACCCCGAGCTGGGCCTTGACGTACCAACGGATCTTGGGGAGGGCCATCGGCGCTGCAGCGGCGGCGGCTAACCTAGGCCGGTGCGCCGTCGCAGATCCAGTTCACTAGGGTCTGGACGCCGAAGCCGGTAGCGCCGGCGGGATCCTGGCCGCGGGGCTTGTCGCTCCAGACGGTGCCGGCGATGTCGAGGTGGGCCCAGGCGATGCCCTTGGCCACGAATTCCCGCAGGAAGAGGGCGGCGGTGATCGAGCCGGCGGGGCGGGGGCCGGTGTTCTTGAAATCGGCGAGGGTGCTCTTGAGCCCTTCGCGGTAGGAATCGCGCAGGGGCATGCGCCAGAGGGCTTCGCCCCCGGCGGTGGCCCCGGAGAGGAGGCCATCGGCGAGCAGGTCGCTGTTGGTCCAGAGGCCGGCGATCTCCTCGCCGAGGGCGATCACGCAGGCGCCGGTGAGGGTGGCGAGGTCAACGATGGCGTGCGGTTCGAGCTTGCTGGCGTAGACGAGGGCATCGGCGAGGGTGAGGCGGCCTTCGGCGTCGGTGTTGTTGATCTCGATGGTGGTGCCGTTGGAGGCGGTGAGGATGTCGCCGGGGTGGATGGCGTTGCCGCTGATCATGTTTTCGCAGCTGGCCACGATCACGTGCACCTCCACCCCCTCGGGGCGGCGCTGGCCGATGGCCCGGGCGGCGCCGAGCACGGCGGCGCTGCCGCCCATGTCGTACTTCATCATTTCGATCTGGGAGCCGGCCGTTTTGAGGTTGTACCCACCGGAATCGAAGGTGAGGCCCTTGCCGATCAGCACCACGCGGCGCAGGTTATCGCCGGCGGCGCGGTAGGTGAGGTGGATGAATTTGGGGGGCAGATCGGAACCCTGGGCAACGCCGAGGAAGGCGCCCATGCCGAGGGCGGCGCAGTCGGCCCGCTCGAGCACCTTGAGCTCCATGCCGTATTCGCGGGCGATGTCGGCGGCCACATCGGCGAGGGCCTGGGGGGTGGCGATGTTGGGGGGAGCGGCCACCAGCTGGCGGGCGAGTTCAACGCCGCCGCAGATGGCGTCGAGGTGCTCCAGCCCTTCGGCGGCCTCGTCGCTGAGGCCGAGCAGGGACACCTGCTCCGGCAGGGTGCGCGGTTCGGCCTCGCTCTTGAAGCGCTGGTCGGCGTAGAGGCAGAGGCGGGCGGCTTCGGCCATGGCGGCGGCGGCGGCGGCGGCGCCGAGGCCCTCGACGGGCATGAGCAGGCCGAGGTGGCGGCAGCCCACCTTGGAGGCGATGCGAGTGGCGCTGGCCACGGCGTGGCGCAGGGCGGTGAGGTGGAAGTCGGCGGCTTCGCCGAGGCCCACGATCGCGAGGGTGGAGGGGATCTGGCCGAGGCGCTCGATGCAGACGCTCTCGCCGGGCTTGGCCTTGAAGCGGCGCAGCTGCAGGTGCTGCTCGAGCTCCTCACCGAAGCGCTGGGCGAGGTGGGCGCGGCCCGGGTGTTCCGGGTCGCTGAACAGGCCCACCGCCAGGGTGTCGCCCTCCCAGGTGTCCAGGGCGTTGCCGGAGCTGGTGGGGGCGAGGAAATCCATGGGCCGGTGCCGGGCGGGCGACCCGTGATCGTAGCCAGGCGTTCCGCGCGATTCAGTCGGGATCGGCGGTGAAGGGGGTGGTCCAGCGGCCGCGGGTTTCCTTGTTGAAGGGGGGCAGCCAGCGGCGGATGAGGGCCTGCTCGAGGGCGCGGCGCGGGCCGATGGCGGCGGGCACGTCGAGCCAGAAGCGGATGCTGAGGCGGGCGGGCAGGTCGGCGGCGGCGAGGGCTTCGCCGTAGGCGGCCAGGTAGGCCTTGCAGTCGTGGTCGCCCTTCCAGCGCCGATCGGCCCGGCCGGTTTCACCCACGTAGAGGAGCAGGGGCGGGGCGGGATCGGCGGGCCGGTCGATCACGAGGTAGAGGGCGGCGCCCTGGTGAGGGGCGCTGGGCCAGCGCCAGAAGGAGAGGCTCTGGGGCGCCAGGGCGAGGGGATCGAGGCCGGCGGCGGCGGCCTGGGGATCGCCCGATCCGGCCGCGTTGGCGCTCGATCCGGGGTCGCCGGGGGCGAAGAGGGAGCCCTGGCCGGCCGCCATCTCCGCTGGCCCGGGGGCGTCGGCCAGGGCGAACAGGGGCCC
>JBEIHT010000062.1:0-14061 GCA_040381155.1 Aphanothece sp.
CCTGCGAGCCGGTGTGGATGCAGCTGGAGGCCGACTTCAACCGCCGCGGCAACGTGCACACCGTGGTGCGCGTCAGCCACGGCAGCCGTCAGCCCTGCTGAGCCTCCCCCTCCCCGGGGCGCTCCAGCGCCGCGAGCAGGGCCGGCAGCTCGCTGGCGAAGGCGGTGAGATTGCGGTTGCAGAGGCCGGCCACATGCAGGCGGCCCGCCCCGGCTTCGGCCACCGCCCACAGCTGGCGCGTGGCCACCAGGCTGAGGCCGCCGCCGAGCAGGGCGATGGCGAAGCCGGTGTACACCAGCGGCACCCCCGGATCCCGCTTGAGCAGGATGCCGCTGGCCGGCAGCACCGACAGCACCCGGATCGGCAGGCCATTGATCTCCACAGGCTCGCCGCCGGGCACGATCCGGCCCAGGCTGTTGCCGTCCGGGCCGAACACCTCCACCGGGCCCTGCTCGCTGCTGAGGCTGAGCAGCACCGGTTCACTGCCATCCGGTCGGGTGGGCAGCACCAGCCCCCACACCTGCTCCCCCAGCTGGGGGAAGGCCTGGAGGGGCAGGGGCAGCACCGGGCTGCGGCCCAGCTGCAGCTCGATCGCCGCCAGGGCCCAGTCGGCCTGGTAGAGGGTCATGCCGCGATAGCGCAGCGGATGGTTGACGCTGATCTCCGCCCGCAGCGGCTCCGCCCCCGGCGGCTGCAGCGTCAGCGCGGAGGTGAACTGCTCGGGACGGCCGGCCGGATCCCTCTGGATGGCGAAGCGATCGAGCAGCAGGGTCACCTGGGAGCTGCCGCGGCTGTCGAGCAGCTCCAGTTCGCGGCCGGGGGCGAGGAATTGCTCCAGCCGCTGGCCCGCCAGCGCCCCCCAGGACGCGCCGACCATCAGTACCACCAGGCCGGCGTGCACCAGCAGCGGCCCGACGCGGCCCACCAGCCCGCGTCGGGCCGCCAGGCGACCCGGCTGGA
Organism: Aphanothece sp.; assembly: GCA_040381155.1. Taxonomy (GTDB): domain Bacteria; phylum Cyanobacteriota; class Cyanobacteriia; order PCC-6307; family Cyanobiaceae; genus Cyanobium. The sequence continues at coordinate 961 of JBEIHT010000062.1, forward strand.
GCCGCACCTGCCAGCCGCCGCGCCGCAGCAGCTCCGCCAGAGCCTCCAGGGCCCGCTCCGGCTCCGCCAGGGTTCGGGTTTCGGCGACGCTCAGCTTGCTGAGCTGGCGCGGAACCCGGTAATCGATCCAGCGCAGCGAAGCCTGCAGGGCCGGCCACTGGCGGCGCCAGCTGCAGAGCAGCAGGGAGAGGCCCAGCCAGGCGAGCAGGGCGAGGAACCAACCGCTGGAATACACGTGGTCGAGCTGCAGCGCCAGCAGGCCGTCGCCGTGCAGCAGGCCCAGCCAGGGGGCCGGGTCGTAGCGCTGGTGGTAGAAGGCGCCGCTCTCCTTCTGGGGGATGGCGGTGCCCACGCCGCTGGTGATGGCGATCACCAGCAGCAGGCCGATCGCCAGGCGCAGATCGGCGAGGAGGGCGAGGAGGCGCTGCAGGGGACGCAGGGCGGAGGGGGCCGCCGCGCTCATGGCAGCTGGGCCAGCAGGGTGAGGGCGCCGGTGGTGAGCAGCACCACGCCGCTCAGGGGTGGCACCCAGCTGCCGATCCGGCGCAGCCGCAGCAGGCCGGGCAGGGCGGCGGCGGCGGTGCCCGCCACCAGCAGGGGCAGCACCTGGCCGGCGCCGAAGGCGGTGAGCAGCAGCATGCCCACCAGGGGCCGGCCGCTCTGGGCCATCCAGGCCAGCAGAACCGCCAGCACGGGGGTGGTGCAGGGGGTGGCCGCCAGACCGAAGGCCAGGCCCGCGGCCAGTGGGGCCAGGGGAGCGGGCACCCGCTGGCGCCAGCGCTCCGGATCGGGGCCGGCCGGCAAGCGCAGGGGCAGCAGTCCGAGCAGGTTGAGGCCCATCAGCACCGCCACGGCCGCCACCACCAGGGGCACCAGGCCGGGCACGCTGCCGTAGAGCCGCCCCAACCAGCCGCTGGCCAGGCCGAGCAGCACCAGGGAGGACACAATACCGGCGGCGAAGGCCAGGCTCCGCTGCCAGGGCAGGCCGGCGCGGGCGCCGGGCCCGGCGGTGGCGAGGGCATCGGCCTCATGGGCGCTGAAACCCGCCAGGTAGGCCAGGGTGACCGGCAGCAGGGAGAGGGAGCAGGGCCCGAGGCTGGTGAGCAGCCCGCCGCTGAACACCAGGCCCAGGGTGAGCGGGCCGGGATTGGCCAGGGAGGTCTGCAGGAGGTGTTCGCCGCTGCGGGCCCAGTCGGCCAGCAGCAGCGGGAGGCTGGTCATCGCCGGTTCGGCAGCGGCCTGATGGTCAGCCTATCGGGACAGCCGGGTCGCGACGGCGGCGGCTGCGGGCGGTTTCCAGCCCCGTGCTCTCCAGGGAGCAGCGCACCAGCAGCCCGGCGGCGAACAGGCTGCCGAGCAGGGAATTGCCGCCGTAGCTGATCATCGGCAGGGGCAGGCCGGTGGTGGGCATGGCGCCGCTGGCCACGGCGATGTTGAGGATCGACTGGCCCACCAGCAGGGCGGTGGCCCCGATCGCCACCAGCTTGTGCTGGTTGCTGCGGCAGGAAACGGCCACCTGCAGGCCGATGTAGGCGAACAGCCCCAGGAAGAGCAGGAGCATGAGCGAGCCCACGTAGCCGAACTCCTCGGCGAAGACGGCGAAGATGAAATCCGTGCTCTGGATCGGCAGGTACTGCAGCTTCTGGGTGGAGAGGCCGAAGCCCTCCCCCAGTGGCCCGCCGGAGCCGATGGCCAGCAGGCTCTGCACCAGCTGGTAGCCATCGCCGCGGGCATCCTTCCAGGGATCGAGGAAGGAGGTGACCCGCGCCCGTTGGTACTCGTTGATCAAAATGCTGGCGGCCCCGAGCAGGCCGCCGGCGCCGGCGGCCCCGAGCAGCAGGGCGAGGGGCAGGCCGCCGGAGAGGGCCATCAACCAGAGGAGCAGGCCCATCAGGGCGGCGGTGCTGAGGTTGGGCTGCTTGAGGATCAGCAGGATCAGGGCGCCGAAGATGCCTAGCCAGAGCAGCTTCTGATCACTGCCGATGCGCTTCCAGTGGGAGAAGAGCACCGCCCCCTGCAGCACCACGAAGGGTTTGACCAGCTCGGTGGGCTGCAGCTGGATCGGGCCGAGCACGAGCCAGCGGCTGGCGCCATTCACGGTGCTGCCCACCACCAGGGTGGCGGCCACCAGCAGGCTGCCGATCAACAGGGCCGGCGCGGCGATGTGCAACCAGCGGCGCATGCTGGTGCGGATCGCCAGCCAGAACAGCCCCCAGCTGGCCACCATCCAGATCAGCTGGCGTTTCAGGTAGTAAGCGGCGTCGCCCATCTCCCGCTCCGCCACCCACCAGCTGGCGGAGGTGAGCACCAGCAGGCCCACAAAGCTCCAGAGGCCGATCAGGCCGATCAGCAGGCGGCCCTCAGCGGGCCAGAGGTCCCAGGGCAGGGGCAGCAGGCCGCTGGCGGGCGGAGCCGCCTCGGCGCCGGCGGCGGATCGGGAGCTCGATCGGGGTGGGGACAAGGGTCCGCGGCATCGCTCGAATGATCCATTGAGCCGTGCCGGGGTCGGGTTTGTCGACCCCGCAAAGCCAAAAAAAAGCCCGGCCGAAGCCGGGCGAGGGAAACGGGTTGGCGCTCAGTTGCCGCAGCTCTGCTGGCGCCGGCCGCTGACCAGCTCGACCTTGAGGATCTTGCCGCCCTGCTTCATGATTCGCTGCTGTTCTGCGAACCAGCTTTCGTAGGGCACCCACTTGGTGAAGTAGGTGTTCTGAAGCTCCCGTTGGCTGCGCACCTTCTCGGGAGAGGGGATGCAGGCCGTGATCTTGAACAGGCGCATGGATGGATCCTCGGACGATGGAATCGGGCGGGAATCAGTTACCCAGGCCGGAGCAGATGTAGTCGAAGTAGACGGCCATTTCCCGACCGGCATCCGGACCCACCAGCGAGGCGGTGGATTCCTTCATCGCCTGAATCGACTGCACCGTGGCGCCGATCGGCACGCCCAGGGAGTTGTAGGTCTCCTTGAGGCCGTTGAGCACCCGCTCGTCGAGGATCGAGGTGTCACCCGCCAGCATGGCGTAGGTGGCATAGCGCAGGTAGTAGTCGAGGTCGCGGATGCAGGCGGCATAGCGACGGGTGGTGTACATGTTGCCGCCCGGACGGGTGATGTCCGAATAGAGCAGCGACTTGGCCACGGCTTCCTTAATGATCGCCGAAGCGTTGGCACTGATCGTGGCGGCGGCCCTGACGCGCAGCTCACCGCTGGCGAAGTACTGCTCGAGGCGGCCCATGGCGGAACCGTCGAGGTAGAGGCCCTGGACGTCGGCCTGGTTGATGACGTTGGTGATGGCGTCTTGCATGGATCCTGAGATTCGGGAGCGGTGGGGAGAGCGAGCTGGGCCTCAGGAGAGGGCGCCGACGACGTAATCGAAGTAGAAGCCGGCTTCCTCGGCGTCGCTGCCGGTGAGGATGCTGGTGGCCACGGACTTCATCTCGCGCACGGCCTCCGCCATCGCTTCCAGGGGGGTGCCCAGGGCGCGGTACATCTCGCGGGCGCCAATGATGCCGATCTCTTCGATCGGCGTCACGTCACCGGCGACGACGCCGTAGGTGACCAGGCGCAGGTAGTAGTCCATGTCGCGCAGGCAGCTGGCGGTCATCTCCTCGCCATAGGCGTTGCCGCCGGGAGAGATGACGTCGGGGCGCTTCTGGAAGAGGGCGCCTCCAGCCTGTTTGACGATGCGTTCGCGGCTTTCGGCCAGGACCTGGGCGACGCGCAGGCGGCGTTGACCGCCGGCCACGAACGACTTGATCTGGTCAAGTTCGCCAGGGCTGAGGTAGCGGGCTTCGGCGTCCGCGTTGATGATCGAGTTGGAGACGATGCTCATGCAGTTCTGCCTCGAAACAAGCGGTCGCCGTTTCCGGTGACCGGTATCCGGTGGGTGAAGGGTGGGTATCGGCGGAGCCGATCGCCGAATCATTCTGTGCCAGCGGGCTGCGCCGGCCCGGGCGGCGGTAACAGTTCTTCACGGCTTGACAGATCGGCAGAACCCAGTTCTGGCAAGGGCTTTGACGGCAGTTCTTCATAGCCTGGCCGCGCAGCAATTATTCACATCCAGCCCTTCGCCGTGCGCCTGGGTTTGGCTGCGCTTCCGGGTAAATGCTGTTGCGAATGATGTCGATTTCGCCGTGGAGCGCCGCTATAGAAAAACCCCCGGACCTCGCCGGGGGTGGCTGGGCGGGGCGGGCCCCGTCGCGGCGGCGGTCTCAGATGGCGTCCCGCGGCGAGGGGTTGAGGCCGGCGTTGCCGGCGTAGAGGGCGGCGGTGCGATTCACCGTGGTCAGGGGGATGCCGTCGGCGCTGCTGAGGCCGCGCAGGCTGGGAACGCTGTCCTGGCCGAAGGCCTCGGCATATTCGAGGCTGCCGAGGATCTGCTCGATCGCGGCCTGCTGTCCGGCCTTGCCGCGGGTGGCGAGGAAACGGCTCACTTCGGCGGGCTGGGCGGCCCGGCCGAGCAGGGTGAGGTAAGCGGCGGAGGCGGCCCGCAGGGGCGCCATGCGGTTGAGCCGCTGCTGGAACAGGTCGGTGCCGGCGATCTGGGCGATGAATTCGGCCACGGAGATCTGGCCATCGCGCAGCTGGGATTCGGCGTCCGTGAGCCGTTCGGCCGCCAGGGGCACCCGGTTGAGCAGCTGGCGGTAGCTGGTTTCCACCACTTCCTTCAGCTGGCCCTCGCTGGGCTTGCTGAGCAGGCGCACGGGTCTGCCGATGCTGGCGCGACGGGCGAACCCCTGGGGTTGGCCAGGGCGCAGGGCCTTCTCCATCGCATCGCCCGGAGCGGGCGCCGTGCCGAAGAACGAGCCACTGCCCACGGCCGCACGCCAGGCCCCCGGGGCGCTCGGAGCGGAGAGGCGGGCGGCGGGCGCCGCGGGGCTGCCGACCGGAGCCGTGGTGGGACGGGCGGAGGGGGTGAAGCCCGGGCTGGGGCTGCGGGCGGGCACCCAGGTACGGCTGGGGGCGGGGGGCTGGCGCAGGCTCTCGGGACCGGCGCGGAGCGCCTCGGGGCTGGCGAGGGTCTGGCCGCCGCTGATCGCGGCCGTCCAGCTGCCGCGCACCACCGGGCCGCGACCGGGGATGTTGCGGGGCGTGAGGCTGCCGGTGGTGCGCAGCGCCTCGGGCGTCCGCACGTCGGGCCGGGTGGCGGGGCTGAGGCTGGCGGTGGCGCTCGGGTCGAGGGGGCGGCGCAGGGCCGGCACCCGGCGGGCGTTGCGGTCGGCGGGGGTGACGAAACGCTCGTAGGGAACGGTGTCCTCGCCGAAGCTGTCGTTGTATTCGCGGCTGTTGATCATGCGATCGACCACGCCGTAGAAGCCCGTGCGGGCGGCGGTGTCGAAGTAGGCGTCGATCTCCCAGCGGCCGAAGGTGGGGCGGCCGAGGATGCGGCGGTGCATCACCTCGATCGCCTTGCAGATGTAGAGGCCACTCCAGTAGCGGCGGCGGAAGGCGTTGGAACGGGCGACCTGGCGCACGAATTCGCGCAGGCTGATGTCGCCGTTCTCGAGCTTGATCTCCTCCACCGTGCTGCGCTCGCCGGCGTAGCCGCCGGTGCCGAGGATCTGCACGTAGACCGCCCGGATCACGCCCTGGGTGGCGGATTCGGAGCCGCGCACGCTGGGCTGGCCGCCGCGGCGGGGCACGGAATTGCCGCCGGTGGCGATCTGCTGCATCCGCACCACCCGCGGGCCGACGCGCCGGGGGGCGGCCTTGCGGAACTGGGCGCTGTTCATCTGACCGGGCTGGGAGAGCCCATTGCTCACCAGGATGCGGCGGGCGTCGTAGCGGAAGGGGGCCGGCCGGGTGGCCACTGAGGCGGTGCCGGAGGGGAAGAACGCCCCGTAGGTGAGGGCGAGGGGATCGTTGCCGCCGCCGTAGGGGTGCTGGTCGGGGAAGGGCTGGCGGTAGGAGGCGTAGAGGGTGATGTACTGGGGCGCCCCCTCGAACGGGGCGCTGAAGCGGAACAGCTTGCGGTTGGAGCCCCAGCCGGCGCTCTCCTGGGCCTCCTCGCCGAGATCGCGAAGGTAGGGAATCGTTTCCTCGCCGAAGACGCGGGCGTACTCCATGCCGTTGACGATCGAATCCACCAGCCCCGGCAGACCCTGCTCGCTGACGATGGCGAAATAGCGGCGGAACTCCTCGATCGAGCTGATGCCACGGCCGAGGAAGTGGCGGAAGGCGAGCTCCACCACCCGGCTGTTGGAGAAGCGGCTGTAGAACTGGCGCCGGTATTCCTTACTGCGGCCCAGAGCGCGCACGAATTCGCGGGCCGAGATCTGGCCCTGGCGGAACTGGGTGGCCTCCACCGGGCAGACCACCTGGGAGTATCCCTTGACGATGTCGCGCTCGAACACCTGGCGATAGGCGGCGCGCACCACCTCCGCCTTCTCGCGGCCGGAGAGGCCGGGCTTCATCACGAAGCGCTGGCGGCCTTCGGCGGCGAGGGCATAGATGGCGGGCAGCTGCAGGCCCTGGTTCACCGGGCTGCCCAGGCGGGCGCGGGTGGAGGGGGTGGGCACCTCCAGCTCCTTGAGCAGCACGTTGAAGCTGTCGATCACCAGCTGGCGCGCTTCGGGCTGGACCTTGAGCAGCTCGGCGGAGGCGGCGCGCATCTCCTGCAGGGCCACGTTGGTGGCGGCCAGGGAGCAGGCCTTCTCGAGCACATCCCGCAGGCCGCGGGTGTTGACCGCCAGGATGCTGGGGTCGCCGGCCACCAGGGCGTAGCCCACGTAGCGCAGGAACCAGGCCATGTCGCGCAGGGATTTGCGCATCCGGTCGGTGCCGTAGAGGCTCACCGCGATCGGCGTGAAGCCGCTGGGGAGCACCACGCGCACGTCGGCGTCACCGCCGGTGCCCTCCAGCAGGCGGCTGAGCACGTTGCCGCGCTTGGGGGCGCCGGCGCCGGTGAAGGTCTGCACCGAGCGCTGGAAGGCGGCCTGGTCGGTGGCCAGGGGGGTGCCGTCGGCGGCGGCGGCGCTGGCCTGGGTGGCCAGGGGCGCATCGAGATAGGAGAGGGGGGTGCCGCCGGCGAAGATGCGGTTGGCGGCCCGGGCCACGATCGCCTCGGCGTTGGCGCTGATCAGGCGGGCGGCCGCAATCCGGGCCTGGCCGCTCTGGAAGAAGGTGATCAGGTTGGCGAGCTCGCCGCCATCGGGGAAGCGATCCTGCTGCTCCGCCTGACGGACGCTGGAGAGCGGCAGGGTGTCGTACAGCTGCGGAGCGACCCTGGTGCTGCCGCTGCTGGCGGTCACGGTCATGGATCGGGAGCGGGCCGGGCTTCGGCACGTTACGGCTGGCCCCTCGGTCCCCCGGGAGCGCATGAACAAATGTTTGCAGCCCTGTCAGCCACTGGTGGCGGCGCCCCGGGGGGGATGTGGGATGGTCGGCCGGGCTCCGTGCCGCCCCGCCCGCCGCCGTCGCCCGCCGCTGCCGCCCGCCCCCGATGACCAGCCCGTTCCCAGAGCCCGCCAGTCCACCCGCCACCCAGCCCGCCAGCGATGCCGCCACGCCGGTGGTGAGCGCCTTCTACGACCGCTTCCCCTACCCCGGCGATCCGCTCCAGGACGGCCCGCCGCCGGGATACAACTGGCGCTGGTGCGTGGACAGCGCCGTGGCGGCGGTGGCCGGCGCCCTGTCGCCGCGGCCGGCGGGGGGAGGCGATCGCCCCTGGCGGATTCTTGATGCGGGCTGCGGCACCGGCGTGAGCAGCGACTACCTCTGCCATCTCAACCCCGGCTCCAGCCTGCTGGCGGTGGACATCAGTGCCGGCGCTCTGGCGGTGGCGCAAGAGCGCACGCGCCGCTCCGGCGCCGCGGCCCGGGTGCGGGAGCTGCGGATCGAGCAGCGCAGCCTGCTGGATCTGGCGGGGGAGGGGCCGTTCGATTACATCAATTCCGTGGGCGTACTGCACCACCTCGACCAGCCCCTGGAGGGGCTGCGGGCCCTGGCCGCCCTGCTGCGGCCCGGCGGCCTGCTGCACCTCTTTCTGTATGCCGACGCCGGCCGCTGGGAGATCCACCGCAGCCAGCGGGCCCTGGGGCTGATGGGGGTGGGCACGGGCGCCGACGGGCTGCGGCTGGGGCGGCAGCTGTTTGAGGTGCTGCCGGAGCGGAACCGGCTGCGGCGCCACCACGCGGAGCGCTGGGCGCTGGACACGGCCGCCGACGCCAACTTCGCCGACATGTACCTCCACCCCCAGGAGACCAGCTACGACCTGGCGGGGCTGCTGGCCCTGGTGGAGGCGGGCGGCCTGCGCTTCGCCGGCTTCTCCAATCCGGAGGTGTGGGATCCGGGGCGTCTGCTGACTGGAGAGCTGCTGGAGCGGGCCCGGGCCCTGCCGCCGCGGCAGCGCTGGGAGCTGGTGGAGGCCCTCGACCCGGACATCAGCCATTTCGAGTTCTTCCTGGCCCGCGAGCCCCTGGCCCCAGCGGATTGGGGCGATGACGGGGCCCTGCTGGCGGCGGGCGGCGAGCGCAACCGCTGCCTCTGGGGCTGGCCCTCGGCCTCGCTGCTGGGCCCCGACCTGCAGCCGCTGAGCCTTGATCCGGGCGACCTGGCCCTGATGCGGGCCCTGGAGGCGGCCCCGCCGGGCACGGCGATCGGCGAGCTGGCCGAGGGGGGCGACCCGGCCGAGCGGGCGGCGCGGGCGCGGCGGCTGATCGCGGCGCAGGTGCTGCTGCCGGTGCGGGCCTGAGCGGCCGGCGCGGGCCGAAAACCCGCCAGGGGCGGCGCTGCGCGTGATAACCTCCACGCGCCCAGACGAATTCGCGTCGCTTGCCGGCCGCCCTCACCACCGTTCCGGACGACGCGATCCCCGCGGCGACCACGGACGGACCCCAGGCGGATCCCCCGGCTGCCCTTCCCCCTCCTCCGGCCGCTTCCTCGGAAGATTCCGGCCCCCCCAGCGGGGATAACGGGATGGAGGACTACCGACGCCTGCAGCGGAGACTGCTCCTGGCCACGGCCTGGGTTTCCGCCGCGGTGGTGCCTGTCACCGCCTTGATCTGGGATCCCGCCACCGCCGCCAGCCTGCTGGTGGGTTCGGTCGCCGGGCTCCTCTACCTGCGCCTGCTCTCCCGCAGTGTGTCCCGTCTCGGCGTGGACAGCAAGTCGGTCGGCAAGGTTCAGCTGCTGGTCCCCGTCGTCCTGGTGCTCGCGGCCGCCCGCATTCCCCAGTTGCAGTTGCTCCCCGCCCTGCTGGGATTTCTGCTCTACAAGCCCGCCCTGATCCTGCAGGCCGTCCTCGACGGCTGAGACCGATCCCCCGAGGTCCCTCCCCCGATGCTCCCGACGCCCCTCGCCCTGCCCCTCGCCGAGTTGGAGGTTGGCCAACACCTTTACTGGCAGTTCGGCAACCTGCGCATCCACGGCCAGGTGTTCCTGAGCTCCTGGGTGGTGATCGCCGCCCTGCTCACCGTGGTGGTGATCGGCACCCGCCGCATGCAGCGCGATCCCAGCGGTGTGCAGAACCTGCTGGAATTCCTCTGGGATTACATCCGCGATCTCGCCCGTGAGCAGATCGGCGAGAAGGCCTACCGCGACTGGCTGCCGTTCATCGGCACCCTGTTCCTGTTCATCTTCGTGAGCAACTGGGGCGGTGCCCTGATTCCCTGGAAGCTGATCCACCTGCCCAGCGGAGAGCTCGGCGCCCCCACCGCCGACATCAACACCACGATCGCCCTGGCGCTGCTGGTGTCGCTCGCTTACTTCTATGCCGGCCTGAGCCGCAAGGGGTTCCGCTATTTCGAGTATTACGTGGAACCGACCCCGATCATGTTGCCTTTCAAGATCGTCGAAGATTTCACCAAGCCGCTCTCCCTCTCGTTCCGTCTGTTCGGCAACATCCTGGCCGACGAACTGGTGGTGGCCGTGCTGGCCTTCCTGGTGCCCCTGATCGTGCCTCTGCCGGCCATGTTCCTGGGGCTGTTCACCAGTGCGATTCAGGCTTTGATCTTCGCCACCCTGGCGGCCTATTACATCGGCGAAGCGGTGCACGAAGAGCACCACTGAGCCCTGCCGCCGGGCCCGGGACCCCGGTCTGGCAAACTCTCTGCGCGCAGGTCCGGCTGGTTCCGGGCCCACCTTCCTGAAGGTGTCCCAGGCGCAGGCATCACATCCCGGTTCGTTCAGCGCTTCACCGGCGCATCACTCCCCTACCCCCCATGGATTCGATCACTTCCGCCGCGTCCGTCGTCGCCGCTGGTCTCGCCGTCGGTCTCGGCGCCATCGGTCCTGGCATCGGCCAGGGCACCGCTGCCGGCGGCGCTGTTGAGGGCATCGCCCGTCAGCCCGAAGCCGAAGGCAAGATCCGCGGCACCCTGCTGCTCTCGCTGGCCTTCATGGAGGCCCTCACCATCTACGGCCTGGTGGTCGCCCTGGTGCTCCTGTTCGCCAACCCGTTCGCGGGCTGAGGCCTGACCGGGGGTGTCGGGGCGCTTCGGCCCCCCACGCCCCCGGCCAGCTCCCCTGCCTGACTTTCCGCTCCACTCCGCCCCCAGCCCCGCCCCCAGCCCCATGACCAGCTGGTTACTGCTCGCCGAAGCAGGCGCGCCCGAGGGAGGTCTGTTCGACCTCGACGCCACCCTGCCGCTGATGGCGCTGCAGGTGGTGCTCCTCACCTTCATCCTGAACAGCCTGTTCTTCCGGCCCGTCGGCAAGGCGGTGGAAGACCGGGAGGGCTACATCAACACAACCCGCGCCGAGGCCAAGCAGAAGCTGGCCCAGGCCGAGCGGCTGGAATCCGACCTGCGCGAGCAGCTCAAGGACGCCCGCCTGCAGGCCCAGAAGGTGGTGGTGGAAGCGGAGCAGGAATCCGACCGCCTGTATCGCGAGGCGTTGGCCCTGGCCCAGGCCGAGTCGATCGCCAGCCGTGAGCAGGCCCGTCGCGAGATCGATTCCCAGCGCAGCGCCGCCATGGCCACGCTCACGGGCGATGCCAGCAAGCTCGCCGATCAGATCGTCGCCCGTCTCCTGGCCGCCCAATGATGCATTCCCTCACCCCCTTACTGGCCTCGCACGGCGGAGGCTTCGGCCTCAATCTCAACCCGTTCGACACCAACATCATCAACCTGGCGATTGTGATCGCCGGTCTGGTGTATTTCCTGCGCGGCTTCCTCGGCGGCATTCTCGAGCGCCGTCGCGCCGCGATCCTGGCCGACCTGAAGGACGTGGAGGATCGCCTGGCAAGCGCCAGCACCGCCCTCGCCGCCGCCCAGAAGGAACTGGCCGACTCCCAGGCCCGCGCCGAGCGCATCCGTGCCGATGGCGTCAGCCGCGCCCAGGCGATCCGCCTGGACAGCGAGAAGCGCACGGTGGAGGAGATGGCCCGCATCAAGCAGGATTCCGCCTCCGATCTGCAGTCGGAAGCCTCGCGGGTGAGCGACCAGCTGCGCCGCGAGGCCGCCCGCCTGGCGATCGAGAAGGCTCTGGCCTCCCTGCCCGGTCGGCTGGATGCCTCCACCCAGGCCCGCCTGATCGACCAGTCCATCCAATCGCTGGGGAACGGCTGATGCCACTGCTCAATACGATCACCACCCCCTACGCCGAGGCTTTCCTGCAGATCAGCGAAGCCAGTGGCGACACCACCGTGGTGGTGGACCAGGCCCGCGAGCTGCTCAGCCTCTGGCGCCAGTCGCCCGAGCTGCGGGCGGCGATGGCCTCGCCGGTGCTGGAAACCGTGGACAAGAAGCTGGCCCTCACCAAGCTGTTCAGCGAGCAGCTCTCGCCCACGTTTCTCAACCTTCTCAAGCTGCTGGCCGACCGAGGCCGCATCGGCTATCTCGATGCGGTGCTGGAGCGGCTGCTGGAGCTCTACCGCGACCAGAACAGCATCGCCCTGGCCACGGTGACCTCGGCTGAACCGCTGAGTGCCGAGCAGCAGGCCAGCCTCACCGAGAAGGTGAAGGCCGTGGCCGGCACCGAACAGGTGGAGATCGACCTGCAGGTTGATCCCGCCCTGATCGGCGGCTTCGTGCTGCGGGTCGGCTCCAAGGTGATCGACGCCAGCCTCTCCGGCCAGGTGCGTCGCCTCGGCCTGGCCCTGGCCCGGGCCTCCTGATCGCCAGCGGACCGCCCGGCCCGCCGGCAGGTCCTCCCCCCTCCCCCTCCGTCCCCCGTTCTTTCCGCCTCTCCCCACCGGGGAGTTCCCGCCATGGTTTCCATCCGCCCCGACGAGATCAGCGCCATCCTCAAGCAGCAGATCGCCGACTACGACAAGTCGGTTTCGGTCAGCAACGTGGGCACGGTGCTGCAGATCGGCGACGGCATCGCCCGCGTCTACGGCCTGGAGCAGGTGATGGCCGGTGAGCTGGTGCAGTTCGAGGACGGCACCGAAGGCATCGCCCTCAACTTGGAGGACGACAACGTGGGTGCGGTGCTGATGGGCGAAGGCCGCGGCATCCAGGAGGGGAGCACGGTGAAGGCCACCGGCAAGATCGCCGCCGTGCCGGTGGGCGACGCCATGCTGGGCCGGGTGGTGAATTCGCTGGGTCTGCCGATCGACGGCAAGGGCGAGATCGCCACCACCGAAACACGGCTGATCGAATCGATGGCGCCGGGCATCATCCAGCGCAAATCGGTGCATGAGCCTATGCAGACCGGCATCACGGCGATCGACGCGATGATCCCGATCGGCCGGGGCCAGCGCGAGCTGATCATCGGTGACCGCCAGACCGGCAAGACCGCGATCGCGATCGACACGATCATCAACCAGAAGGGCGAAGACGTCGTCTGCGTGTATGTGGCCGTGGGCCAGAAGGCCGCTTCGGTGGCGAACGTGGTGGAGGTGCTGCGGGAGCGCGGCGCCCTGGATTACACGGTGGTGGTGGCCGCCGGCGCCTCCGAGGCCGCCGCGATGCAGTACCTGGCCCCGTACACCGGCGCGGCGATCGCCGAGTCGTTCATGTACAAGGGCAAGGCCACGCTGATCGTGTACGACGACCTCACCAAGCAGGCCCAGGCCTACCGCCAGATGTCGCTGCTGCTGCGCCGCCATCAGTGTCGTGAGGACTACCCCGGCGACGTGTTCTATGGCCTCTGGCGCCTGCTGGAGCGGGCCGCCAAGCTGAGCGATGCGATGGGCAAGGGCTCGATGACCGCCCTGCCGATCA